>NZ_CP121682.1:2417272-2719431 GCF_029760955.1 Streptomyces cathayae
GCCGGCCTCGCCGAACTCGACGTCGCCTGGGGCGAGGCGTCGGCGGCGGCCCGCGCCGCCCTGGCCGAGCCCCGGTTCGGCCCGGCGGCCCGGTGGACCTCGATCGGCCCCTACCGGCTCCTGACCGCACTCCCCGCGCGGGCCGCCCACGACCCCGTCGTCGGCCCGCTGCTCGCCCCGGCGCACCGGGAACTCGCCCGCACCGCCGAGACCTACCTCGACTGCGCGGGCCGGGCCGGCCGCACGGCCGGCGAGCTGGGCGTCCACCGTCAGACCCTGTACTACCGCCTGTCCCGCATCGAGCAGCTGACCGGCCTCGACCTGGACGACGGCGAGGACCGGCTCCTGCTGCACATGGCGCTGAAGGCGCACCGCCTGTGATCTGATCACCGGGAGCCGTGTCGGCGCCGGGGACGGCCTTGCTCTCCCGGCCGACGAAAAAGACAGGAAAGACGGGCAGGACGGGTAAGGCGCCGGGCAGCCGAGACGGTTCTCGGCCGCCCGGCGCCTTTCAGTCCGGACGGGGGCCCGGGGGCGGGGCTCCCGGGGACGGCGGGATCAGACCAGCTCCACCGACCGGGCCGACGTCGCCCCGATCTCCGCCGAGAGCTCACCCAGCACCGCGGGGGACACCGTGTCGTCGACCGTCAGCACGGCGAGTGCCTCGCCGCCGACCGTCGCACGGGCGACCTGCATGCCGGCGATGTTGATGCCCGCCTCGCCCAGGATGCGGCCCACGGTGCCGACGACACCCGGACGGTCCTCGTAGCGCAGGACGACCATGTGGTCGGCGAGCGCGAGGTCCACGTCGTAGTCGCCGACCGCGACGATCTTCTGGACGTTCTTGTGCCCGGCCAGCGTGCCGGAGACCGCGATCTCCTCGCCGTCGGCGAGGGTGCCGCGCACGGTGACCACGTTGCGGTGGTCGGCCGACTCGGAGCTGGTGGTCAGCCGCACCTCGACGCCCCGCTCCTGGGCGAACAGGGGCGCGTTCACATAGGACACCGTCTCGTCGACGACGTCCTCGAAGACGCCCTTGAGCGCCGAGAGCTCCAGCACCTTCACGTCGTGCTGGGTGATCTCGCCGTACACCTCGACGTCGAGGCGGACCGCGACCTCACCGGCGAGCGCGGTGAAGATCCGGCCGAGGCGCTCGGCGAGCGGCAGGCCCGGCTTGACGTCCTCGGCGATGACCCCGCCCTGCACGTTCACCGCGTCCGGGACCAGCTCACCGGCGAGCGCGAGGCGCACCGAACGGGCGACGGCGATGCCGGCCTTCTCCTGGGCCTCGTCGGTGGAGGCACCGAGGTGCGGGGTGCAGACGACCTGGTCGAACTCGAACAGCGGGGAGTCCGTGCACGGCTCCTTCGCGTACACGTCGAGGCCCGCGCCGGCGACGCGGCCCTCCTTGAGCGCCGCGTACAGCGCCTCCTCGTCGACGATGCCGCCGCGCGCGGCGTTGATGACGCGCACGCTCGGCTTGACCTTGCGCAGCGCCTCGTCGCCGATCAGGCCGAGCGTCTCGGGGGTCTTGGGCAGGTGGACGGTGATGAAGTCGGAGACCTCGAGCAGCTCGTCCAGCGTCAGCACCTTCACCCCCATCTGCGCGGCCCGCGCGGGCTGCACATAGGGGTCGTAGGCGACGATCTTCATGCCGAAGGCGGACATGCGCTGCGCGACGAGGGCGCCGATCCGCCCCAGACCCACGACGCCGAGGGTCTTCTCGGCGAGCTCGACGCCCGTGTACTTGCTGCGCTTCCACTCGTGGTTCTTCAGCGCGGCGTTGGCCTGCGGGATGTTGCGCGCGGTGGCGACGATCAGTCCGCAGGCGAGTTCCGCGGCGGTCACGATGTTCGAGGTGGGGGCGTTGACCACCATCACGCCCGCCTTGGTGGCGGCGGAGACATCGACGTTGTCCAGGCCGACTCCGGCCCGCGCGACGACCTTGAGCTTCTTCGCGGCGGCGATGGCCTCGGCGTCGACCTTGGTGGCGGAGCGGATCAGGATCGCGTCCACGTCGGCGATGGCGGGCAGGAGCTCCGCCCGGTCCGCGCCGTTGCAGTGGCGGATCTCGAAGTCCGGGCCGAGCGCGTCCACGGTCGCGGGCGACAGTTCTTCGGCGATGAGTACGACAGGTTTCGAGCTCACGTGAGTCCTCACATGTCCATGGGGGCTACCACCCGTGCACGGGTGGCGCCACGAGGGAGGACGGCCGTCCCGACGGCCGCATGCGGTGGAGGGGAGCGGCGCCGGGGTGGCCTGCATTCCTCGGTGTCGCTCAGCCGCGTGGAAGACGCACGACGCTGTGGGCCTGACGCGTATGTCTCAGCAGTGTAGTGGCGCCGGGGCCCCGTCCTGCGTCACCGCAAAAGGATCATCCGGAAGTGGCCGGGCAGGCCTGTCGGCGAAGAATCCAGCCCCTGTGGCGTGGGAGATACGGGGGTGTGGGGCGAAGCCTCCGCGACGGCGCCGGCGGGGCCGGGGCGGCCCGGGCGCGGCACCGTCGCGGAGTGCTCGGCTCACGCGTCTTCGTCGACCCAGCTCATGAGCTTGCGCAGCTCCTTGCCGGTGGTCTCCAGGAGGTGCTCGGAGTCCTGCTTCTTGTACTCGTTGTACTTCTTCAGACCGCCGTGGTACTCGTCCATCCACTGCTGGGCGAAGGTGCCGTCCTGGATCTCGGCGAGGACCTTCCTCATCTCGGCCTTGGTGGCGTCGGTGATGATCCGCGGGCCGGTGACGTAGTCGCCCCACTCGGCGGTCTCGGAGATCGACCAGCGCATCTTCTCCAGGCCGCCCTCGTACATGAGGTCGACGATCAGCTTCAGCTCGTGCAGGCACTCGAAGTAGGCGATCTCCGGCTGGTAGCCCGCCTCGGTCAGGGTCTCGAAGCCCGCCTTGACCAGCGCCGCGGTGCCACCGCACAGGACGGCCTGCTCACCGAACAGGTCGGTCTCGGTCTCCTCGGTGAAGGTGGTCTTGATGACGCCGGCGCGGGTGCCGCCGATGCCCTTGGCGTACGACAGGGCCAGCGCGAAGGCGTTGCCCGTGGCGTCCTGCTCGACGGCCGCGATGCAGGGAACGCCGCGGCCCTCCTCGTACTGGCGGCGCACCAGGTGGCCCGGGCCCTTGGGGGCGACCATGCAGACGTCCACGCCGGCCGGCGGCTTGATGAAGCCGTAGCGGATGTTCAGGCCGTGACCGAAGAACAGGGCGTCGCCGTCCTTCAGGTTGCCCTTGATGTGCTCCTCGTAGACCTGGGCCTGGATCGGGTCCGGGACGAGGATCATGATGACGTCGGCCTCGGCCGCGGCCTCGGACGGGGTCACCACGCGCAGGCCCTGCTCCTCGGCCTTGGCCTTGGACGTGGAGCCCTCGTGCAGACCGACGCGCACGTCGACGCCGGAGTCGCGCAGCGACAGGGCGTGGGCGTGGCCCTGGCTGCCGTAACCGATGACCGCGACCTTGCGGCCCTGGATGATGGACAGGTCGGCGTCGGCGTCGTAGAACAGCTCGGCCACTTTGGGTTCTCTCCTTGTGTGCGGGTGTCGCGTCCCACCGTATGACGGCGAGGGGGCGGGAAGTTTTGGAGTCTCGGAATACGGGCGGCCGGGAGTGTCGCCGACCGCCCGGTCCGTCTTACGCCGATCGGTCGAGAGCGCGCAGCGACCGGTCGGTGATCGAACGGGCACCGCGCCCGATCGCGATCGTCCCGGACTGGACCAGCTCCTTGATGCCGAACGGTTCCAGCATCTTGAGCATGGCGGACAGTTTGTCGCTGCTGCCGGTGGCCTCGATGGTGACGGCCTCCGGGGAGACGTCCACCGTCTTGGCGCGGAACAGCTGGACGATCTCGACGATCTGGGAACGCGTCTCGTTGTCGGCGCGCACCTTCACCAGAACGAGCTCGCGCTGAACGGCCTGGGCCGGCTCGAGTTCGACGATCTTCAGCACGTTGACGAGCTTGTTGAGCTGCTTGGTCACCTGCTCCAGCGGGAACTCCTCGACGCTCACCACGATGGTGATACGGGAGATGTCGGGGTGCTCGGTGACACCGACGGCGAGCGAGTCGATGTTGAAGCCGCGGCGGGAGAACAGCGCGGCGATCCGGGCCAGGATGCCGGGGGTGTTCTCCACCAGGACGGAGAGCGTGTGCTTGGACATGATCTCTTGGGTCTCTCTCGCTCAGTCGTCTTCGTTGTCGCCGAAGTCGGGTCGGACGTCGCGGGCGGCCATGATCTCGTCGTTGGAGGTGCCGGCGGCGACCATCGGCCACACCATGGCGTCCTGGTGGACGATGAAGTCGATGACGACCGGGCGGTCGTTGATCGAGTTCGCCTCCTCGATGACCTTGTCGAGGTCCGCCGGGTCCTCGCAGCGGATCGCGTGGCAGCCCATGGCCTCCGACAGCTTGACGAAGTCGGGGACGCGGGTGCCGGCGCTCCGCTGCGTGGCCGGTCCCACGGCGGAGCCGCCGTTCAGGCCGGTGGGGGCGCCGTTCGTCTCGACGGGGCCGGAGCCCAGCACGGTGTTGGAGTACCGCTGGTTGTAGAACAGGGTCTGCCACTGGCGGACCATCCCGAGAGCGCCGTTGTTGATGACGGCGACCTTGATCGGGATGTTGTTCAGGGCGCAGGTGGTGAGTTCCTGGTTGGTCATCTGGAAGCAGCCGTCGCCGTCGATCGCCCAGACGGCCCGGCCGGGCTGTCCGGCCTTGGCGCCCATGGCCGCCGGGACGGCGTAGCCCATGGTTCCGGCGCCGCCGGAGTTCAGCCAGGTGGCGGGCTTCTCGTACTGGATGAAGTGCGCGGCCCACATCTGGTGCTGGCCGACGCCCGCGGTGAAGATCGTGCCCTCGGGCGCCAGCTGTCCGATGCGCTCGATGACCTGCTGCGGGGAGAGCGAACCGTCCTCGGGCTGGTCGTAGCCCAGCGGGTAGGTGTCGCGCCAGCGGCTCAGGTCCTTCCACCAGGCCGCGTACTTCGACCTGGCGGCCTCGCCCCAGTGCTCCTCGGCGTGCTCCTTCTGGACGGCCTGGACGAGGTCGGCGAGGACCTCGCGGGCGTCACCGACGATCGGCACGTCGGCGGTGCGGTTCTTGCCGATCTCGGCCGGGTCGATGTCGGCGTGCACGATCTTGGCGTACGGGGCGAAGCTGTCCAGCTTGCCGGTGACGCGGTCGTCGAAGCGGGCTCCGAGGGCGACGATCAGGTCGGCCTTCTGCAGCGCGGTGACGGCGGTGACCGAACCGTGCATGCCCGGCATTCCCACGTGCAGCGGGTGGCTGTCGGGGAATGCGCCGAGTCCCATCAGGGTGGTGGTGACGGGAGCACCGGTGAGTTCCGCGAGGACCTTCAGCTCGGCCGTGGCGCGGGCCTTGATGACGCCCCCGCCGACGTAGAGGACCGGCCGCTTCGCGGCGGTGATCAGCTTGGCCGCCTCACGGATCTGCTTGGCGTGCGGCTTGGTGACGGGCCGGTAGCCGGGCAGGTCCATGGTGGGCGGCCAGGAGAAGGTGGTCTTCGCCTGGAGGGCGTCCTTGGCGATGTCCACCAGCACCGGGCCGGGGCGGCCGGTGGAGGCGATGTGGAAGGCCTGCGCGATCACCCGGGGGATGTCCTCGGCCCTGGTGACCAGGAAGTTGTGCTTGGTGATCGGCATGGTGATGCCGACGATGTCCGCTTCCTGGAAGGCGTCCGTGCCGATCGCCTTGGAGGCGACCTGGCCGGTGATCGCGACCAGCGGCACGGAGTCCATGTGCGCGTCGGCGATCGGGGTGACCAGGTTGGTGGCACCGGGGCCCGAGGTCGCCATGCAGACGCCCACCTTGCCGGTGGCCTGCGCGTACCCCGTGGCCGCGTGGCCGGCGCCCTGCTCGTGCCGGACCAGGACGTGACGCACCCGGGTGGAGTCCATCAGCGGGTCGTAGGCGGGAAGGATCGCACCGCCGGGGATGCCGAATACCGTGTCGGCGCCGACCTCCTCGAGAGAGCGAATGAGGGACTGCGCGCCCGTGACGCTCTCGGGGGCGGACTGCTGTCCTCCGGATCGGGGCCGCGGCTGCGGATGGGCCCCGGTGGCCTGCTCGGTCATCGGCTTCTCTTCTCGATGCTGAGGGTTCTTGCGAGGTTTGTGCGGTGTGTGCGGGCGGTGCGGCAGGTGCTGGTGCAACAAAAAACCCCTCGTGCCAGAAGGCAAGCGAGGGGAGCGCGCCGGGCGGGGGCGCCGAGCAGTCGTTGCTCAGCGTCAGCCGACGCGCTTTCCAAGTACGAGAATTCGGGTGCGCATGGCATTGACCCTCCCCCCGGCGTGCATCGACTGTCAAGTGGGTGGGACAGGCGTCTCACCATGTGAGCGCAGAGCCGTGCCACCTCTGAGCATGGTGGCCACCCCCGACGCGTACCCGCCGGAGCCGCCGCCCGCGAACACGGGCTCGGCCGGTCCGTGCGGCATCGGACAGCGGCCGGCGCCGAGCGCCCTGCGCAGCCGGTACTCGTCCAGGGGTCCGGAGAAGGCCACACCCTGCCCGTGCGTGCACCCCATCGCGCGGAGGGCGACGACCTGCTCGGGCAGGTCCACCCCGTCGGCCACGGACTGCATCCCGAGGTCGCCGGCGATCCGCAGCAGCCCGCTGGTGATCTTGTGCAGCCGCGCGGACTCGACCACGCCCTCGACCAGGCTGCGGTCGAGTTTGAGCACGTCCACGGGGAGCCGCCGGAGAGCGGTGATCGCCGCGTAGCCGTCGCCGAAGCCGTCCAGGGCGATGCGGACGCCGACGCGCCTGAGGGCGGCCAGGCGGCGCTCCAGCTCGTCCAGGCAGACCCGCGGGTCGGTTTCGGCCACCTCGACGACCAGCGAGCCGGAGGGCAGTCCGTACCGGGTGAGCAGGGCCTCGATCGAGCTGAGCGGCAGCGAGCGGTCCAGCAGCCGACGGGCACCGAGCCGGACGGTCACGGGCACCGACACCCCCGTCGCCTGCCGTTCGGCGGCCTGTTCGACCGCCTCCTCCAGCAGCCAGCGGTCCAGCTCGGCGGTCTTCTCGCTGTCCTCGGCGACGCGCAGGAACTCCGCGGGGGTGAACAGCACACCCTGCGCGGAACGCCAGCGCGCCTGCGCGCAGACCGAGGTGATCCTGCCGTCCTCCAGGGACACCACCGGCTGGTGCAGCAGCGCGAACTCCCCGTGGTGCAGCGCGGCGCGCAGCCGGGTGGCCAGCTCCGCCCTGCGGACGACGTCCTGCTGCATCTGCGGCCGGTACAGCTCCACCCGGCCCTTGCCGCCGGCTTTGGCCCGGTACATGGCGAGGTCCGCGTTGCGCAGCAGTTCACCCGCGCCGAGGGCCGGTTCGGCGAAGGCGACACCGATGGAGGCGTTGACCCGGACATCGTTGCCGTCGATGAGGTAGGGCTGGGACAGGGTCACTCTGAGACGGTCGGCGAGCTCCAGGATGTGCCGCTCGCGGGCCTCCCGGTCACGGGCACCGTCGCCCACGATCAGGGCGGCGAACTCGTCGCCGCCCAGCCGGGAGGCGGTGTCGCCCTTGCGGACCGCGTCCCGGAGTCTGCGGGCGGCGTGGATGAGCAGCTCGTCCCCGGCCTGGTGGCCGATGGTGTCGTTGACCGCCTTGAAGCCGTCGAGGTCGATGAAGAGCACGGCCGTGCCCCTGAGGGCGGCACCCCGGTCGGAGGCCCGGCGGCCGGACAGGGCCTGCTGGACGCGCCGGGTGAACAGGGAGCGGTTGGGCAGGTCGGTCAGCGGGTCGTGTTCGGCGTTGTGCTGGAGCTGCGCCTGCAGGCGCACTCTCTCGGTGACGTCCCGGCTGTTGAAGATGAGACCGCCGTAATGCCGGTTGACGGTCGACTCCACGTTCAGCCAGCCTCCCCCGCTCTCGGCTTCGCCCGAGCGGGAGGACCCCCCTGAGCGGGAGGTGCCCCCACCGCCGGAGCGGAAACGGCACTCGATGCGCGTGGTGGGCTCCTCCACGGGGCTGGCGGCGAGGAAACGGCGCACCTCGTGCACGACGCAGCCCAGGTCCTCCGGGTGGATGAGCTGGGCCAGTTCCGTACCCACCAGCTCCTCCGCGGGACGGCCGTACACCCCGGCGGCGGCCGGGGAGACGTAGCGGAGCATGCCGCTGGGCGCGGCGATCATGATGACGTCGCTGGAGCCCTGCACCAGGGAGCGGAAGTGGTTCTCCTTGTGCGCCAGTTCCTGGGTGAGGGTGAGGTTGTCGAGCAGCATGATGCCCTGGCGCACGACGAGTGCGAGGACCACGGTGCCACCGGTGAGCAGGACCACGCGGTCGACGCTGCGGCCGTTGAGGACGGTGTAGAGGATGCCCAGGGTGCACACGGCCGCGGCGAGGTACGGGGTGAGCGCGGCGAGGGAACCGGCTATGGGCCGGGAGACCGGATAACGGCCGCGCTCACCACCGGGCCCGGGGAGATGGTGGTGGCCGGGCCCGGGGAGATGGTGGTCGGGTCCGCCGCGCTGGCCGGGCAGGTGCTCGTGCACCACGCGCGGGTGCCCCTCGTCCTCGGACCGGTCGCTCCTCGGTCCGGTCCAGGGGGCGTACGCCAGGAGCAGCGAGCCGGCGAACCAGCCCGCGTCGAGCAGTTGCCCCGAGCGGTAGGTGTCGTGCAGCAGCGGGGAGGTGAACACGGCGTCGCACATCACGGTGAGCGCGAGCGCGCCGATCGCGGTGTTGACCGCGGAGCGGTTCACCGCCGACCGCCGGAAGTGCAGGGCGAGCACCATGCTGACCAGGGCGATGTCGAGCAGCGGATAGGCCAGGGACAGCGCGGTACGCGCCACGTCCTCACCGCCGGCCTGCGCGGCCTGGGCGAGCGCGAGGCTCCAGGCGAGGGTGAGCAGGGAGCCGCCGATCAGCCAGGCGTCCAGCCCGAGACAGACCCAGCCGGCCTTGGTCACGGGCCGTTTGGCGAGCACCAGCAGTCCGACGATGGCGGGGGGCGCGAAGCACAGGAAGAACAGGTCCGCGTAGCTGGGGCTGGGCACGGGAACGCCGAGAACGACCTCGTACCACCCCCAGACCAGGTTGCCCAGGGACGCCATGGCGGAGGAGATGCCGAACAGCATCCAGGCGGGCCGGAAGCCGACACGGCGGCCGCGCGCGTGGAGGAAGCAGGAAACGGCCGCCGCGGCCGCGGCCGCGCTCAGCCCGAAGTCACCCATGATCAGAGCGAGCCGGTCCGATCCCCAACCGAGCGCGGCCCCGATGGCATAGGCCGCGCAGACGAAGGCCAGGACGAGTTGCGGGACCAGACCCGTCCGGCGGTCCACGGCCGCCGGACGGGCCGGTGCCGCTCCGGGGGCGGACTGTGCCCGCACCGCCTCCTCGAGCGTGGACGTGGAGGCCGGCGCGCTCACCGGTCCCTCCCGGTCCGCGCTGCCTCCACGTCCCTCGGGTACCGCGACACCCCCGCGCCCTCCGGGTTGCGGGGCTCGGGGCAAAGCGGCCACTCGCCGCGGCGCCCCCGGCTGCGCGCAGTCGTGCGCCAGGGTCGCCGACGGTGGCTCCGTCGCGTCGGATCGCTCGTCCATAGGCCGTGCATCGCCCGTCGCCCCCCTCACAGTCCGCAATGTCAAACCCCCGCGCCGATCGGTCAGCGGCGCAGCCCCTGTCGGGACGATACACCAGTATCGTCACTCAGGGACATAGCTTCTCTACGCTCCGTAACGATCACTTGGTGCGCGGGCACTCATCGCATCCGAACGGTAGCGGACCGTACTCGAAGTGGACTACGTGCTTGCCGCCCCCGTCACCAGGATCACGTTCCGGAGCTCCTCCTGGTTCAGGAAACGGTTCAACTGGTCCACCAGCAACCGCTCGGCACGCGGCCGGAAGGCGGAGGTGGGCCCGCCGGCGTGCGGGCTGATGAGGACGCCCGGCGTCCGCCACAGGGGGTGCTCCGCGGGGAGGGGCTCGGGATCGGTGACGTCGAGGGCCGCGGTGATGCGGCCGCTCTGCACCTCGGTGAGCAGGGCCGAGGTGTCGACGACGGGCCCTCGCGCCATGTTCACGAGCAGGGCGCCGTCCTTCATCCGGGCCAGGAAGCCGGCGTCCACGAGGTGCCGGGTGGAGTCGGTCAGCGGGGTGGCGAGGACGACGACGTCCGCCTCCGGCAGCAGCGAGGGCAGTTCGGTGAACGGGTGCACCGGGCCGCGCGCCGTGGTGCGCTCGGAGCGCGCAACGCGCGCCACCCGCGCGAGCTCGAACGGAGCGAGCCGGTCCTCGATCGCCGCGCCGATCGACCCGTACCCCACGATGAGCACGCTCCGGTCGGCGAGCGCGGGCCGGAACCCCCCGAGCCACTCCCCCTTGTCCTGCGCCCGCACGAAATCGGGCAGGCCGCGCAGCGAGGCCAGGATCAGGGCGAGCGTCAGCTCCGCCGTGCTCGCCTCGTGCACACCGCGCGCGTTGCACAGCCGCACACCGGGGCGCAGGTGCCGCAGACCCGGCTGCACGTGGTCGATGCCGGCGGACAGGGTCTGCACGACCCGGACGGAGCTCATCAGCGGCAGCGGGCGCACCCCGACCTCGCTGGGCTTCATGTACGGCACGACGTAGAACACGCAGTCGGCCGGATCGGCGGGGAAGTCCTCGTCGCCGTCCCAGAAGCGGTACGCGGGCCCCTCGGGAAGGCCCTCGATCTCGTCCGGCGGAAGGGGAAGCCATACGTCAGCAGTCATGGCCAGGAGGCTATGTCAGGGGCGTACGGCGGCAGAGGTTAGGTTGGTGGCCGGGAGAGGGAGGGTCACGACCAGGTGGAGCGCAGGACGATCGGCGCGACGGCACTCGCGGTGGGGGCCGTCGGACTCGGGTGCATGCCGATGAGCTGGGCCTACAGCACCTCGCGGCAGCGCGGCGAGGACTCGCTCAGGGCGGTGCACCGGGCACTCGACCTGGGTTCGACGCTGCTGGACACGGCCGACATGTACGGCCCGTTCACCAACGAGCTGCTGCTGGGGCGGGTGTTGAGGCAGCGGCGCGGTGACGCCTTCGTGTCGACGAAGGTCGGTCTGCTGGTGGGCGATCAGCACATCGTGGCCAACGGCCGCCCCGGGTACGTGAGAAGAGCCTGTGACGCGTCCCTGCGGCGGCTCCAGACGGACGTCATCGACCTCTACCAGCTGCACCGCGCGGACCCGGAGGTGCCGGTCGAGGAGACCTGGGGCGCGATGGCCGAACTCGTCCAGGCCGGAAAGGTACGGGCGTTGGGGCTCTGCGCGGTCGGCGCGCGGTCGGCGCGGCGGCCGGGGGCGCGGCTGCATGACATGACGATCCGGCAGTTGGAGCGGGTGCAGCAGGTCTTCCCGGTGAGCGCGGTGCAGGCGGAACTGTCGGTGTGGTCGCCGGAGGCGGTGGAGGCGCTGTTGCCGTGGTGCGGGGCACGCGGCGTGGGTTTCCTGGCCGCGATGCCGCTCGGCAACGGCTTCCTGACCGGCACGCTGACGCCGGGGGAGGGATTCGAGGCGGACGACCTGCGCGCCCGGCACCCGCGCTTCACGGCCGAGATGATGGCCGCGAACCAGCCGATCGTGGTCGGCCTGCGCCGTATCGCCCGCCGGCACGGCGCGGACGTCACCCCGGCGCAGGTGGCCCTGGCCTGGGTGTTGTCCCTGGGCGGGCAGGTGGTCCCGGTGCCGGGCGCCAAGCGGGAGCGGTGGGTCGCCGAGAACGCCGGGGCGGCGGAGCTGCGCCTGACGGAGACCGACCTGGCGGAGATCGCGGCACTGCCCGCGGCACAGGGATCGTGGGACTGAGGCAGGTCTGGGGCTGGACTGAGGCAGGTCTGGGGCAGGGGCTGAAACCGGACTGGGGCAGGGGCCGAGCCCGGACCGCGCGGTGATCGGCGGTTCGGACCCGCGTGATCGGGAACCTGTGGGGCGCGAGCGGGGTATGACTGGGAGAACCTGCCGCGTCGAAGGGACAAGATCGTGCATCATCGAGCCGTTACGGCTGTGCTGACCGCCGCGCTTCTGCTGACGGCCGGATGTTCCTCCGGCGACGGAGGGGCGCCGGAGGGAGGCGACAGCCCGTCGAGCCGTGCGACGGGGCAGTCCTCGCCCGCGGAGCGCGGCGCCGAGGAGACACCGCCGGCGAAGGGCTCGGTGAAGGTGCTCCGCACGGTCACCGAGGACCTGAACACCCCCTGGGGTCTCGCGCCCCTGGCCGACGGCGATCTGCTGGTGTCCTCCCGGGACGAGGCGACGATCACCCGGGTCGACACGGAGACGGGCGAGAAGTCCGAGCTGGGCGAGGTGCCGGGGGTGGCGCCGGGCGGCGAGGGGGGCCTGCTCGGCATCGCGCTCTCCCCCGAGTTCGCCTCGGACCACATGGTCTACGCCTACTTCACCTCGGCCTCGGACAACCGCATCGTCCGGATGATCTACGACGAGAAGAAGCCCGCGGGCAAGCAGCTGGGCGCACCCGACACCGTCTTCCGCGGCATCCCCAAGGGGATGGTCCACAACGGCGGCCGGATCGCGTTCGGCCCGGACAAGATGCTGTACGTGGGCACGGGCGAGAGCGGGGACACCGGGCTCTCCCAGGACAAGGAGTCCCCGGGCGGCAAGATCCTTCGGCTGACCCCGGAGGGTGAGCCGGCACCGGGCAACCCGTTCCCCGACTCCCCGGTGTACTCGTACGGCCACCGCAATGTGCAGGGCCTGGCCTGGGACGGCAAACAGCGCCTGTTCGCCTCGGAGTTCGGCCAGAACACCTGGGACGAACTGAACGCGATCAAGCCCGGTGACAACTACGGCTGGCCCGAGGCCGAGGGCTCGTCCGACGACGGCTTCCACGATCCGGTGGCCCAGTGGAGGACGGACGAGGCATCCCCCAGCGGCATCGCGTACGCCGAGGGGTCGATCTGGATGGCGGGCCTGCGCGGCGAGCGTTTGTGGCGGATCCCGCTCAAGGGCACGGAGGTCTCGGCGGAACCGCAGGCCTTCCTCGAGGGTGAGTACGGCCGGCTGCGCACGGTGGCGTCGGCCGGCGGCGACAAGCTGTGGCTGGTCACCAGCAACACGGACGGCCACCTCACCCCGAAGAAGGGCGACGACCGCATCCTGGAGGTACGGGTGAGCTAGGGGCCCTCGTCCGGTTCCGGTTCCTGTTGCGGTTCGGCCGGTGACGGGCGGACGACGACCTTTCCGGACGCGAGGTCTATCGGGCCGCGTCCGGGGTCGGCGTCACCGACGTCCTCCCGGGACAGCTCCAGCCGCTTCTGCTCGTCGCGGGTGTGTGTGCGGCCGGGTGCGAACAGTTCCTCGAAGGCGTTGAACATCGCTCCCCTTTCCAGGGCCGCGTGGGCATGGCACCCATCATCCCGCGGCCTGCCTCTTCCCTGCCGAGGCCGGGAAGAGGCCCAGCCGATGGGCCAGCGCCGCCGCCTCGCCCCGGCCGGAGACGCCCAGTTTGGCGAGGATGTTGGACACGTGGACGCTGGCCGTCTTCGGCGAGATGAAGAGCTGCTCGGCGATACGGCGGTTGGTGTGGCCGGCGGCCACCAGGCGCAGGACGTCGCGTTCCCGGCCGGTGAGGCCGAGGGCGTCGGCCGGATCCGTGGACGCCGGGGCGGGCTCCCGAGCGGCGGTGGCCGGGGCGAGGCGGGCGCGCCGGGCCAGCTGGGCGACCGACCGGGCCAGCGGGGCGGCTCCGAGGTGCTCGGCGACGGCTCCGGACAGCCGCAGCAGCTCCGTGGCGCGGGCACGCTCGTCCTCGCCCGCCCCGGAGGCGAGCAGCGCCTCGGCGAGCCGGAAGCGGGCCCGCGCGAGGTCGTAGGGCCGCTCCAGCGGTTCCAGCGCGGCGACGACGGCGGCCCACTCCTCCGGCGCCGGCCGGCCCTCGGCGCGCAGCAGTTCGGCGCGCAGCCATATGTCGTACGCCTGCCATACGGGGACGCCGGTTGCCAGGGTCTTGGCCGCCGTACGGAGGTGTTCGAGGATCTGGGGGCGGTCCGGTTCAGTCGCCGGGTTGCCGTAGGCGTCGGCTTCGGCGGTCGTGGCGGCGAGCAGAAGCGGCCAGCCGTAGCGCTGGGTGCCGGGCGGCAGGCCGGTGTCGAGGGCGGTGAGCAGTTCGGCCCGGGCGTCGGGGAGGCGGCCCTCGGCGGCGGCGATGCCGATGGCGACCGAGGCCATCGGCAGGGAGTACTGCGGCATGGGGTCATGGGTGCCGAAGGAGGCACGGGCGGTGCTCAGATGGCGTTCGGCCGCAGCCATCTCGCCCCGGCCGAGGGCGAGATGAGCCAGGAGCATCCAGGCTCCGGCCCGCGGTTTGGCGCTCTGTTCCAGGTGCTGGGCGTTGGCCACGGCCTCGGCTGCCTCGTCCCAGCGGCCGAGGGAGTGGAGGGATTCGGCGAGGTTGCACCACACCCAGCCCTCGGTGTCCAGCAGTCCGAGCCTGCGGGTCAGCCGGACGCCTTCGCGGAGCAGGCCCACCGCCTCCTCCGAGCGGCCGACGCCTTCGAGGACGGACGGCAGGTTCACATGGCTGCGGCACACCACCGTGATCACGTCCAGTTCGGTCGCCCGGTCTTTGACGCCGTACAGCTCGGCGAGGCCGCGGTCGATGTCGCCGGCGTCGACCATGAGGCCGCCGAGGGTGAGCCGGGCGTTGAGCTCGATGTCGTGGGCACCGACCATGCGCGCGTACTCGACAGCCCGTTCGGCGGCGGCCATGGCTTCCGGGCCCGGTTCGTGCAGCATCCACCAGCCGGCGGCCACGGCGAGGACGTCGGCGTGCACCTCGGAGGGAGGCAGGCCGCGCACCAGGTCCTGTGCGGTGCTGAGTTCGGCCCAGCCGTCACCGCGGGCGAGGGACTGGGTCAGCCGGGAGCGCTGCACCCAGAACCAGGCGGCGCGCAGGGGGTCCGGATCCTCGTCCAGGAGGCGCAGGGCGCGCTTGGTGATCTTCATGGCGCGTTCACGTTCCCCGCAGAACCGTCCGGCGACGGCGGCCTCGGCCATCAGGTCGAGGTAGCGCAGGGGGGTGGTCTCGGGGTCGCAGCCGCAGGGAGGGTAGACCTCGGCGTAGTCGAGGGGGCGCAGGGTGGCCCGTATGTCGTCGGGGACGGCGTCCCAGAGCTCCATCGCCCGTTCCAGCAGGCCCAGTTGCTCGGAGTAGGCATGGCGTCGGCGGGCCTCGACGGAGGCGTCGAGGACGGCGGGCAGCGCTTTGGCCGCGTCGTGGGCGTGGTACCAGTAGCTGGCCAGGCGCGTCACCCGCTCGTCGGCGGGCACCGGCGTGGGGTCGGCCTCCAGGGCCTCGGCGTAGCGGCGGTTGAGGCGGGAGCGTTCGCCGGGCAGCAGGTCGTCGCTGACGGCCTCGCGGACCAGGGAGTGGCGGAAGCGGTAGCCGTCGCGCTCGGGCGCGGGCGTGAGGATGCCGGCGTTCACCGTCGAGCGCAGCGCGTCGAGGAGGTCGTCCTCGGCGAGCCGGGCGACGGCGGACAGCAGCCGGTACTCGACCGTGGAGCCGCCCTCGGCGACGAACCGGACCACCTGCTGGGCGCTCTCCGGCAGGCGCTCGACCCTGACCAGGAGCAGATCGCGCAGGGAGTCGGTGAGACCGGTGCGGTGGCCCTCGCGGGAGGCGACGGCGAGTTCCTCGACGAAGAAGGCGTTGCCGTCGGAGCGTTCGAAGATCTCGTCGACGCGGTCCGGTTCGGGTTCCCGGGCGAGGATGCCGGCGATCTGACGGCCGACCTCCTCGCGGTTGAAGCGGGGGAGTTCGATGCGGTGGACCGTGCGGAGCCGGTCGAGTTCGGCGAGGAGGGGGCGCAGCGGGTGGCGTCGGTGGATGTCGTCGGAGCGGTAGGTGGCGAGGACGACGAGACGGCCGGTGCGCAGGGTGCGGAAGAGGTAGGAGAGCAGATGCCGGGTGGAGGCGTCCGCCCAGTGCAGGTCCTCCAGGGCGAGGACGACGGTGTGCTCGGCGGCGACGCGCTCCAGCAGGCGGGCGGTGAGTTCGAAGAGGCGGGCCATGCCCTGTTCGTCGCGCCGGGCCTCGGGAGCGACGGTGCCGAGTTCGGGCAGCAGGCGGGCCAGTTCCTCCTCCTGTCCGGCGGCCGCGGCGGCGAGCCGGCCGGGCAGTTCGCGGCGCAGCCCGCGCAGGGCGGTGGAGAAGGGGGCGAAGGGCAGCCCGTCGGCGCCGATCTCGACGCAGCCGCCGGGCGCGACGACCGCGCCCCGGCGGCGGGCCTCGGCGGCGAACTCCTCGACGAGGCGGGTCTTCCCGACGCCGGCCTCTCCTCCGATGAGCAGCGCCTGCGGCTCGCCCGCGCCTGCGGTGGCGCGGGCGAGCGCGGTGTTCAACGCGTCGAGTTCACCGGCACGGCCGACGAACACGGGACTGACGGTCCTGGTCTCCACAGCCCCGAGCATCGCACGGGGGTCCGACATCGCGGCACCGGTTTTCACCGAGCGGGGCACCACCGGACGGCGCCCGTCGGCAGCGGGAGCAGGCCGGAGTCCTCTGTTCCGCTCGGTGTTCACACGGCTCGGGTGAACCGGTGCCGGCGTGGGCCGCGGCTATGGCTCCCGGGTTCGGCGCCCCGCGCCGCTGCTTTGCGGCGGGCGGCGCGCTCGAGGCGGACGGCCTCGCGGGCCTGATGCTCCTGCTCGGCCTCGCGGATGAGCTCGGCGGAACGGTACGTGTGGATCTCGTACTCGTACATGGTGTGTTCCCTCGGAGAGTGGGTGTCGGACATCGCTTTCCGCGATGCCTCCACCTTCGTCTCCCAGGCGGGCCGGCCACATCGGAAGAGTTCCGCATCTTCGGCGGCCGTCGGGGCCTTAGACATGCGGCGGGACACGGGTGAGGGGCCTTAGGCCGCCCATGGGGCCCGTGAACGGCCTAAGGCCCCGTGATCGCGGTGCGTCCCGGATCCATCCCGGATGCGGCCCGGACGACTCCGGGGTGCGGGCGCTATCGGTCCGCACGGGCGCGGGTCCGCCGCCATTCGGGGGCCAGGACCGACCACACCTCCAGGTCGTGCCGTACGCCGTGGTGGAGATGGGCCTCGCGGCGCACCCCGTCCCGGGTCATGCCGAGCCGGCGGGCGGTGTTGAGGCTGGACTCGTTGCCGGCGGCGGCGACCCACTCCACGCGGTGGATGCCGCGCTGTTCGACCGCCCAGTCGATCAGCACCCGCATCGCGCGGGTGACGAGCCCGCGTCCGGTGGCGGCGGGCTCGAGCCAGCAGCCCACCTCACAGGTGCCGTTCTCGGCGTCGAAGTGGAGGGTGAGCACCCCGCCCACGAGCCTGCCGTCCAGCCACAGGCCGTGCAGCGAGGCCGTGTCGGCGGCGCGGAGGTCGGCGTACCGCTGGAGCGCCTCCCGCGCGGTGGGCACGTCGGTGGCCCGGGAGCCGAAGGGGACGTACTGGTTGATGAACTCCCGGCCCCGCTCCAGATGGGCGAGGAACTCCTCCGCGTGCCAGGGCTCCAGGGGGCGCAGTTCGGCTCCGTCGTCACCCAGTCGTATCGCGTACATCCCGGTTCCGCCCCTCCTGCTGCGCGGGCACGGTCGCCACCCCGGCGTCCGTGGTCGTGGCCGTGGCCGTGATCAGCTTTTCATGGGCGGCGCGGGCCTCGGGAGGCTCGATGCTGATGCGCGGCAGGATCCGGTCCAGCGAGCGCGGCAGCCACCAGTTGGCCCCGCCGAGCAGATGCATGAGCGCGGGGACCAGCAGGGTCCGCAGCACGAAGGCGTCGATGGCGACGGCCACGGCGAGCGCGATGCCGAACATGGCGATCACGCGGTCGCCGGTCAGGACGAAGGCGAGGAAGACCGAGATCATGATCACGGCCGCGGAGTTGATCACCCTGCTGGTCTCCGCGAGGCCGACCCGTACCGCGCGCCGGTTGTCACCGGTCTCCAGCCATTCCTCGTACATGCGGCTGAGGAGGAAGACCTGGTAGTCCATGGAGAGCCCGAAGAGGACCGACACCATGATCACGGGAAGGAAGGGTTCTATGGGGCCCGCGCTGCCGAGGCCGAGCAGTTCGCTGCCCCAGCCCCACTGGAAGATCGCCACGACCACGCCGAAGGCGCCGGCGACGGCGGCCACGTTCATCGCGGCGGCCTTGAGCGGGATGGCGATGGACCGGAAGGCGAGCAGGAGCAGCAGACAGCCCAGGCCGACGACGACGCCCACGAACACGGGCAGCTTGCCGACGATGACGTCGGCGAAGTCGTCGTAGCCGGCCGTCACCCCACCGACCTGTACATCGAGGGTGGTACCGGTCTCGGCGCGCGGCAGCACGTCCTGGCGCAGCCGGTCGACGAGGTCGCTGGTCTGCTTCGACTGCGGGGAGGACTCGGGCACCACGGTGAGGTACGCGGTGTCACCGCCGGAGCTGTGGACCACCGGTCCCACGGACGCGATGCCCTCGGTCGCGTTCAGCGTGGGGCCGAGCCGGTCCAGGGCGAGCCGGTCGGCGGCGCCGTCGACCTCGGTGACGAGGGTGAGGGGGCCGTTGACCCCGGGCCCGAAGCCGTCGGCAAGGAGGTCGTAGGCCTGGCGGGTGGTGGACGTCTTGGGTGCGTTGCCCTGGTCGGAGGTGCCGAGGTGCAGGGAGAGGGTGGGCAGCGCCAGTACCGCCATCACGACCAGTGCGAGCGCGCCGAGCAGCCTGGGGTGGCGCTCGACGAAGACCGACCAGCGGGCGGCGAAGCCGGTCGGCAGGTCGGGCTGGGGGCCGAGTTCCGCCAGTCGGCGCCGCTCGCGGCGGTTGAGCGCGCGCATGCCGATGAACGACAGCAGGGCGGGCAGCAGGGTGATGGAGGCGGCCACGGTCAGCACGACGGTGAGTGAGGCCGCGACGGCGACGCCGTTGAGGAAGTTCAGCCGGAGGATCAGCATGCCCAGCAGGGCTATGCACACGGTGGCACCCGCGAACACGACCGCGCGTCCGGTGGTGGCGACGGCCTCGGTGGCGGCCTCGGTGACGGACAGCCCGCGCTTCAGTCCGCGCCGGTGCCTGGTCACGATGAACAGCGCGTAGTCGATGCCGACGCCCAGTCCGATCAGCATGCCGAGCATGGGCGCGAAGTCGGCGACGGTCATCGCGTGCCCGAGCAGCACGATTCCGGCGTAGGCGGTGCCGACCCCGACCAGCGCGGTGGCGATGGGGAGCAGCGAGGCGGCGAGCGAGCCGAAGGCGAGGAAGAGCACGACGGCGGCGACGGCCACACCGACGACCTCGGCGAGGTGCCCCTCGGGGGCCTCGGTCAGTGCGGCGGCGCTGCCGCCCACCTCGACCTGGAGTCCGTCGCTCTCCGCGGTCTGGGCCGCCTCGAGCACGGCGGCCGCCTCGGCCGGGTCGATGTCCTTGGCCGGGTCGTCGAAGGTGACGGTGGCGTAGGCGGTGCGGCCGTCGGCACTGATCCGGCCGGGGCCCTGGGCGTCGTACGGGCCGGTCACGGCGGTGACGCCGGGCAGTTCCTCGATCCGGTCCAGGGTGCGGGTCATGGTCTGTTCGACGCCGGGGTCCCGGACGCTGCCGGACGGGGTGTGCCAGACGAGGGTGTCGCTGTCACCCCCCAGGGCCGGGAAGCCCTCGTGCAGCAGTGTGGCGGCGTGTCCGGACTCGGTGCCGGGCACGTCGTAGTCGTTCGAGTACGTGGATCCGGTAGCGAAGGCCCCCGCCGCGACCCCGCCGAAGGCGAGGAGCCACAGCAGGACCGTGATCAGACGGCGTCGGACACACCAGCGTGCGAGGGCTGCCACGAAACGTGCTCCCATGGTGACGGTGTGGATCTTTGACCGGGAGCAGTCGATATGACCGGAACAACCCGCAAAGAACGCATGAGCAATGCAATGCAACTGTTACAGGCAAAAGTGATCGATAGTCGCTTTCGTGTCCTTATTCACAGTGCTGAGGAACGACTCACCGGACAGACACACCGCCTCCGCCGTCGGACATGACCCGGCTCACCCTTCACCCACCCGCTTCGACCCGCGGCTCAGCCGAACCAACCGCATCAGACGCATCAGACGCATCAGACGCATCAATCGAATTGATCCCCCAGCGCCATCACCATCAGCCCCGCGACCAACAGCCACAGCGCCCTGCGGGTCCGGCCGCGTGAGCCCAGTACGGCGGCGAGGGCGCAGCCGCCGGCCCCGCAGGCGTAGGCCGCCGGGACGAGGAGCGGAGCGGAGCCGGTGAGCCGGAGCAGGGCGGCGGCCAGTCCCGCGAGGGCGAGCACCGCGCCGGTGCAGACCGCGGCCCACCGCGCCCTGCGCGCCTCCCGCTCGTCGGCTTCGGCGTCCCCTTCCTCGGTGTCCTCATCCTCGACGGTCTCGGCGTCCTCGCCGGGACCGTCGACCCCGGCGGTCCCGGCGGCGCTCGTCTCCTCGTCGGCATCGGCGTCCTGCGGCGCTTCGGCCGGCTCCCCCCGGGTCTTCAGGGGTATGTCGGAATCTGCGCGTCCACTCATGCCGCGGGAGCGTATCGCCTCGGCCTCGGAAACCCTGATGCGGGGGCGGCGCCCACCTGTTACCGTCCGTCGGTCCGACGTTCCGCGGCAGCCCGCCGCCGACCGAAGCAGGTGCTTTGATGCCGGTCCGCCCGGTTCCCGACGCAGTACTTTCCCCTTACACGGACCCGAGGAGCCCGTTCACCCATGTCGGACATCACATCGCACCCCCCGCACGACGACCTCACTGACCGCCTGGCCCTCCCCCACTACCCCCGCAGCAGCGCCTACGACGTCCGCTGGACCATCGAGAACCAGATGGGCCCGCACGCGCTGTGGCTGCTGGAATGGCTGGCCCCGGCCCTCGGCCTCGACACCCTGCGCCCCGGCGCCCGCGTGCTCGACCTGGGCTGCGGACGGGCGATGACGTCCGTCTTCCTGGCCCGGGAGTACGACGTTCAGGTCACCGCCGCCGACCTGTGGATCAAGCCCGACGAGAACGCGCGCCGCATCGCCGAGGCGGGCGTCGCCGACCGGGTGCTGCCGGTTCTCGCCGAGGCGCACGACCTGCCCTTCGGGGAGGAGAGCTTCGACGCGATCGTCTCCATCGACGCGTACCACTACTTCGGCACCGACGATCTGTACCTGCCGACGCTGACCCGGCTGCTCAGGCCGGGTGGGCGGATCGGTGTCGTCGTCCCCGCGACCCGCGAGGAGCTCGAGGGCACCGAGCCGCCGGAGCATCTGAAGCCCTTCTGGGAGCCCGCCTTCTGGTCCTTCCACTCCCCCGGCTGGTGGCACCGCCACTGGTCCCGCAGCGGGGCGGTGGCGGTCGAGGCGGCCGACTGGCAGCCGGACGGCTGGCGGGACTGGCTGCTGTGGAGCAAGGTGTGTGCCGAGGAGAGCTCCAGCGACTTCATGGCGGACATGGCCCGGACCTCGGCGGAGATGGTGCGCGCGGACCGCGGGCAGACACTGGGCTTCACCCGCGTGGTGGGCCGGCGCGTCTGACCGGCCGCCGCCGACGGCCGGTGGCGACCTGTCGCCGCCGACCGCATGCCGAGGGGGTGCACCGGAGACCGGTGCACCCCCTGGCCGCTGTGCGGGATCAGCCCTCGACGCCCAGCTGCTGAAGGATCAGCTCCTTCACGCGGGCCGCGTCCGCCTGGCCGCGGGTGGCCTTCATGACGGCACCGACCAGCGCGCCGGCCGCGGCGACCTTGCCGCCGCGGATCTTGTCCGCGATGGCCGGGTTGCCGGCGATGGCCTCCTCCACGGCCCTGGTGAGCGCGCCCTCGTCGGAGACGACCTTCAGACCGCGCTTCTCGACGACCTCGTCCGGCGTGCCCTCGCCCGCGAGGACGCCCTCGATGACCTGACGGGCCAGCTTGTCGTTGAGGTCCCCGGCGTTCACCAGCTCGGTGAGGCGGGCGACCTGCTCCGGCGTGATCGCCAGCTCGTCGAGCGCCTTGGCGGACTCGTTGGCGGCGCGGGCCAGCTCGCCCATCCACCACTTGCGGGCGGAGGCCGCGTCCGCGCCGGCGTCGATCGTGGCGACGATCAGGTCCAGCGCACCCGCGTTGAGGATCGACTGCATGTCGGTGCCGGAGACCGCCCACTCCTCGCGGAGCCGGTTGCGACGCACCAGCGGCAGCTCGGGCAGCCCGGCGCGCAGTTCCTCGACCCACTCGCGGGACGGCGCCACCGGGACCAGGTCGGGCTCCGGGAAGTACCGGTAGTCCTCGGCCTCCTCCTTCACGCGGCCGGAGGTCGTCGACCCCGTGTCCTCGTGGAAGTGCCGGGTCTCCTGGATGATCGTCCCGCCGTCGTTCAGCACGGCGGCGTGCCGCTGGATCTCGAAGCGGGCCGCGCGCTCCACGGACCGCAGCGAGTTGACGTTCTTCGTCTCCGAGCGGGTGCCGAACTTCTCCCGCCCGTGCGGGCGCAGCGACAGGTTGACGTCGCAGCGCATCTGGCCCATCTCCATCCGGGCCTCGGACACGCCGAGCGCCCGGATGAGCTCGCGCAGCTCACGCACGTAGGCGCGCGCGACCTCGGGGGCACGCTCGCCCGCTCCCTCGATCGGCTTGGTGACGATCTCGATGAGCGGGATGCCGGCGCGGTTGTAGTCGAGCAGGGAGTGGGACGCGCCGTGGATACGGCCGGTGGCGCCGCCGACGTGCGTCGACTTGCCGGTGTCCTCCTCCATGTGGGCGCGCTCGATGTCCACGCGGAAGGTCTCGCCGTCCTCCAGCTGCACGTCGAGGTAGCCGTCGAAGGCGATCGGCTCGTCGTACTGGGAGGTCTGGAAGTTCTTCGGCATGTCCGGATAGAAGTAGTTCTTCCGGGCGAAGCGGCACCACTCGGCGATCTCGCAGTTCAGCGCGAGGCCGATCTTGACGGCGGACTCGACGCCGATCGCGTTGACGACGGGGAGCGCGCCCGGCATGCCGAGACAGGTGGGGCAGGTCTGGGTGTTCGGATCGGCGCCCAGGGTGGTCGAGCAGCCGCAGAACATCTTGGTCCTGGTGCCGAGCTCGACATGGACCTCGAGGCCCATGACGGGGTCGTACGACGCCAGCGCGTCCTCGTACGACACCAGGTCGATCGTGGTGGTCACGGTGAAACTTCCCTCTCAGCCCAGCAGGACGTCGTCGTCGCCCAGCCGCTTCAGCTCGCGGTAGAGGAGGGCGAGGTTGGTGACGACCGCGGTGGCGGTGACGACGGCGTCGATCAGCCGCAGCGTGTCGTTGTCGCCACGCGCCTTCTTGATCTGCTTGTAGACACCCACGGCGCCGAACGCCGAGGTGGCCATCGAGACGTACAGACCCGACTTGGACTTCTTGAAGCCCTTGGCCTTGGACAGTGCGCTCACAGCGACGGAGCCTCCTCGATCAGCGGGTGGCCCCACTTTTCCACGAAGGCGGCCTCGACGGCAGCACCCACCTTGTAGAGGCGGTCGTCCTTCATGACCGGGGCGATGATCTGCAGTCCGACCGGCAGGTTGTCCTCGGGCGCGAGGCCGCAGGGCAGCGACATGGCCGCGTTGCCCGCCAGGTTGGTCGGGATGGTGCACAGGTCGGCCAGGTACATCGCCATCGGGTCGTCGGCACGCTCACCGATCGCGAAGGCGGTGGTGGGGGTCGTCGGCGAGACGATCACGTCGACCTGCTCGAACGCCTTGTCGAAGTCCTGCTTGATGAGCGTACGGACCTTCTGGGCGCTGCCGTAGTACGCGTCGTAGTAGCCGCTCGACAGGGCGTACGTGCCGAGCATGATGCGGCGCTTGACCTCCGGGCCGAAGCCGGCCTCGCGGGTCAGCGAGGTGACCTCCTCGGCGGAGTGCGTACCGTCGTCGCCGGTCCGCAGGCCGTAGCGCAGGCCGTCGAAGCGGGCGAGGTTGGAGGAGCACTCGGAGGGGGCGATCAGGTAGTACGCCGACAGCGCGAGGTCGAAGGACGGGCAGTCCAGCTCGACGATCTCGGCGCCCAGTTCCCTGAGCAGTTCGACGGACTCGTCGAACCGCTGGATGACGCCGGCCTGGTAGCCCTCGCCGCGGAACTGCTTGACCACGCCGACGCGCATGCCCTGGACCGAGCCGTTGCGGGCGGCCTCGACGACCGGCGGGACCGGAGCGTCGATGGAGGTGGAGTCGAGCGGGTCGTGTCCGGCGATCACCTCGTGCAGCAGGGCCGCGTCCAGGACCGTGCGGGCACAGGGGCCGCCCTGGTCCAGGGAGGAGGAGAACGCCACCATGCCGTAGCGGGAGACCGCGCCGTAGGTCGGCTTCACACCGACCGTTCCGGTGACGGAGGCCGGCTGGCGGATGGAGCCGCCGGTGTCGGTGCCGATGGCCAGGGGGGCCTGGAAGGAGGCGAGCGCGGCGCTCGAGCCGCCGCCGGAGCCACCGGGGATCTTGGTGAGGTCCCAGGGGTTGCCGGTCGGGCCGTAGGCGCTGTTCTCGGTCGACGACCCCATGGCGAACTCGTCCATGTTGGTCTTGCCGAGGATGACGACGTCGGCGGCCTTGAGCCGCTGGGTGAGTGTCGCGTCGTACGGCGGGATCCAGCCCTCGAGGAGCTTGGAGCCGACGGTGGTCGGGATGCCCTCGGTGGTGAAGATGTCCTTGAGCGCGAGGGGCACGCCGGCCAGCGGGCCGAGCTTCTCCCCCTTGGCGCGCTTCTCGTCGACGGCACGGGCCTGGGCGAGGGCGCCCTCGCGGTCGACGTGCAGGAAGGCGTGCACCTTCTCGTCGACGGCCTCGATCCGGGCCAGGTGTGCCTCGGTGACCTGGACGGCCGTGAGCTCGCCGGAGGCGATCTTCGCGGCGGTGTCGGCGGCCGTGAGCTTGATGATGTCCGTCATGGGATTCAGTCCTCCCCCAGGATCTGCGGCACCTTGAAACGCTGCTGCTCCTGGGCCGGGGCGCCGGAGAGCGCCTGCTCGGGGGTGAGCGAGGGACGGACCTCGTCCGGGCGCATGACGTTCGTCAGCGGCAGCGGGTGCGAGGTCGGCGGTACGTCTTGGTCGGCGACCTCGCTGACGCGGGCCACCGCGCCGATGATGTCGTCGAGCTGGCCTGCGAAGTGGTCGAGTTCTTCGGGCTTCAGCTCCAGACGCGCCAGCCGGGCGAGGTGGGCGACCTCCTCGCGCGTAATGCCAGGCATGCAGCGATCCTCTGGGGTGAGTGTGCGGTTCGGGACTAGGCCGTCGCGATCCGGGCCAGGCGCGGAGCGGCGGGCGGGAAGGTGACGACAGGCCCCAATCCTATGGGGCACCGCCCCGTACCCGTGAAACGGTTTCCCCCGCCACCGGAATCACGGCACACCGGTGCCGTGATCGACACGCCGGAACCCGGGCCGGCACCGCCCCCGACACCGCACCGGCCGCACCCGCACGGCCGGTCCGGGGCGGTGTCAGGCCGGGCGGGTCGAGTCGTCGGACGCCGCCACCGGGAGGGCCGCCGGGCGCTGCCAGCCTCGGGAGCCGCGGGCGAGGAGCCAGGCCGTGGTCTCCTCGGGCGGCATGGCGGCCGCGACCAGCCAGCCCTGGACGGCGTCGCAGCCGAGGTCGCGCAGGCGTTCCCAGGTCTCGTCGTCCTCGACGCCCTCGGCGACGACGAGCAGGCCGAGCGAGTGGGCGAGGTCGACGGTGCAGCGCACGATCTCGGCGTCCTCGGTGTCGACGGCCAGCCGGGCCACGAAGGAGCGGTCGATCTTCAGTTCGCTGACGGGCAGCCGCCGCAGGTGCACGAGGGAGGAGTAGCCGGTGCCGAAGTCGTCCAGGGACATCTTCACGCCGTGACCGGTCAGCGCGTTGAGGGTGTCGGCGGCGCGCTGCGGGTCCTCCAGGAGGACGTGCTCGGTGATCTCCAGCTGGAGCGCCCCCGCCGGCACGCCGTGCCGGGCCAGTCGCGCCGCGACGGAGCCGGCGAAGCCGGGGCTGTGGACGTCGCGCGGGGAGACGTTGACCGCGACCGGCACGAACAGGCCCTGGGAACGCCACCGGGCGACCTGCCCGAGGGCGGTCTCCAGCACGTACTCGGTGAGGTGCGGCATCAGACCGGAGGACTCGGCGATCGCTATGAACTCGTCCGGCGGGACCCGGCCGCGCTCCGGGTGCACCCAGCGGACCAGGGCCTCCAGGCCCGCCACCTGTCCGTCGAAACGGACCTTGGGCTGGTAGTGGAGCTGGACCTCGTGGGCGTCCAGGGCCCGGCGCAGGTCGCCCAGGAGCCCCAGCCGGTCGGGGGTGTTGGAGTCCCGCTTGGACTCGTAGACCTCGACGCCGGTACGGCCCCGTTTGGCCTGGTACATCGCCACGTCCGCCCGCCGCAGCAGCCCCTCGGCGTCGAGGGCGTGGTCGGGGAAGACGGCGACGCCCGCGCTGGCCTCCAGCACGAGGGTGAGCCCGTCGAGGTCGAGCGGCGAGCTGAGCGCGGAGACCAGACCGCGGGCGACCCGGGTCGCGGACGTCGTGGAGCCGGCGACCGGCAGTAACACGGCGAACTCGTCGCCACCGAGCCGCGCGGCCTCCGCCCCGCGCGGCAGGGCCAGCCTCAGCCGGTCGGCGATCTGCAGCAGCAGCCGGTCACCGGCGAGGTGACCGAGAGTGTCATTGACCGATCGGAAACGGTCGAGGTCGATCAGCATCAGGGCGGCACGGGCGCCGACGCGCTCGGCGTCGTCCAGCGCGGTCCAGATACGTTCCAGCAGCCACTGGCGGTTGGGCAGCCCGGTCAGCGGATCGCGCAGCTGCTCCTCCGCCCGGGCCCTGGCTATCCACAGGGTGGAGTCGAGCGCGATCAGCGGGATGGCGAACAGCGGCAGCAGGATCGGCCGGGCGTACGCGACCACGCAGATCAGCGGCGCTATGCCGAGCAGCGCGACCGCGACCAGGCCTTGTCTGACCAGGTCGGTGCGGGCGACGGTGGGCAGTCCGGCGCGCGGGGTGCGCAGGTACCACAGGAGGGTGCGGGTGACCACGAGGTACGCGGCGGCGGCCAGCACCACCTCGGCAGCGGTGTGCAGGCCCCAGGTGTCCGGGGTCGAGGGGGACTCGACGGACGGTACGGACCCGAAGAGGGCCGGCACCAGCGCGCCGGCGCTGATGCCGAGCAGGTCCACCGCGCCGTGCAGGATGCCCTGGCGCCAGCGGCCCCGCCTGGCTACGCCGACCAGTACGACCACGGTGAGGCTGACCAGGCCGGCCGGGACCCAGCCGTAGAGCAGCAGCACCGCGAGGGTGAGGGCGCTGCCCGAGCCGGTGCCGCCCCACCATCGGGAGCGGCCCAGCATCACCAGGTGACCGACGATGATCCCGGTCAGCACGGCCAGCGACCAGCCGACCCGGCCGGACGGGAAGAGCGCGTGACCGCCGGTGAACGCCCGCAGGAAGCCGACGCCCAGGACGAACGCCGCCGCCCCGACGACCGCGGTGGGCAACGCGGGCCAGGACGGGTGGCGTTCGGCGTCCGCTCCGGGCAGTCCGGTGCGGTGCGGGGGCAGCCCGGTGCCCGGCGAGGACGCCCGGGGACCGCGCGGCGACCGTCCCGAACCCCGCGGGGGCCGCCCGGGAGTGCGTCCGGCCCCAAGCCGCCCGCCGGCCGCCTGCCCGGCGACCGGCTGCCCCACGGCCGGCGGTCCGGCGCCCCGCGCGTCCACGGTGTACGCCACCGGGCGCCCCTGGGCGGCCGGGTGCCCCGCGGACCGCCCGTCCCCCCGTCTGCGTCGCCCTACGGCCGCCATGCGGCGCAGGCCCAGGCGCAGCCGTGAGCCCGGGGCGGCCCTCTCGGTGGGTTCCATTCCCGTCCCTCTCACAGCCGGCGGTGCCCACGCCACACGGCTCGATACCCGACTGTCCTCAGCGCTCCGTGACAGAAAGCCCTTCCACGGCCCCGTCATGAATACAGGGATGCCCCGACCGCAACTGGGCACGGCAGGCGCACATCCCAACACTAGGCCGCAGAGGGCTGTCAGGGGCACCGGTCGCCGACGGTTGCCCGAATGCGCCCCAGCCACCCGTATGCATCTGATATGCACCGATCGGGTGGCCTCCCACCCCTACTCCTCGGCCTGAAGTGCCATGTCGGAGGCTGCTTCCGGCCCTTCCTCGAGAAGGACGGTGAAGCCCTCCTCGTTCAGAACCGGCACCTTGAGCTGCATCGCCTTGTCGTGTTTCGACCCGGGGTTGTCTCCCACGACCACGAAGGACGTCTTCTTCGAGACCGAACCGGTCACCTTCGCTCCCCGGGCCTGCAGCGCCTCCTTCGCGCCGTCCCGGGTGTGGTGCTCCAGGGTGCCGGTCACCACGACCGTCAGTCCCGCCAGCGGACGCGGGCCCTCGTCCTCGCCGGACCCCTCGTCCTCCATGCGGACACCGGCCGCCCGCCACTTGCGGATGATCTCGCGGTGCCACTCCTCGGCGAACCACTGCTTGAGGGAGGTGGCGATGATGCCGCCGACGCCCTCGGTACCGGCCAACTCCTCCTCGGTGGCCTGCTCGATCCGGTCGATGGACCGGAACTCCCGGGCCAGCGCCTCGGCCGCGACCGGGCCGACGTGCCGGATGGACAGGCTGGTGAGGACGCGTGCGAGCGGGCGCTCCTTGGCCGCCTCGATGTTCGCCAGCATCGCGACCGCGTTCTTCCTCGGCTCGCCCTCCTGGTTGGCGAAGACCGTGGCGATCTTCTCCTCGCCCGTCTTCGGGTCCCGCTTGGGCAGACCGCTGTCCTGGTCGAGGACGTACGCCTTGATGGGCAGCAACTGCTCGACGGTGAGGTCGAACAGGTCGCCCTCGTCCCTCAGCGGCGGGTCCTCGGGCTCCAGCGGCCTGGTGAGCGCCGCCGCGGCGACATAGCCGAAGTGCTCGATGTCCAGCGCCCTGCGGCCCGCGAGGTAGAACAGCCGTTCCCTCAACTGGGCTGGGCAGGCCCGGGCGTTGGGGCAGCGCAGGTCGACGTCGCCCTCCTTCATCGCGCGCAGCGGCGTGCCGCACTCCGGGCACTCGGCCGGCATCACGAACTCACGCTCGCTGCCGTCCCGCAGGTCGGCGACCGGGCCGAGGATCTCCGGGATGACGTCACCGGCCTTGCGCAGCACCACCGTGTCACCGATGAGGACGCCCTTGGCCTTGACCACGTCCTGGTTGTGCAGCGTGGCGAACTCCACCTCGGAACCGGCCACGGTGACCGGCTCGACCTGCGCGTACGGCGTGACCCTGCCCGTACGGCCCACCCCCACGCGGATGTTGACCAGCCTGGTGTTGACCTCCTCGGGCGCGTACTTGTACGCGATGGCCCAGCGCGGGGCGCGCGAGGTGGAGCCGAGACGGCCCTGGAGCGGGATCTCGTCGAGCTTGACCACCACTCCGTCGATCTCGTGCGCCACGGAGTGCCGGTTCTCGCCGTAGTACGCGATGAACTCCCGTACGCCGGCGAGACCGTCGACGACCCTGTTGTGCGGGGAGGTGGGCAGGCCCCAGGTCTTCAGCAGGTCGTACGCCTCGGAGAGCCGGGTCGGTCCGGTGAACCCCTCCAGGGCACCGATGCCATGGACGACCATGTGCAGCGGACGGCCGGCGGTGACCCGCGGGTCCTTCTGGCGCAGCGAACCCGCCGCCGCGTTGCGGGGGTTGGCGAAGGGCTTGTCACCGGCCTCCACCAGACGGGCGTTGAGCCCCTGGAACTTCTCCATCGGGAAGAAGACCTCGCCGCGGATCTCCACGAGGCCGGGGACCTCGTCGCCCTCCAGCCGGTCCGGGATCTCGGCGATGGTACGGACGTTGGGCGTGATGTCCTCACCGGTGCGGCCGTCGCCCCGGGTCGCCGCGCGGACCAGCCGGCCCCGCTCGTAGGTGAGGTTGACGGCGAGGCCGTCGACCTTCAGCTCGCACAGGAAGTGGAACCTCTGCTCGCCCAGCTCCTTGTGGATGCGCTCGACCCAGGCGGCGAGGTCGTCGTCGTTGAAGGTGTTGTCGAGGGAGAGCATCCGCGAGACGTGCTGCACGGAGGTGAACTCCGTCTCGTACGCCCCGGCGACCTTCTGGGTCGGCGAGTCGGGCGTGCGCAGCTCCGGATACGCCTCCTCCAGCGCCTCCAGCTCCCGCAGCAGCCGGTCGAACTCGGCGTCGCTGACGACGGGCGCGTCGTTCACGTAGTACCGGAAGCGGTGCTCCTCGATCTGCTCAGCGAGCTTGGCGTGCCGCTCCCGTGCCTCGGCCGGCACGCTCGTCGTCTCCGCCTGCTTGTCACCCGCCACCGTGTGTCCTCCCGTTACTCTGGGTTGTCCGCCAGGGATCTCGCCGCCCGGACGCAGTGCGCGTAGGCCTTGCGCGCGTACTCCGGGGAGACCCCCGCGAGTCCGCACGCCGGGGTGACCGTGACCGCCTCCGGGAGAAGGTCCGGCCGCAGCCCCAGCCTGCGCCACAGCGTTCTGACCCCCATGACGCTACCGGCAGGGTCTGACAACGGGCCGTCCGTGCCCGGCACGACGCCGGTGAACAGCCGGGTGCCGCTCTCCACCGCCTCCCCGATCGTGTCGTCGTCACGTTCGGTGAGGAGCGAGAAGTCGAAGGAGATCGCCTGTGCGCCCGCCCGGCGCAGCAGGGCGAACGGCACGTCCGGCGCGCACGAGTGGACCACGACGGGTCCGCCGTCGTGCATCCCGACCACGTCCCGGAGCGCGGCCTCGACCAGCTGCCGGTCCACCGCGCGGTGGGTGCGGTAGCCACTGGCGCTGCGCACCCGGCCGTGCAGGACGTCGGTGAGGGACGGCTCGTCGAGCTGGAGGACGAGCCGCGCGCCGGGCACCCGGCGCCGCATCTCGTCGAGGTGCAGACGCAGCCCCTCGGCGAGCGAGGCCGTGAGGTCACGGCAGGCGCCGGGGTCGGAGAGGGCGACCTCCCCGTTCTTCAGCTCCAGCTGGGCGGCGAGCGTCCACGGGCCCACGGCCTGCACCTTCAGCGGGCCCTGGTACCCCTGGGTGAACTCCTCCAGGGCGTCGAGGTCCTCACCGAGCCAGGAGCGGGCCCGCCTGGTGTCCCGCCCCGGCCGGTCCCCGATCCGCCAGCCGCTGGGCTCCACACGCGCGTACAGCTCGACGAGCATCCCGGCGGTCCGTCCGATCATGTCCGCGCCGGGCCCCCGGGCGGGCAGTTCGGGCAGGAACGGAAAGTCCTCGAAGCTTCCGGTGACGGTCTTGACGGCCTCGCGGGCGTCCCCGCCCGGCATCGACCCGATACCGGTCGCGGCCCCGAACCTGAACTGGCTGTTATCGCTCACCGGAGAAGCGTACGGAACGGGCCGGGCGTCCCGCGTCCCGGTCCGTACGCCTGGGGGGTCAGCGTCCCGGTCGTACCGTCAGATCGTTGACCTCCGCGTCCCTCGGCAGGTCGAGGGCCATCAGGATGGTCGTGGCGACCGACTCGGGGTCGATCCACCGGTCGGGGTCGTACTCCTTGCCCTCCTGCTGGTGGACCTTGGCCTGCATGGGGCTGGCGGTGCGGCCGGGGTAGACCGAGGTGACGCGGACGCCGTTCTCGTGCTCCTCCCCGCGCAGCGAGTCGGCGAGCGCCTTCAGGCCGTGCTTGGAGGCCGCGTAGGCGCCCCACCGGGCGTGGGCGTTCAGGCCGGCGCCGGAGTTGACGAAGACCACGTGGCCCCGGCTCGCGCGGAGCTGGGGCAGGAAGTGGCGGGTGAGTTCGGCGGGGGCGACGAGGTTGACGTCGAGCTGGTGACGCCAGGTCTTCGGGGTCAGCTCGCCGACCGTGCCGAGGTCGACGACGCCGGCGATGTGCAGCAGGGAGTCCACCCGGTCCGGGAGCGACTGGTGGGAGAAGGCCCAGCTGAGCCTCTCGGGGTCCGCCAGGTCGCCGACGAGGGTCCGCGCCCCGGGGAATTCGGCCGCCAGTTCCTTCGCCCGCCCCGCCTCACGCGCGTGCAGCACGATTTCGTCACCGCGCGCGTGCAGCCTGCGGGCGACGGCCGCGCCGATGCCGGAGCCCGCTCCGGTGATCACATGTGTAGCCATACCCGCCATGCTCGCATCACGCGTGGTTCACTCGATGCCCTGGCTCTCCTCCAGGTACGCCAGGGCCCCGACGGGTTCCTCGGCGAAGAACACCAGGTCGGTGAGGGCGCGGGGCAGGAAGCCCTCGTCCTCCATCCGCCGGAACTGCGTCTTGAGGCCGTCGTAGAAGCCCGCGGTGTTCAGCAGGACCACCGGTTTGTCCGTGTGCCCGTGCTTCTTCAGCTCCAGGATCTCGGTGGCCTCGTCCAGGGTGCCGGTGCCGCCCACCATGATCACCACCGCGTCGGCCTTCTCGAGGAGCAGGCGCTTGCGCTCCGCCAGGTCGGGGGCGATCACCATCTCGTCGGCACCCCGGCGCGCCGTCGCCGCCAGGAACTCCACCGAGACGCCGAGGAGCCGCCCGCCCGCCTCCTGCACCCCGTCGGCGACGACCTTCATCAGGCCGACGTCGGAGCCGCCCCACACCAGGGTGTGGCCGCCCTTGCCCAGCAGCCGGGCGAACTCCCGTGCGGGGCCCGTGTAGCGCTCGTCGAGGTCGGCCGCGGAGAGGAAGACACAGATGTTCACGGGCCCACAGTACGGGCCCGATCCGGCACCCCTGCCGAGCCCCGGGGGGAAGAACCCGGGGCCGGTGTGTGCTGTACCGGCAACAGGCGAACGGCCGAGGAGGAGCGATCGTGACCCGAGAACCCCGAGAACCCCGAGGGCACCGCATCACCGTAGAGCGGAGCGACCGGCCCGTGCGCGTGGTGCACGGCGGAGAGGTCCTGGCCGAGAGCGACCGGGCGCTGGTGCTGCGCGAGACGGGTTGTCCCGCGCGGTACTACATCCCGCCCGAGGACGTACGGCTCGACCTGCTGACTCCGTCCGAGAGCCACACCCACTGCCCCTTCAAGGGCACCGCGTCCTACTGGTCCCGCCCGGACGCGGCCGATCTCGTCTGGGCCTACCCGGACCCGAAGCCCGCCGTCGGCGACATCAAGGACCACCTGTGTTTCTACGACGTGGAAGTCCGATGATCGGATAGAAGGGTTGCGATCGGCGGACGCGCGGCCCGCCTCACCCAGGATCGGGCCGCGGTGCGGCAGTCTGCGGGGATATGGACAAGAACATCGTTTCGCGTGACGGCACCCTCATCGCCCACGAGAGCGCCGGACGGGGTTCCGTGGTCGTCCTCGTCAGCGGCGCGATGTCGACGGGCGCCACGGTGGCGCCGCTGGCCGCACCGCTCTCGGAGCGGTTCCGGGTCGTCGTCTACGACCGCCGGGGCCGCGGGGCGAGCGGGGACACCCCGCCGTACGCGGTGGAACGCGAGGTCGAGGACCTGGCGGCGCTGATCGCCGCGATGGGCGGGGAGGCGTCGCTGTACGGCGTCTCCTCGGGCGGCGCGCTGGCGCTGCGCGCGGCGGCGAGCGGGCTGCCGGTGCACCATGTCGCCGTGTACGAGACGCCGTACGCGACGTCCGAGGAGGACCTGCGCGAGCGCGCGCAGTACACCGAGCGCCTGGCGCGGGCACTCGCCGAGGGGCGCCGCGGGGACGCGGTGGAGCTCTTCCTCCGTCTCACCGGGCTCGGCGAGGCGGTGATCCAGAGCGCCCGGCAGTCCCCCCTGTGGGCCGGTATGGAGTCGATGGCGCCGAGCCTCGCCCACGACGACGCCGTCATGGGCGACGGTGGTGTCCCCGTGAAGCTGCTGGCGTCGATCCCCGTGCCGGTGCTGTCCATCGCGGGCGACGCGAGCCCGGCCTGGATGCGCGAGGCCGCCCGGGCCATCGCGGACACCGTCCCCCGGGGCACCTGCCGCACCCTGGCCGGCCAGACCCACATGGTCGAGCCGGACGTCCTGGCCCCGGTCCTGACGGAGTTCTTCGCCCGCTGAGTCCCCGGAGGCACGGGCCCGCGCCGTGGAGCCCCACGGCGCGGATGCGCTCACGGGGCTCCACGGCACCTGGGGGAGACGAGAGGCCGCGGGGTCAGCGCTGGGTGCGGAAGCTCGACTCGAAGCGGTGGAAGGCCCCTTCCTGCTCCCACTGTGCGGCGGCCTTCGGGCTGGCCTCCAGCAGGTCCCGGCAGTCCGCACCGGGGCCGGCGGCACCGAGGTCGACGTCCTGGCAGGCGGCGGCCGGACGGTAGCCGTCACGGGTGGGGTTGCCCTGCCAGAGGCTCGCGCCCGGGAGGAAGGCGTACTCCAGGGAGGCGCGGGCGAGGTCCTTCAGCTCCGGGTAGGACAGGCCGTAGGTGTCTGCGGCGTACCGGTACTCGTGGCTGATGTCGATGCGGCTGACCCCGGGGTCGTCCGTGGCCAGCACGACGGGCACGCCGTGGGCGCGGTAGGTCTCGAAGGGGTGGTCGTCGCCGCGCACACCGAGGATCTGGGCGTTGCTGGTGAAGGGGACCTCGACGGCGGTCTCGCGGGCGGCCATGGTGCGGGCGGTGCGCTGCCAGTCGTCCTCGTGGACGAGGTCGACCCCGTGGCCGATGCGGTCGGCGCGGGCGACGTCCACGGCCTCCTTGATGTGGAACGCGAGGTCGGCGGGCTTGACCAGGCCGGGCCACAACTCGCCCGCGTGCAGGGTGACGTGTGCCTCGGGGTAGACACCGCGGAGGTACTGCACCATGCGCATCTGCAGGCTGTAGTCACGCAGCGCGCCCTCCGAGTCCTCGGGCTGGACCAGGTTGACCGCGACGAAACGGGGATCGCGTTCGGCCAGCCGCATGCCGAGGGCCATCTGTGTGAAGACCCGTTCCGGTGAACTGCCGCGCGAGACCTGGGAGATCCAGCGCACCGGGAGACGGCAGGCGGGCTGGGGGGCACCGGTGTCGCAGCCTGCGGCGGCACGGAATTCGACGTCGGCGTCGTCGGATTCCTTCCGGGCCTCGGTGACCAGCCCGTCCAGCCTGCCCCCGGCCGTCAGCTTCTCGTGCAGCCGGGCAAGGTCCGCGTCCCAGCCGACCTCCGCCGCGAGGTTCTTCGCCCCGTCGGAGGCGGGGGTGACCATGGTCTCGAGGTAGAACTGGTTCTGCGCGGCGACGTCGTTCGCGACCTCGGCGAGCAGTTTCCCGCGGTGGCGCCACGTCACCTCGCCGAACTTGCCGAAGGTGTCGAAGAAGTGGTCGTGGCCGTTGCCGTCGGCCGGGAAGTCCTGCATGGACCAGGCGCGCACGATCGCGTCGTGGAAGGCGCGGTCGGTGCGGGCGTCCGCGGCAGGGCGGGTGCCCGCACCGCACGGGGGCGGGACGGCGGTCATCGTCGAGGTGTCGACGCACAGCCCGTCCTCGGCGGCCAGTTCGACGAGGTACTCGGTGGAGACCGCGCCGGAGAGGTGGTTGTGCAGATCGCCGCCCTTGGGCAGCCGGCGGAAGAAGTCCGCGGCCAGGCGCGGGTCGTCGCGGATCGCGTCCAGCCGGGCGGCCGTGTCCGCCTCGGTGGCGGTCGCCGGGCGGGGCGGCGGTGCCGTCGTCCTGGCCGGAGCGGACGCGTGCGGGTCGGCGTGGGCGGCGGGCAGGACCGCCGGGGAGGACAGCAGTGCCAGGGCGCTGAGGCCGGTGGCGGCCACGGTGCGGGTGCGGCGTGAGAGGCCGGGGATCCGATGAGTCACACCCGGTGATCGTCGCAGCGGGCGTCCGGGACACGGGTCCGGGGCGTTGTGCGCCGCGTGATCACCCGGATGGAGGAATCACGTGTCCCCGGGCGCGTGCCGCCGGCCGCCGTCCCGCCGGGACCGGCACCGGATCCCACGGGACGGGTCGCGGGAACGACCGCCACAGGCTCCGGCCGCATGCCCCCGCGATCGCTCCGCCGCTGCTGGAACCGGCCGACGGCCTTCACTGTGCGGGAGCCGTGCCGGTTCCCTCGGGTGTTCCGGGGTCAGACGGTCGTGGGGGTTCTCGTCGTGCGGGAGGTCGTGGCGATGGTGGCGGAGCCGACGACTCGGGTGCCCGCGTAGAGGACGACGGCCTGGCCGGGGGCGACGCCGCGGACCGGTTCCGTGAACGACACCTGCAGGGTGCCCTCGACGAGTTCGGCGGTGACCTCGGTCTCGTCGCCGTGGGCGCGGAGCTGGGCGGTGTAGGTGCCGGGGCCGGTCGGGGCGGTGCCGCACCAGCGGGGGTTGACCGCGGTGAGGGCGCCGACGTCGAGGGCGTCCGCGGGGCCGACGGTGACGGTGTTGGTCACCGGGGAGATGTCGAGGACGTAGCGGGGCTTGCCGTCGGGGGCGGGGGTGCCGATCCGCAGGCCCTTGCGCTGGCCGATGGTGAAGCCGTAGGCGCCCTCGTGCGTGCCGACCTTGCTGCCGGACTCGTCGACGATGTCGCCCTCGGCCCGGCCCAGGCGGTTCGCGAGGAAGCCCTGGGTGTCGCCGTCGGCGATGAAGCAGATGTCGTGCGAGTCGGGCTTCTTGGCGACCGCGAGTCCACGCCGCTCGGCCTCCGCGCGGATCTCCTCCTTGGTGGTGACCGTGTCGCCGAGCGGGAACATCGCGTGGGCGAGCTGCCGGTCGTCCAGCACGCCCAGGACGTACGACTGGTCCTTGGCCATGTCGGAGGCGCGGTGCAGCTCACGTGTGCCGTCGGACAGGGTGACCACGCGCGCGTAGTGGCCGGTGGCCACGGCGTCGAAGCCGAGGGCCAGCGCCTTGTCCAGCAGCGCGGCGAACTTGATCTTCTCGTTGCAGCGCAGGCACGGGTTGGGGGTGCGGCCGGCCTCGTACTCGGCGACGAAGTCCTCCACCACGTCCTCACGGAAGCGGTCGGCGAGGTCCCACACGTAGAACGGGATGCCGATGACGTCGGCGGCGCGGCGGGCGTCGCGTGAGTCCTCGATGGTGCAACAGCCCCGCGCGCCCGTACGGAAGGACTGGGGGTTCGCGGAGAGCGCGAGGTGGACGCCGGTCACGTCGTGTCCCGCCTCGGCGGCACGGGCGGCGGCCACGGCGGAGTCGACTCCGCCGGACATGGCGGCCAGTACCCGGAGGGGGCGGGGGCGGGAGGGCTGCGGGATTTCAGTCATAACCCCTCCAGGGTACGGGGCACGGGAACCGGAGCCACCGGATATCCGTTGTTGTGGGCATGGGGGAAAGAAGAGCTTCCAAGGACGGCGACCGGCGCATCGGACGGCGTGCCCTGCTCGTCGGCGGGGTGGCGGCCGCCGCGGGCACCGCCGTGCTGGCGCGGGACGAGTTGGGCCGCCTGTGGTGGCGTGTGCCCGGCATCGAGAAGCCGCGCGAGCCGGGTGTGGTCGACTTCTCGGGCGCCCGCTGGGTAGCGGCCTCGGACGCCAACTGGCGGCGCGCGGACCGGCCCGACGACTTCACCGTCGACATGGTGATCGTCCACGTCACCCAGGGCAGCTTCGACAGCGCGGTGCGGGCGTTCCAGGACCCCGGGCACCGGGCCGCCACGCACTACATCGTCGGACAGGACGGGCGGATCACCCAGATGATCCGCGAGCTCGACGTGGCGTACCACGCGGGGAACCGCGACTACAACGAGCGCAGCATCGGCATCGAGCACGAGGGCTTCGTGGACCGGCCGCAGGACCTCACGGACGAGATGTACGAGGCCTCGGCCCGGCTCACGGCCCGGATCTGCGCGCGCTACGACATACCCGTCGACCGGAAGCACATCATCGGCCACATCGAGGTGCCGGGGACGGATCACACCGACCCGGGCCCGCACTGGGACTGGGACCGCTACATGAAGCTCGTACGTCAGGCGCGCACGGCGACGGCCTGACCCCATCACTCGAAAAAGTGGACAAAAACCTCCATACCCACTTCCCCTTCCCGCGAGGGCGTTCTAACCTGGGAGCAGGCCTACGAGACGAGTGAGGGAGTTCGACCGGAGTAGCCGACTTCAGCGTGAGGTTGCGGCTTCCGCTGGTGCCGACGTCGACGGTCGGGCTGAGAGGCCGGAAGGTCGCATTTTGGACCGGAAGGCGACCCCTAGTCACCTGATCCGGGTCATACCGGCGAAGGGAACCCGCCTCGTAGGTCGTTGTCGTGCCCGGCCTGATCCGAACGAGAAGCCCTAGCTGAGCCCCGCCGCCCGGGCCCGTTCGACCGCCGGGCCGATGGTCTTGGCCAGGGCTTCGACGTCGGCCCGGGTGGAGGTGTGGCCGAGGGAGAAGCGCAGGGTGCCGCGGGCCAGGTCCGGGTCGGTGCCGGTGGCCAGGAGGACGTGGCTGGGCTGGGCGATGCCCGCCGTGCAGGCGGAACCGGTGGAGCACTCGATGCCCTGGGCGTCGAGCAGGAGCAGCAGGGAGTCGCCCTCGCAGCCGGGGAACGCGAAGTGGGCGTTGGCCGGGAGCCGCCCCCCGGGTGCGGGGTCGCCGCCGAGAAGGGCGTCCGGGACGGCCTCGCGGACCGCGGCGACCAGGTCGTCGCGGAGGGCTCCGACCTCGCGGGCGAACCACTCCTGCCGCCCGGTGGCCAGCCGGCCGGCCACCGCGAAGGAGGCGATCGCGGGCACGTCGAGCGTGCCGGAGCGCACATGGCGCTCCTGGCCGCCGCCGTGCAGCACGGGCACGGGGGTGTGCTCGCGGCCCAGGACCAGCGCCCCGATGCCGTACGGGCCGCCGATCTTGTGGCCGGACACGGTCATCGCGGCGAGCCCCGAGGAGGCGAAGTCCACCGGCACCTGGCCGAAGGCCTGGACCGCGTCGGAGTGCAGCGGAACGCCGAACTCGGCGGCGACCTCGGCGAGTTCACGGACCGGCAGCAGCGTGCCGATCTCGTTGTTCGCCCACATCACGGTGGCCAGGGCCACGTCGTCGGGGTTGCGGGCGATCGCCTCGCGCAGCGCGTCCGGGTGGACCCGGCCGTAGGGGTCGACCGGCAGGTACTCGACGGTGGCGCCCTCGTGTTCGCCCAGCCAGTGCACGGCGTCGAGGACGGCGTGGTGCTCGACGGGGCTCGCGAGGACGCGGGTGCGGGCCGGTTCCGCGTTCCGGCGGGCCCAGTACAGGCCCTTCACCGCGAGGTTGTCGGCCTCGGTCCCGCCGGCAGTGAGGACCACCTCGCTGGGGCGGGCGCCGAGGGCTTCGGCGAGGGTTTCGCGGGCCTCCTCGACGCTCCGGCGGGCGCGCCGGCCGGCTGCGTGCAGGGAGGAGGCGTTGCCGGTGAGGCTCAGGTGCGCGGTGAGTGCCTCGACTGCCTCGGGAAGCATCGGGGTGGTCGCGGCGTGGTCGAGGTATGCCATGGTGAGCCCGATTCTACGGGCCCCGTCCGACGGGCCCGGGGGCGCGGTCGGCCGGAAAACGACGCCGGTTCGAGCGTCCCGGCCCACAGGCTCCCCCGAGCGGCGTCGCTCACCTGCGGGAACGCCGGCCGGGCCGGCGGATGCGGGTCGCCGGGGCCGGCGGTCACATTGAGGACAAGCGGACCCGGCGGACCCGGCACGGTGCCGGCCGGGCCCCTCAGGGCAGCCGTACGCGGGCGAGCTGGCGGGACTGGGCCACCAGTCGGTCCGCGCTGTCCCAGACCTCGGCGTCCTCCTCCAGGAAGCCGCCGGCCAGGTTGCGGGTGGTGATCGACACCCGCAGCGGGCCGGGCGCCGGGCGGGAGCGGACGTGCGCCGTCAGCTCGACCGTGGGGACCCAGCCGGTGAGCCCGATCTCAAAGGCGGTGGGCGGCAGCGCGTCCACGGCGAGCAGCAGGGAGAACGGATCGGCGTCCCGGCCGTCGGCGAGCCCGAACCAGGCCCGCATCTCCCCCTTGCCGGAGGGCTGCCCGAGGGCCCAGCCGAGGGTCGACGGGTCGAGCTTGAGCATCAGCCGCTCGGTGATGGCGGAGCTGCCGTCGACGGGGGCCGGACCGTCCTCGGGGCCGAAGCACTGCTCCATGGGCGGCAGCGCGGGCGGGCGGGCCGCCGTGCGGACGTCGTCGGGGAGGGTGTCCAGGTCGCCGTAGGAGGCCAGCACGCGGATGCGTTCGACCTCGCGGCCCTCGTCGTCGTACTGGAGGAGGGACGCCTGACCGGTCGACAGGGTGCGCCCGGTGCGCACGGTCTCGGTGCGGACGACCGCCGGGCCCGGCTGGGAGGCGGTCAGGTAGTGCGCGGAGATGGTGAAGGGGTCCGGGTGCGGCAGGGTGTCGGCGAGGGCGCGGCCCAGGACGGCCAGCAGATAGCCGCCGTTGACGGCGTTGATGATCGTCCAGCCGGCGGAGAGGCCGATGTCGTAGACGCCCGGCGTGCGGAGCGTCACCGCGGTGTCGCGGTCGAACTCGCTGTCGCCGACGGTGGCCCGGGTCGCGACCTGGGCGGAGGCTGCTTCTGGCATGGATGAAGAGTACAAGAAGTGGCTACTAAGCGGTAGCTTTGTTGATTCCCCTCCCCGTCCCCTCCCCCGCGCCGGCCCGCCCTACTCCTCCTCGCGGGCCGTCGAGCGCCGCTGCCACGCGCGGGGCGCCCGCCAGTGGTACCGCAGCGCCAGCAGCCGCAGCGCGAACGCCGTGAGCACGGCAAGGGTGCTGGTGAACGCGTTCAGCACGTCCAAGCGTATGCACAGCGCCACCATGGTCGCGCCGACCATCGCCGGTACCGCGTAGAGATCGCGGTCCCAGCGCAGCAGCGAGGGCACCTCGTTGGCGAGCACGTCCCGCACCACGCCGCCGCCCACCGCGGTGACCAGGCCCAGGCAGGCGGAGGCGACCGGGCTGAGCCCGTAGTCGTACGCCTTGGCGGTGCCGACGACGCAGAACAGACCGAGCCCCGCGGCGTCGAAGAAGTTGACGGCGTTCTGGATGCGCTCGACCTGCGGGTGGAGGAAGAAGACCAGTGCCACGGCGAGCAGCGGGGTGACGAAGTACCCCAGGTCGGTGAAGGCGGCGGGCGGCACGGCGCCGATCACCACGTCACGGAAGAGTCCGCCGCCGAGGGCGGTGGCCTCCGCGAGGACCGCGATGCCGAAGACGTCGAGGTTCTTGCGCACGGCCAGCAGGGCGCCCGAGATCGCGAAGACGAAGATGCCGATCAGGTCGAGCGCGTGCAGGAGCGACGGGCTGAAGAGTTGCTGGAGCACTTTCACATTCTTACTCAGCAGGAACCCCTCGCCTTGTAAAGCAAGGCGAGGGGTGGCACGGACGTGCGGCCCGAGGAGCTCTCGGAACACCGGACGGTTCCGCTCCGTCCGGTGCTCCGGGATTCCGAGGGGCGCGACGGACCGTCAGTCGGTCGTGGCCGGACCCTTGTCGGACGCGTCCGGCGCCGCGGTGTCCTGGTCCTTCGCGACGGCGTCGGCCGTCGGGTCGCTCGGGACCTCGACCGCTGCGGGGACCTTCTCCTTGACCGCCGTGGCGTCCGGCTTGGTCGTCGAGTCGGCCGGCAGGAGCGCGGCGGGGACCTCCGCCTCGCCCTCGGTCTGCTCCAGCACCGCGTCCTCGGTGGCCTCGGTCTCCGTGACGGCCTCGATGCCCGTCGGCCGGGTCGGCTCCAGCTCTCCCGACGCGATCTCGGCGGCGTAGTGGCAGGCCACCCGGTGACCGCCGCCGACGTCCTTCAGTTCCGGCCGTTCGGTCGCGCACCGCTCGGCCTGCGCCCAGGGGCAGCGGGTGTGGAAGCGGCAGCCGCTGGGCGGGTTCGCCGGGGAGGGCAGGTCGCCGGTGAGCAGGATGCGCTCGCGCTTGTCCTCCACCTCCGGGTCCGGCACCGGCACGGCCGACATCAGGGCCTTGGTGTACGGGTGCTTGGGCTCGGCGTACAGCACGTCGCTCGGCGCCTCCTCGACCAGCGAGCCCAGGTACATCACGCCGATCACATCGGAGATGTGCCGGACGACCGCGAGGTCGTGGGCGATCACCAGGTAGGTCAGGCCGAGTTCCTCCTGGAGTTCCTCCAGCAGGTTGACGACCTGGGCCTGGATCGACACGTCGAGCGCGGAGACCGGCTCGTCGCAGATGATCACGTCCGGCTCGAGGACCAGCGCGCGGGCGATGCCGATGCGCTGGCGCTGGCCGCCGGAGAACTCGTGCGGGTAGCGGGCGAGCGCGTTGGAGGGCAGGCCGACCCGCTCCAGGATCGCCTTGATCTTCTCGCGGCGCTCCTCCTGGTTCTTGCCGATGCCGTGGGCGACCATGCCCTCGGACAGGATCGACTCGATGTTCTGCCGGGGGTTGAGCGAGCCCAGCGGATCCTGGAAGACCATCTGGAGCCGGCGCCGGAAGCGGCGCATCTCCTCGTTCGGCAGCTTCGCCAGGTCGGTGCCGTCGAGGACGACCGACCCCTCGGTGATGTCCACGAGCCGCAGCACCGAGCGTCCGAGGGTGGTCTTGCCGCAGCCGGACTCGCCGACCAGGCCGTAGGTCTCGCCGGCCTCGACCTTCAGGGACACCCCGTCCACGGCGTAGACGTGCCCGACCGTACGGTCGAACAGCACGCCCTTCTTGATGGGGAAGTGGACCTTGACGCCGTCCAGTTCGAGCAGGCTCATGCGGGGACCTCCTCGGCCTTCGCGTCGTCGAGTACGGGGTTGACGCACCGCACCCGGTGACCGGCGGCACGCGGCTCGGCGAGCTGCGGGGTGCCGGTCAGGCAGCCCATCTCGTACCGGTCGCAGCGCGGCGCGAAGGCACAGCCGTCGGCCCAGGCGACGCGGTCGTTGATGGAGCCGCGGATAGGTTTGAGGGACTCGCCCCGGGGGGCGTCCAGGCGCGGGATGGAGCCCAGCAGTCCGTGCGTGTAGGGGTGGGCGGGGTGGGCGAACAGCTCGCGGCGCCCGGCGGACTCCACGGCCTTGCCCGCGTAGAGCACGTTGACCTGGTCGCAGATGCCGGCGACCACACCGAGGTCGTGGGTGATCATCAGCAGGGCGGTGCCCTGCTGGTCCACGAGCTCCTTGAGCAGTTCCAGGATCTGGGCCTGGATGGTCACGTCGAGGGCCGTGGTGGGCTCGTCGGCGATGAGCAGGCTCGGGGCGCAGGCCACCGCCATGGCGATCAGCGCGCGCTGGCGCATGCCGCCGGAGAGCTGGTGCGGGTACTCCTTGAGCCGCCGGGTCGGGTCGGGGATGCCGACCCGGTCCAGCAGGTGGGCGGCCTCCTTGCGGGCGGCCTCCCCCTTCATCCCGCGGTGGCGCTCCAGGATCTCGGTGACCTGCACGCCGATCGGCACGACCGGGTTGAGCGAGGACAGCGGGTCCTGGAAGATCATCGCCATCTTGCTGCCGCGCAGGTCGCGACGGGCGGACGGGTTCATGGTGAACAGGTCCGTGCCGTCGAATTCGGCGCGGCCGCCGACCGTGACGCCCTTGTCGGGCAGCAGGCCCATCAGGGCCAGGGAGGTGACGGACTTTCCGCAGCCGGACTCGCCGACCAGGCCCACGACCTGGCCCTGGTCGACCTCGAAGGAGACGCCGTCGACCGCCCGGGACTCCTTGCGGCCGCGGCCGCCGAAGGTGACGGTCAGTTCGTCGACAGTGAGCAGAGACATGGTGGTTCAGCCCCTCAGCTTCGGGTCGAGGGCTTCCCGCATGGCCTCACCGAAGAGGGTGAAGCCGAGGGCGGTGATGATGATGCCGACGGCGGGGTAGAACGCCATCAACGGCGCGTTGTCGAAGAAGCGCTGCGCCTGGGTGAGCATGACGCCCCACTCGGGGATGGCCGGGTCGGGGTTGCCCAGGCCCAGGTAGGACAGGGCGGCCGCCTCGATGATCGCGGTGGCCAGGGAGAGCGTGGCCTGCACGATCACCGGGCTGAGCGAGTTGGGGATGATCTGCGAGATCACGATGCGCCGCTTGCGCACGCCCAGGGACTTGGCCGCGAGCACGTAGTCCGCGCCGCCCTGCACCAGCATGGAGCCGCGCAGCAGCCGGGCGAACACCGGGATCTGGACGACACCCACAGCGATCATCACCGTGGTCAGGGACTGCCCCATGACGGCGGCGATGGAGACGGCGAGCAGCAGCGAGGGCATCGCCAGCAGCATGTCGATGAAGCGCATGATGACGGAGTCGATGCGCTTTCCGGCGTCGCCGCCGAGGGTGGCGGCGGCTCCGGAGAGGCCGCCGATCAGGAAGCCGGTGACCAGGCCGATCATTGTGGCGACGACGCCGACGAGCAGCGTCTGACGGGCGCCGATCAGCATGCGGGAGAACATGTCCCGGCCGAGGTGGTCGAGTCCGAACCAGTTCTCGCCGCGCGGGCCGACGAACTCGCCCCGGTTGGGGAAGACCTCGCCCCGCCAGGTCTGGGCGGTCGCGGCGTGCGGTGCGAGGTAGGGCCCGACGATCGCGAGGAGGACGAACAGGAAGATGATGACCGCGCCGATGATCGCCATCTTGCTGCGCTTGAGCCGGCGGAACGCCTCACGCCACAGGCTGGCGCCGGTGCCGGTCTCCTTGGTCGCGGTCAGTTCCGCGAGCCGCTGAATCTTTTCGCTCTTGGTGGCGACACTCATGTCAGTACACCCGCACTCTCGGGTCGATGAGGCTGTACGCCACGTCCACCAGCAGGTTGATCAGGACATACACCAGCGCGATGAACATGATGAATCCGACGAGCACGGGGTAGTCACGGCCGCCGATCGCGGTCCAGAGGAAGGAACCGATACCGCCGAAGGCGAACACGGACTCGGTGAGGACGGCGCCGGACAGCAGGGAGCCCGTGAGCAGGCCGACCGCGGTCACCACGGGGAGCATCGCGTTGCGCAGCACGTGCCGGCCGCGGACGACGCTCCGCTTGAGGCCCTTGGCCTCGGCGGTGCGGACGTAGTCCTCGTCCTGCACCTCGAGGACGCTGGCGCGGGTCATGCGCACGATGACGGCGAGCGGGATGGAGGCCAGGGCGGCGGAGGGCAGGATCAGATGCATGATCGCGTCCCAGGCGGCGTCGAGTTCCCCGGTGAGGACGCCGTCCAGGACGGCGAATCCGGTCACGCTCGTGGCGTCGAGGCCGGTCTCCTGGCGTCCGTAGCTGGGGAAGATCCCGAGCTCGACGGCGAAGATCTGCTTGAGGATCAGGGCCAGGAAGAAGACCGGGATGCAGATGCCGACGAGCGATCCGGAGACCGCGGTGACGTCGAGCCAGCCGCCGCGGTGGCGGGCGGCGAGGTAGCCGAGCGGGATGCCGACGGCCACGGCGATGAGGATCGCGAGGAGGGCCAGCTCCACCGTGGCGGGGAAGCGCAGGACGAACTCGTCCCACACCGGCTGTCCGGTCTGGGTGGAGGTGCCCAGGTCGAGTTCGGCGATGCGCTTGAGGAAGCGCCAGTACTGGACGTACACGGGCTGGTCCAGCCCGAGTGCGCGGTTGATGCGGATTACTTCGGCCTCGGTGGCCTTCTCCCCCAGGATCGCTGAGGCGGGTCCGCCGGGCAGCCGGTCGAGCCACAGGAAGAGCAGTACCGACAGGCCGAGCAGCGTGGGTATGAGCTGGAGCAGTCTTCGTACGACGAGACGCAGCACCCCGCATGCCCCTTTCTTACGTGATGTGTTCCATGAATGGCCCCGCCCGGCCGACGAGTTGCGACGGCCGGGCGGACCCAATGTGCTTGGGTGACTACTGCTCGCTTACTTGAACGAGGCCTCGGAGAAGACTTCCTGCGTCAGCGGGGAGACGTTCGGCGGGTTCACGTTCTTGCCGAAGGCGATGGCCGGCGGGGAGGACGAGACCGGGACACCCGGCAGGTACTCCATGACGACCTCGTTGGCGTTCTTGTACGCGGCGATGCGCTCGTCGTGGTTGCCGAGCTTGGAGCCGGCGTTCACGGCGTCGAAGACCTTCTTGTCCTTGAAGCCCCACTGCTTGTCGTACCCGGAGAACCAGGTGCCGATGAAGTTGAAGCCGTCGTTGAAGTCACCGGTCCAGCCGAGCATGTGCAGGTCGCAGGAGCCCGACTCGGTGGCGTCCAGGTAGTCCGGGGCCCACTTCATCGCCTTCGGCGTGACCGTGATGCCGGACTTCTCCAGGTCGTCCTTCATCAGCTCGAACAGGTCCTGCGGGGCAGGCATGTACGGGCGGGTGACCTCGGTCGGGTAGCAGAAGTCGACCTTCAGCTTCTCCTGGCCGGCCTTCTTGAGGAGCTTCTTGGCCTCGCCCGTGTCGTACGCGTACTGCTTGACGTCCTTGGAGTAGCCCTCGATCGTGTCGGGCATGAACTGGTCGGCGACCTTGCCGCCCTCGGGCAGCTGGGTCTTGACCAGGTTCTCACGGTCGATGGAGTGCGCGATGGCCTGGCGGACTTCCTTCTTCTTGAGCGCGGGGTTGGCCTCCTGGCTCATGCCCACGTAGAAGAGGTTGAAGACGCCACGGGTCGGGACGACGTAGCCCTGGTCCTCGAGGGTCTTGACGTCGGCCGGGGCGACGAGGTCGTAGCCGTCGATGTCACCGGCCTGGAGCGCCTGGCGGCGGCCCTCTTCGGTGTCGATGGTGCGGAAGACCAGGTTCTTGATCTTCGCCTTCTCGCCCCAGTAGTCGTCGAAGCGCTCAAGGGAGACTTCCTTGTTGCCCTTGTTCCACTTCGTGAGCTTGTACGGGCCGGTACCGGCGACCGTGCCGGCCTCCTGGCTGTACTTGGGGTACGTGATGGCGTCGCCCTTGGCGGAGGCGTCCTGCTTCTTGTACTCCTCGATCGCCTTCGGCGAGTGGATCGCCAGGGCGTTGAGGGAGAAGCCGCCGGGGAGGTTGGCGGAGGGCTCCTTGACCTCGATGACGGCGGTGCTCTCGTCCTTCGCGGTGCAGGACTTGTAGTTCGCCTCGGGCGTCTCCTTGTCCTCGTTCTTCGCGAAGCCGCCCATGATGGTCTGCCAGTAGTAGGAGACCGCGCTGGACTGGTAGGTACCCGTCCAGTTGAACCAGTGGTCGTAGTTCGCGCAGACGGCCTCGGCGTTGAGCGCCTCGCCGTCGTGGAACTTCACGTTCTTGCGGAGGTCGAAGGTCCAGACGGTGCCCTCGTCGTTGCTCGACCACTTCTCGGCGAGGCCGCCGACGAGCTCGCTGCCGCCGGACTCGTGCTCGAGGAGAGCCTCGAACGCCTGCCGCGTCACACGGAAGGTTTCACCGTCACTCGCGAGGGAAGGGTCCAGGGAGCCAGGGTCACCGGCGCCGGCGAAGACGAAGGTGTCCTTCTTGCCGTCGCTCTTGTTGTCACTGTCCCGGTCGCTGGAGCAGCCCGTGGCGATCAGAGCGACCGCCACCGCGGCCGTGATCGCCCGAGCCGCTCGGGACTTGGTTATGCGCATATTGGGGCCACTCCGGGTCCGCTATGTGGATGCATCTTGACCGGCCGAACACTACAGATGTTCACAGCGAGTCGAGAACAGTCCGGATACCGGTGATACCTACCTGAGATCTGAACAGTTGACATAAGGGACGCATCAGGCGGCCCCCCGCCGGGAAGTGACCGTCCCGAGACCTCCGGCACCTCCCCGGCGGCTGTCCGAGAAACACCGGACGGTGTGAAGATCGGGTGAAACCGCAGGTGACAGGCGGTCAATCGGCCATAGCTGAGCGCGCACGGCCGAAAAACTGACGTGACATCAGTCTCGCCGACGGCACGGACGTTCACCATCGGCACTCACGTCCACCATCCGGACACCGTCACACTGAGTCAGGAACCTCGGGCACGAGGGCCCCGGCCGCCCCGGTCTCCCGCGGATACGGCCCGGTCAGCGCTGGTGCGCCGGCGGGTAGCCGGAGCCGGCGACGGGGGGCGGAACGGCCCCGTGGGCCTCACGGTCGTAGAACGGGCGGGCGTTGGCCCGCAGCCACATGGCGACCGGGTCGTGCTCGTCGGTCATCGCGACGGTCGACACCGGGAGCCCGTCCGGGACGGCACTGATGGACTGCTGCATCATCGCGCGCACCGCGTCGACGGCCGGCGGCGAGGTGTCGTACACGTCCAGCCCGATGGCGAGGTACGGCGCGCCCAGCGCCGGCTGCACCCAGGCGCGGCGCAGCGCGCGCACGGCGGGCGTACGGTGCGCGTTCTGCGTGAGCAGGGCGTAGAACTGAGGGATCTCGATGGCGGGTTCGGACAGCCGCAGGGGCCCGGCGGGCTGCCGGTCGAGGCCGGTGGCGAGCCGGCGCAGATCGAGCCACGGGATGCCGAGGCCGCCGCCGGGGGCGTGCGGGTTGAGCCAGAGGCCGTAGCGGTCGGGGTAGAGGGCGCGGGCCGCCTCGAGGCCGTCGACCACCTCGTACGACCGGTTCCAGCCACTGGCGGACAGCTCCTGGGCGGAGGTCACACAGGGCGCGTAACCGAAGCCGTCGACCTCCATGTTCCCGTACTGGGCGTCCGGGGAGCCGGCCTGACCGTGCCACAGCAGCATCCAGACATGACCGGAGGAAGGGGTCGCGAGCGCGCGAAGCAACGCCTCATAGGCGTCGTAACGCCCGGGGGTCACCTGGCGCAGCATGTGCTCGACCTGCCCGGCCGCCGCGGTGCCAGCGCTCACTTTGTATCGCCCCTCCGTACAACACCCTCGCCCCAGCCAACGAACCTAGCTTAAGCCGCCCGCGGCCCGGAGGGCTCCGCCCGTCCGCCGGGCACCGGCGGGCCGACGAAGGGGCGGCTTCCCGCTCGCTCCGCCGGGCGGGTCAGCCCTCGCGCTGGTAGAAGGGGCGGACGCGGTCGCGCATCCATTGGCCGACCGGGTCCTGGGCCACGTCCAGGAGGACCAGGTTGACGGGCCACTTCACCGGCCGGAGGCCCAGCGCGCGGCCCAGGGCGTCGCCGGGCAGGGTCCGCAGATCGCCCTCCCACTGGGACAGTTCGACCCCGACGAACAGCACCGGGTCCGCGGTCTCGATCTCGGCGAGGCAGCGGCGGGCGGTGCTGACGACACCGATCGACTCGAACTCCGCGCCCGCGGCGGCGAGGAAGTCCACCGGATCGTCCTGCCAGTCCGGCTCGAACAGCTTGACCCGGCCGCCGCCCGCCGGATCCTCCAGCGGGCCGCGGCCGGCGCGGCACAGTTCGGCCACGGCGGGCGGCGGCAGCGGGACGCCGACCACGCCGCCGGGGTTCACCACGATCCCGGCCTGCGGCGGCAGACCCCGCGCGAACTCCACCGCGGGCGCGACGGTGAACGACATGTGGGGGCCGACGACCCGGCGGAACTGTTCCTCGGAGCTGAAGACCGGGACGTACGCCTGCCCCTCGATCTCCAGGGTGGGCAGGTCCAGCGGGCCGCTGTGCGGGCCGCCGCCGTTCGGCAGCGGGACCCAGAGCGGGCTCCTGCCCAGCACCTCGATGATCCGGCCGTCCGCCGAGGGGACGCCGAGGGAGGCGGAGAGCACCTCCTCCAACTCGTTGCCGGGCCATCCTCCGTGCGGATGGGGGTGAGTCTGTGCCGGGAAGTCCGCGGAGAAGCCCGCCGGGAAGTCCATCTGCCTACCGCCTGCCTGGAACCACTGCTGTGGCTGAAAAGGCTAACCGCTGCCGCGCCGCGGCCGGCAGCCCGTGTCACCGACCGCCCGTGCGGCCGTCAGCCGGTGAAGTCGATGCGGCGCAGCCTGTCCGCCGCGTCCCGGTCGACCAGGACCGCCGAACCGCAGCCCGCGGGCAGGTCGCCGCGCTCCACGGACCGCAGCAGCCGGTCGACGGCGGTGCGGTGCCGCAGGAAGGCGTACCGGGAGACGCCGCGGCCGCGCTCACGCTGACCGTCCAGCGCCTGCTCCGGGGGGACGTCGAGCAGCAGCAGATGCAGCCCCGTGCCCCGGCGGCGGGCCTCGCGGGCCAGCCAGCGGCGCACCCAGGCGTGGGTACCGCAGTCGTGCACGACGACCCCCTCGCCGGTGCGCAGGGCGCGGCGCAGCCCGGCGTAGTGGTCGAGGCGGACCAGGGGCCGGTACAGCGCGTACGGCAGGAGGCGCGGCATGCGGCGGTCCCAGCGGTCGCGGGTGTCCTGGGAGTCGATCCGGGTGCCGCGCACCGCGCGCCGCATCAGGGTGGACTTGCCGCTGCCGGGCAGTCCGGTGACCACGACGAGGTCGCGGGGGCCGAAGAGCAGGACGTGCGGACCGCGGCCGGCGCACTCGCGCAGGTCGCGGACGACGGGCGCCGGCAGCACGCCGTGGGCCTCCCTGTCCGAAGGGGCCTGCCGCCCCGGCGGCGCGACACCCGTGGTGGCGTACGCCGTGGTCCTGTTCACCGTGAGTCCTCCCCTGGGGCAGACGCCCGAGCGCCGTCCCCGCCGAGTGTAAAGAGACGGTAACGGCGGACGCCTCTTCATTCGGTCCGTTTCCCGATACAGACCTGTCACAGCCCTCCGTACAGACCTGAGCACCCTGTGCGTACGAAGGTAAGGTCCCCCTGCCGAAGCCTCACAATGCGTGCAATGATGAGCGCGCCAACTGCATACCGGCCGTTTGAATCCGCGCGGGAGAGTCCCTGGCACGTTTCGCCGGGGCGCCGAAGGAGCAAGTCCCTCCCTTGAATCTCTCAGGCACCGTTACCGCGCGGGCCAGGCACATCTGAAAAGCGGGCCGCCGTGCGAGTTCCCGGTGGCTCCACCCAAGGTGCAAGCCGTGACGTCCCCTGCGCGGACGGTCATGGCGAACCTCTCAGGTTCCGATGACAGATGGGGAGGAACGTCCTCACCCTCCCCGTGCCCGGCCCCGGCCGACGGGGGACCCCATCGCCCTGGGAGACCGACCGATGAGCAGTACCGAACTCCGCCGGACAGCGCTCGACGCCCTGCATCGTTCGCTCGGCGCCACGATGACCGACTTCGCCGGCTGGGACATGCCCCTGCGCTACGGCTCCGAGCGCGACGAGCACAACGCCGTGCGCACGAAGGCGGGCCTCTTCGACCTCTCGCACATGGGCGAGATCACCGTCACCGGCCCGCAGGCGGCGCGGTTCCTGGACTACGCCCTGATCGGCAACATCGGGACCGTCAAGCCCGGCCGCGCCCGCTACACCATGATCTGCGACGAGGACGGCGGCATCCTGGACGACCTGATCGTCTACCGGCTCGGTGCGGCCGAGGCCCCCGAGTACCTGGTCGTCGCCAACGCCTCCAACGCCCAGGTGGTGCTGGACGCCCTCGTGGAGCGGTCGGCGGGCTTCGACGCCGAGGTCCGCGACGACCGCGACGCCTACGCGCTGATCGCGGTGCAGGGCCCCGAGGCCGCCGGCATCCTCAAGTCCCTCTCCCCCAAGCTCTCGACTTCGCTCGAGCAGGGAGGTGCCCCCACCGCCGACCTGGACGGCCTGAAGTACTACGCCGGCCTGCCCGGCACGGTCGCCGGCGTCCCCGCGCTCATCGCCCGTACCGGCTACACCGGCGAGGACGGCTTCGAGCTGTTCGTCGCGCCGGAGCACGCGGTCGGGGTGTGGCAGGCGCTGACCGGGGCGGGCGAGGGCGTGGGGGTGACCCCGTGCGGGCTGGCCTGCCGGGACACGCTGCGCCTGGAGGCCGGCATGCCGCTGTACGGCAATGAGCTGAGCGCCTCGCTGACGCCGTTCGACGCCGGGTTCGGCCGGGTCGTGAAGTTCGAGAAGGAGGGCGACTTCGTGGGCCGTGCCGCCCTGACCGAGGCCGCCGCCCGCGCCGAGCGGACCCCGCCCCGCGCCCTGGTGGGCCTGGTCGCCGAGGGCCGCCGGGTCCCGCGCGCCGGGTACCCGGTGGTGGCCGGCGGCGAGGTGATCGGCGAGGTCACCTCCGGCGCGCCCTCACCGACGCTGGGCAAGCCGATCGCGATGGCGTACGTCGACGTGGCGCACTCGGCGCCGGGTACCCCGGGCGTGGGGGTGGACATCCGCGGCAGCCACGAGCCCTACGAGGTCGTGGCCCTGCCGTTCTACCAGCGGCAGAAGTGACACCGTCGTAGGACGTGGGCCGTGTCCGCGGCCACGGCCGCACCGGCCGGTCCCGTGCCCCCGGACTCTTCCCACCCCTCCCTTTCATCCCCTTCATCTCCTTCGTCCCCCCTTTCCTCGCCGTCGATCCCGGCGGTCCCTCGCACACAGGAGGATCCAGATCATGAGCAACCCCCAGCAGCTGCGTTACAGCAAGGAACACGAGTGGCTGACGGCCGCCGAGGACGGCGTGTCGACGATCGGCATCACGGAGCACGCGGCCAACGCGCTCGGCGACATCGTGTTCGTCCAGCTCCCCGGGGTCGGCGACACCGTGACCGCGGGTGAGACCTGCGGCGAGCTGGAGTCGACCAAGTCGGTCAGCGACCTGTACTGCCCGGTCACCGGTGAGGTCACCGAGGTCAACGAGGACGTGGTGAGCGACCCGTCGCTGGTGAACTCGGCCCCCTTCGAGGGCGGCTGGCTGTTCAAGGTGCGGGTGAGCGACGAGCCGGCCGACCTGCTCTCGGCCGCCGAGTACGACGCCTTCATCCAGGGCTGAGGAGGCCTGAACCCCATGTCGCTTCTGAACACCCCGCTGCACGAGCTCGACCCGGCCGTCGCGGCGGCGGTCGACGCCGAGCTGCACCGTCAGCAGTCCACCCTCGAGATGATCGCCTCGGAGAACTTCGCCCCGGTCGCGGTCATGGAGGCCCAGGGCACGGTCCTCACCAACAAGTACGCCGAGGGCTACCCCGGCCGCCGCTACTACGGCGGCTGCGAGCACGTCGACGTGATCGAGCAGATCGCCATCGACCGGGTCAAGGAGCTCTTCGGCGCCGAGCACGCCAACGTGCAGCCGCACTCGGGTGCGCAGGCCAACGCGGCCGCGATGTTCGCGCTGCTCAAGCCCGGCGACACGATCATGGGCCTGAACCTCGCGCACGGCGGGCACCTGACCCACGGCATGAAGATCAACTTCTCCGGCAAGCTCTACGACGTGGTCGCGTACCACGTCGGCGACGACGGCCAGGTCGACATGGCCGAGGTCGAACGGCTGGCCAAGGAGAGGAAGCCGAAGCTGATCGTCGCCGGCTGGTCGGCGTACCCGCGTCAGCTGGACTTCGCCGCGTTCCGCCGGATCGCGGACGAGGTCGGCGCGTACCTCATGGTCGACATGGCGCACTTCGCCGGTCTGGTCGCGGCGGGCCTGCACCCGAACCCGGTCCCGCACGCCCACGTCGTCACCACGACCACGCACAAAACCCTCGGCGGTCCGCGCGGCGGGGTGATCCTCTCCACGGCCGAGCTGGCCAAGAAGATCAACTCCGCGGTCTTCCCCGGCCAGCAGGGCGGCCCGCTGGAGCACGTGATCGCGGCCAAGGCGGTGGCCTTCAAGGTCGCCGCGTCCGAGGACTTCAAGGACCGGCAGCGCCGCACCCTGGAGGGTGCCCGCATCCTGGCCGAGCGCCTGGTCGAGGACGACGTCAAGGCCGCGGGCGTGGACGTGCTGTCCGGCGGCACGGACGTGCACCTGGTCCTGGTCGACCTGCGCGACTCCGCGCTGGACGGGCAGCAGGCCGAGGACCGTCTCCACGAGGTCGGCATCACCGTCAACCGCAACGCGATCCCGAACGACCCGCGTCCCCCGATGGTCACCTCGGGTCTGCGGATCGGCACGCCCGCCCTGGCCACCCGCGGCTTCACGGCCGAGGACTTCGCCGAGGTGGCGGACGTGATCGCCGAGACGCTGAAGGCGCCCTCCCCCTTCGAGGCCGCCCACGTCGACGCGCTCCGGGCCCGGGTGACGGCGCTCGCCGAGAAGTACCCCCTGTACCCCGGTCTGAAGTAATTCCGCACGCTCTGCGCCGCACGACCGTACGGGGCATCACGCACACTGGGAAGTGAGCGTGATGCCCCGCGTCGTGGCGGCCCGCTCCGAACCACCCCCGCCGGCGGACAGCGGCGTCCGTCAACCCCTAGGAGTCCTCCCGTGGCCCTCTCGGTCTTCGACCTCTTCTCGATCGGCATCGGCCCGTCCAGCTCGCACACGGTCGGCCCGATGCGGGCCGCCCGCATGTTCGCCCGGCGGCTGGACCACGAGGGCCTGCTGGACTCGGTCGCCTCGGTCCGGGCGGAGCTGTACGGCTCGCTGGGCGCCACCGGCCACGGCCACGGCACCCCCAAGGCGGTGCTGCTCGGCCTGGAGGGCGACTCGCCCCGCACGGTGGACGTGGAGACGGCCGACGAGCGGGTGGAGAAGATCAGGGAATCGGGCCGCCTGCGGCTGCTCGGCGACCACGGGATCGCGTTCTCCTTCGACGACGACCTGGTGCTGCACCGCCGCAAGGCACTCCCCTACCACGCGAACGGCATGACCCTCCAGGCCTTCGACGCGGCCGGCGCCGAGGTGCTGGCGAAGACGTACTACTCGGTGGGCGGCGGCTTCGTCGTCGACGAGGAGGCGGTGGGCGCGGACCGCATCAAGCTCAACGACACGGTCCTGAAGTATCCCTTCCGCACGGGCGACGAGCTGCTGCGCCTGACCGGGGAGACGGGCCTGTCCATCTCCGCCCTGATGCTGGAGAACGAGCGCGCCTGGCGGACGGAGGAGGAGGTCCGCGAAGGGCTGCTGGAGATCTGGCGGGTGATGCAGGCGTGCGTGGCGCGCGGCATGTCCCGCGAGGGCATCCTGCCGGGCGGGCTGAAGGTGCGCCGCCGCGCCGCGAACACGGCGCGCAAGCTGCGCTCCGAGGGCGACCCGCAGGCCCTCGCCATGGAGTGGATCACGCTCTACGCCATGGCCGTGAACGAGGAGAACGCCGGCGGCGGCCGCGTCGTCACCGCCCCGACCAACGGCGCGGCCGGCATCATCCCCGCCGTCCTGCACTACTACATGAACTTCGTCCCCGGTGCCGACGAGGAGGGTGTGGTCCGCTTCCTGCTCGCGGCCGGCGCGATCGGCATGCTCTTCAAGGAGAACGCCTCCATCTCCGGCGCCGAGGTCGGCTGCCAGGGCGAGGTCGGCTCCGCCTGCTCGATGGCGGCGGGCGCCCTCGCCGAGGTGATGGGCGGCTCGCCGGAACAGGTGGAGAACGCCGCGGAGATCGGCATGGAGCACAACCTCGGCCTGACCTGCGACCCGGTCGGCGGCCTCGTCCAGATCCCGTGCATCGAGCGCAACGGCATGGCGGCGGTGAAGGCGGTCACCGCCGCGCGCATGGCCCTGCGCGGCGACGGCTCGCACAAGGTCTCCCTCGACCAGGTCATCAAGACGATGAAGGAGACCGGCGCGGACATGTCCGTCAAGTACAAGGAGACGGCCCGGGGCGGGCTGGCGGTCAACATCATCGAGTGCTGAGGGAACGGGCGCCCGGCCCGAAGACCGCGGGCCGGGCGCCCGTTCCGTCCGGAGTTCTACGGCGCGCGCACGGCCGCGGCGAGGGCCTCGCCGACGGCCCGGGCCCCCGGGGCGTTGGGGTGCAGCGGCGCGGCCGCACGGGTGGGGATGAGGCCCTCGATGTAGCGGTCGCCGGGAGCGGCGCAGATGTCGTGTCCGATGCTCAGGGTGCGGGTGCCGACGAAGGTGGCGCCGTGCTTCTCGGCCGTCCGCCTCAGTACGGCGTCGAGGTGGTCGATGGCGCCCTGGAGGTGGTTGGCGTCCTGCTTCCAGAAGGGCTGGGCGGGGTGGCAGCCGTCGGGGCGGAAGTAGGTGCCGTAGCCGACGACGAAGACCTCTGCGTGCGGTGCCCGGCGGGCGATCTCGTCCAGGACGGCGGCGGAGGCCGGCGCCCAGGCGTCGATGCGCGCCCGGACCTTGTCGGTGCCGCCGGCGGTGTTCTCCTTCGCGCAGCTGGTGCCGTAGGGCGGGGGCAGGATGTTGACGCAGCCCAGCACCTCGTCGAAGAGACCGGTGTCGTTGCCGCCGATGGTGACGCTGACGAGGTCGGTGTCGGGCGTGAGCGCGTCGTACTGGGGCGCGGTTCCCGGGTGCTGGGCGGTGCTCAGATGCTTGCTGGTGGCGCCGGAGCAGCTGACGTCGGTGAGTTCCGCTCCGAGGGCCTTGGCCGCGATGTGGGGATAGTCGGACAGGGAGCGCAGGCACCTCAGGTCGGCCGGGTCGACGGGCGGTACCAGCGGTGCGGCCGCGTAGGAGTCGCCGAGCGCGACGTACCGCGGTGGTTCGGCCGCGGCCGGCGCGGCCTGGGCCGATGCCGTGGCCCCTACGGTCCCGGCGGACAGGACGGTGGCCAGGGCCAGGCGCAGGGCTGTTCTCAAGGATGCCTCCATTCGGCACGTGCGCGGACGGGGTCCCACCCCGCCATGAGCTTGCTCGAGTGGACGGGGCCCCGCACGGCGGCCCGCGGGAACCGGTTTTTCCGGGGGCAGGACGCCGCAGGACCCCTGTCCACCGGACTTCCCCGGCGTGCAGGAGGTTCCGGTCGGCCGGTCAGGGCGGCGGCGAAGCCTCCGGTTCACCTGTTCGGCCGCCGCCTGTTCGGCGTACTCTTGACTGCCGGGACTCCGGTCCGGGCATGGGGTCCGGGCAGGGGACCCGAGTACGGGGTCCGGTGTTCTGCTGGGGGTTGGAATCATGGTTGCTGGTCGTGTGGTGCGGTTCGACGCCGTACGGGGTTACGGGTTCATCGCTCCCGAGCACGGCGGGGAGGACGTCTTCCTCCACGTCAACGACGTACGGATCCCGGAGCACCAGCTGCGTCCCGGGATCGCCGTGGAGTTCGAGATCGAGGAGGGCGACCGGGGCCTCAAGGCCTCGGGCGTACGGCTGGCCCAGGGGGCCGGCGGGGTGTCCTCCGCCGTGGGCAGGCATCCCGACGGGGACGGCGACGACTCGCTGTGCGATGTGCTCACCGCCGAGGAGTACCTCCAGGAGGTCACGGAGGTCCTGCTGTCCGCCGCTCCCACGCTGACCGGCGAACAGATCCTCCAGGCGCGCCGCGGACTGCTGCAGTTCGGCAAGACCCACGGCTGGTGCGACGGCTGAGCCCGGGCGCACCGCCCGGGCAGGCGCGGTGCGCCCGGACATCCGGTCGAGACGGAGTGGCCGGGCGGACCGCAGCAGCCGGTGAGGACCGGGCGGGCGTCGAGGATCCCTACGCCCGGAACTCCGGCTTGCGTTCCGGGGACGCCTCGGCCAGAGCCTTGGCGACGGACTCGGTGTCCCCCCGCAGGCCGTAGACCGGGGTGTCGGGCTGCTGGCGCCAGGAGTCGTCGATGCCGCCCGCGTCCACGGTGTCGAAGCCGAGCTCCTCGATCAGGGCCCGGACCTTCCGCTTGGCCGCCTCGTCGTCACCGGCGACGGGCAGGGCCATCCGGTCGGAGGCGCCGGCGGGGCGGTGGCGGTCCAGGATGTCCTGGGCGTACGTGCCGTTGAAGGCCTTGATCACGGGGTGGCCGATCTGCCGTTCCGTCCAGCGGCTCTCCGTGAGGCCCTCGTCCTCGATGCCCTCGATTTTCCCGTCGCGCTGCCGGGGATAGTAGTTCCCGGTGTCGATGACGGCCACGTCCTCCGCGGCCTCGTCGAACAGGCCGGACGGCAGGTCCGGTACGGCCTTCAGCGGGACGGTGACGACGACGACCTCGGCGCCGCGCGCCGCGTCCTCGGCCCGTACCGGGGTCGCGCCGGTCTCCTCGGCCAGACCGCCGAGCGTGTGGGGGCCACGGGAATTGGCGACGGAGACGTCGTGGCCGAGGGCGGTGAGCCGCCGTGTGAGGTTGCCCCCGATGTTGCCCGCTCCGATGATGCCGATCTTCATGTCCGCTCGCCTCGCCCTTCCGGGGGTCGGTGTCCGCTTCGGTTCCCTTCGGGAACCACCATGGTCGACACCAACCGCCCGGGGCGGGCGGGCTATTCCCCGTTTGTCCGTCAACGGTCCGACACGCGCATTTCGAACCAGGTCGTCTTGCCCCGCGGGAGCAGGTCGACGCCCCAGCGGTCGGCGAGGGTGTCGACGAGGAAGAGGCCGCGTCCGCTGACGTCCAGTCCCTGGACCGGCATGAGACAGGGCAGGCCGCGGGACGGGTCGCGGACCTCGACGCGGATCCAGCGGGGGCGGCGGCGCAGCCGGAGGCCGAAGACGCGGGCACCGGTGTGGCGTACCGCGTTGCCGACGAGCTCGGAGACGAGCAGAACGGCGTCCTCGGTGGTCGCGGCGGTGAGACCCCACTGGCGCAGGAGCACGATCTGGGTGAGCCGGCGTGCGGTGGCGGCGGACTCGGGGAGGGACGGCAACGGAACCTCCGCTTCCGTCGGGTTGCCGAACAACTCCAGCGCCTTCCGGGCGTGTTCGTCCTCGACCGTCGGCGACCAGCGCGACGCGGTCGCACGTCCGTCTCCCCGCGGCTGTTCCATCCCATCCAGCCCCGCCATGGCCCCATCATGGCCGCCCGGTGGGGCGCCCGGGGAGGTTCCGGGGGAATGCGCCCCCTGCACGCCCCCGCTCCGGGCCGGGCCATCGGCATATGCCTCAGGCACCTCGGGGTGGTCAGCGGACCCTGCTACCTGCGGCAACGGCTCGCTGTGCGGCAATCGACGGACTCCCTCGACGCGGCAGACTTAAGGGCCCGTTAAGGCTCCCATAAACCGCCCCGCCGAGGGACTCGAATCAGACATCGCGTCAATTGCAATACCCCGAAAGAGGGTTCAGAGGAACTTTGCCTTGCCGGGGCCGTCCTCCACGAAGCTGCGCATCCCCCGTTCACGGTCCTCGGTGGCGAACAGGCCCGCGAACCAGTTGCGCTCGACGGCGAGGCCGGTGTCGATGTCGGTCTCCAGACCGGTGTCGATCGACTCCTTGGCCGCGCGCAGCGCGATCGCCGGCCCCTTGGCGAGCCGCGCGGCCCACGCGTGTGCCTGCTCGTAGACCTCGGCGGCGGGGACCACGCGGTCCACCAGACCCAGTGCGAGCGCCTCGTCGGCCTTCACCTGACGGCCCGTGAAGATGAGGTCCTTCGCCCTCGACGGGCCGATGAGGCGGGCCAGGCGCTGCGTACCGCCGGCCCCCGGGATCAGCCCGAGCAGGATCTCCGGCTGGCCCAGCTTGGCGTTCTCCCCGGCGATGCGGAAGTCGGCGCAGAGCGCGAGTTCGCAGCCGCCGCCGAGCGCGTAACCGGTCACCGCGGCCACCACCGGCTTGGGGATGCGGGCCACGGCGGTGAAGGAGTCCTGCAGGGCGCGGGCGCGCAGGACCATCGCGGCGTGGTCCATCGCCTGCATCTCCTTGATGTCCGCGCCCGCCGCGAACACCTTCTCGCCGCCGTGGATCACGACGGCGCGTACGTCCTCGCGGCGCGTGATCTCCTCGGCGAGTTCCTTCAGCCGGTCCTGCGTGGCGACGTCCAGTGCGTTCATGGGAGGGCGGTCCAGGCGCAGCGTGCCGACGCCCTCGGCGACTTCGAGATGTACGGTCATGCCAGCAGGTTAACGGCGACTAACGGCAACCGGGCCGGTGCGGTCGATCACACCCGGCCGGGGGTCCGGGGGTTGCCCCCGGGCAGACACAGCACGGTGACCAACGGCAACCGGGCCGGTGCGGTCGATCACATCCGGCCGACGGCAGCGGCCCCGGTGCCCTGTCGGGCGCCGGGGCCGCGTGTGCCGTGACGGGCTGGGCCGGTCGGGTCGGACCTGACCTGACCTGACCTACGCCTTCCACTCCTCCCAGGACATGTTCCAGCCGTTGAGGCCGTTGTCCGGGGCGATGGTGGCGTCGTTGGAGTTCTTCACGACGACCACGTCGCCGAGCATGGTGTTCTCGTAGAACCAGGCGCCCGGGGCCTTCTTGTCCCAGCCGCCCCGGGTGTCGCGCAGCCCGATGCAGCCGTGGCTGGCGTTGTAGTTGCCGAAGGCGCCGCCGCCCCAGTAGTTGCCGTGGATGAAGGTGCCGGAGGTGCTCAGCCGCATGGCGTGCGGCACGTCCTTGATGTCGTACTCGCCCTTGCCGTCGGCGTCGGTGAAGCCGACGGTCGCACCGTTCATCCGGGTGACCTTGAGCCGCTCGCTGACGACCATCTTGCCGTTCCAGGTCTCGGTGCCGGGGGCGCCGGCGGTGATCGGGATGGTCTTGATGACCTTGCCGTCCCGCTCGACCTTCATGGTGTGCTTCTTGGCGTCGACGACGGAGACCTGGCTGCGTCCGATGGTGAAGGAGACGGTCTTGGACTGCTTGCCGTAGACGCCGGGGCGGCCCTCGACGCCGTCGAGGTCGAGGTCGACGGTGACCTTGGTGCCGGCCTTCCAGTACTTCTCGGGCCGGAAGTCGAGCCGGTCGTTGCCGAACCAGTGGCCCTCGACCTCGACGGGCGGTTCGGTCGTGATGCGGATGGCCTTCTCGACGTCGTCCGGCTCGGTGATGCCCCGGGTGAAGCGGAGCGAGAACGGCATGCCGACGCCGACCTTGGAGCCGTCCTCGGGCGTGAAGGTGCCGGCGAAGGTGTTCTTCGGCGTCAGGGTGGTGAAGCTGGAGTCCTCGGCGGCGGTGCGGCCGGCGGAGTCCTTGGCGACCGCGTGCACCGTGTACTTGGTGGCGGCGGCCAGGTGGGCCGACGGCGTCCAACTGGCGCCGTCACCGGATATCTCCCCGTCGACCTTCTTGCCGTCCGGGGCCTTGACGACGACCTCGGTCAATTTCCCCTTGGCCGCGTCGACCTTCAACGCGCCGCTGGTCTTCACGGACTTGGCGCCGTCCTCGGGCGCTATGCCGATGACCGCCTCGGACTGCTTGCTCTGCGCCGCGACGGAGTCCTTGCCCTTGCCCCCGGCCGACCCGGAGCCCGGGCCCGTCTCCCCGCCGCCGCACGCGGTGACCGCCAGCACCACTCCGAGTGCCAGCGCCGCCGGCTTCCTGCCGCCATACCTCCGCGCGTCAACCGACGCCCCCGGAATCGGCCCCACGTTCACTTGTTTCTCCCCTCGGCGGGCCTGGCCGGACCCGCGCCCCGCGCGCCCCTCGCGCGCTTCGGCGCATAGTAACCACAGGCCAGGGGCGTTGAACGCGGCAGGTTTGTCACCGTTCCGTTCCAACTTCAATGGCCTGCGGCGTACAACCGGGAGGCCCTCCCGGCGGTCCGCGCGAGGGGGTCACTACGAGGAGTCACCTCAAGGAAACACTGCGAAGGGGCACCTCGAAGAGACACCGCGAAGAGACACCGCGAAGGGACACCGCGGGAGGTCACTTCACGGCGCTGCCCTGCGTCCACTCCCTCCAGCCCATGTTCCAGCCGCCGAGGCCGTTGTCGGGGGCGACCGTCGTGTCCTTGCTGTTGACCACCTCGACGACGTCACCGATGAGGCTGCGGTCGAAGAACCAGCCCGCCGGGGTGTCCGCGCCGCCGCCCTTCACGTCGTGCAGTCCCACACACCCGTGGCTGACGTTGGTGTCGCCGAAGATGTCCTTCTCGGCCCAGTAGTTGCCGTGCAGGAAGGTGCCGGACGCGGTCAGGCGGATGGCGTGCGGGACGTCGGGGATGTCGTACTCGCCCTTGCCGTCTGCGTCGGTGAAGCCGACGGTCGCACCGTTCATCCGGGTGACCTCGAGCATCTCGCTGATCACCATCTTCCCGTTGTACGTGGGGGTCTTCGGCGCCCCCGCCGTGATCGGCACCGTGGCCAGTTCCTCACCGTCCCGGCTCACCTTCATGGTGTGCCGGCCCGCGTCGACCACCGAGACCTGGCTGCGGCCGACGGTGAAGGAGAACGTGCGGTGCTGGAGTCCGTACACGCCGGGCGCGCCCTCGACGTCCCGCAGGTCCAGCTCGACGGTGACCTCGGTGCCGGGCCGCCAGTACGTCTCGGGCCGGAAGTCGAGCCGGTCCTTGCCGAACCAGTGCGGGCGGACGTCGACGGCCGGGCGGGAGGTGACCCGGACGGCCCGTTCGACCGCCGCGCGGTGGACGATCTCACGGTTGAACGCCAGGGAGACGATCATCCCGGTGCCGACGACGGTGCGGTGTTCCGGGGTGACGTAGCCGATGAAGCGTTCCTCGGGGACGTATGTCGTGAACGTGGTGCGGCGGGAGGAGCGGCGGCCGGCGTCGTCCCGGGCCACGGTGTCGACCGTGTACTTCGCGGCGAGTGCCAGCCGTTCGTCGTCGGGCTTCCAGCTCCGTCCGTCGGCGGAGATGCGCCCGGGGACCGGGGACTCCCGCGCGTCCTGCGATCTGACGACCTCCACCGACTCCAGCCGCCCCTCGGACGCCCGCACCCGCAGCATGTCGCCGGGGCGCACCTCCTTGCTGCCGTCGGCGGGCGCGACCCGGATGACCTCCTCGGGCGCCGGAGGGCCGAACGCCCCTCCGATCGCGCCGTCCGAGGTACAGCCGACGGCTCCGGTCAGCAACAACCCTGTCCATGTCAGTACGGCGGCCAGTGCGGCCCTCGCGCGCCGTGCGCGCCCTTGTACGTGGCTCACGCGGTACCCAACGACGGTGCGCGCCGTCGGGAAACGACCATGCGCCCCCTCGGGGCACGCGAGGGTACGCCTTCTGGAGGAATCCGCGGGTGCGCCCCCGCTCCGGGTGTGCTGTCACGCGGGCGGGTCGTGCTCTCGGCGGCACGTGAGTGCGCGGCATGCTCTGGGCAGAACTGTGGGGAGGACGACGCGCCGGGGAGCCGCGGCCACTCTCCCTGCCCGCCGTCGTCCCACGAGCCGCGGGAGGCTGACAGGTGTCCAGCGCAGCCGAGCAGGAGGCGGTGGCCGGGGAACGGGCCACCGGCGACGGGCGCCCGGTCGTCGCCGTGAACGGCGCGCGGGCGGCGGTACCGCCGCCGGCGACCGTGCCCGTGCGGCCCGGCCCGCCGGCCCCCCTGGGCGCCCGCTTCCGGGCCGGCCCGGACGGGGTGGCGGGGACCGACTTCGCCCTGTGGGCGGGCGGCGCGGAGGGGGTCGAGGTGTGCCTGTTCGACGAGGGCGGCGGCGGGGAGGTCCGGGCCCGGCTCACCGAACTGACCGACGGCGTCTGGCACGGCTTCGTCCCCGGCGTCCTGCCCGGCCGGCGCTACGGCTACCGGGTCCACGGCCGCTGGGATCCGTGGACCGGCGCCCGCTGGAACCCGGCGAAGCTGCTGCTCGACCCGTACGCCCGCGCGGTGGACGGCGACTACGCCACGCACGGGCTGTCGCCCGAGGTGTACGGGCACGTCCGGGACTGGCCGGAGCAGCATGTCGCGGACACCGTGCGCGACGACCGGGACTCCGCCCCGTACGTGCCCAAGGCCGTCGTCGTCCACGATCCCGACGACGGCACCGGCACCGGCACCACCGCCGCGGCGGCGGCCGACCGCCGGCCCCGCACCCCGTGGGCGGACACGGTCCTCTACGAGCTGCACGTCAAGGGGTTCACCCGACGCCACCCCGGCGTCCCCGAGGAGCTGCGCGGCACCTACGCGGGGCTCGCGCATCCCGCCGCGATCGAGCACCTGGTGAAGCTGGGCGTGACGGCCGTGGAGCTGCTGCCGGTGCACCAGTTCGCACACGAGGACCATCTGCTGCGGCACGGACTGCGCAACCACTGGGGGTACAACTCCATCGGCTACTTCGCCCCGCACGCCGGCTACGCGGCCTCGGGGACGGCCGGCCAGCAGGTCGGCGAGTTCCGGCGGATGGTGCGCGCCCTGCACGCGGCGGGCATCGAGGTCGTCCTCGACGTGGTCTACAACCACACCGCCGAGTCGAACGAGCTGGGCCCCACGCTGTCCCTGAAGGGCGTCGACAACCGCGGCCACTACCGGCTCCAGGCCGACGCCCGCCGGTACGCCGACTACACCGGCTGCGGGAACACCCTGGACCTCGTCCAACCGCACGTCCTGCGCCTGATCACGGACTCCCTGCGCTACTGGGTGACCGAGATGGGCGTGGACGGCTTCCGCTTCGACCTGGCGGCGGCGCTGGCCCGCTCCGCGCACGAGGTCGACATGAACTCCCCGTTCCTCTCGGTGATCGCCCAGGACCCGGTGCTGCGCGGGGTGAAACTGATCGCCGAACCGTGGGACGTGGGCCCCGGGGGCTACCGGGTGGGGTCGTTCCCCCCGCTGTGGTCGGAGTGGAACGACCGGTACCGCGACGCCGTGCGGGACTTCTGGCGGCCCGCGGCGGCGGACCTGCGGGAGATCGGCTACCGGCTCTCCGGTTCGAGCGACCTCTACGACTGGGGCGGGCGGCGCCCGTACGCCTCGGTCAACCACGTCACCGCGCACGACGGGTTCACGCTGCGCGACCTCGTCTCGTACGACCGCAAGCACAACGAGGCCAACGGCGAGGGCAACCGGGACGGCACCGACGACAACCGTTCCTGGAACTGCGGCACCGAGGGCGAGACCGACGACCCGGACGTCCTGGCCCTGCGACGGCGGCAGCTGCGCAACCTGCTGACCACGCTGCTGCTGTCGACGGGGGTGCCGATGCTGGTCGCCGGTGACGAGATGGGGCGCACCCAGCGCGGCAACAACAACGCCTACTGCCAGGACAACGAGACCGGCTGGGTGGACTGGGAGCTGCTGGCGGAACCGGGGTGGAAGGCCCTGTTCGACCTCACGTCCCGGCTGATCGCCCTGCGCCGCCGCCATCCGGTGCTGCGCCGCCGGACGTTCTTCTCCGGACGGGCGCACGGCGCCGACGGCCTGCGCGACCTGGCCTGGTTCACCGCGCGGGGCACGGAGATGACCGAGGAGGACTGGTACGCGCCCGCCGCCACGCTCGGCATGTACCTCTCCGGGCGGGACATCCCGGACCACGACGAACGCGGGGAGCCGGTACGCGACGACAGCTTCCTCGCCGTGCTGCACGCCGGTGACGCACCGGTGGACGTCCTGCTGCCGGGACCCCCGTGGGCGCGGCGCTACGAGGTGGTCCTGGACACCGGCCGGGAGGACCAGTCGGCCGCACCGGCCACGGTCCACCCGGCGGACACGACGCTCACGGTGCCGGGGCGGACGGTGCTGCTGCTGCGGGTGCGGTGAGAGGGCAGCCGGGCGGGGCGTGCGGACCGCGGACACCAGGCGGGACGCCACCACGGGGGACAACGCCGTACGGCTGTCGGCCGCCGCCCGCACCGTCGAGAACAATTCCTCCCAGGGCGCGTCCTTGAGTAGATAGCCGGTCGCGCCCGCCTCGATCGCGGGGAGGGTGTCGGAGTCAGTGTCGTAGGTGGTCAGGACAAGCACCTTGGCGCGGGCTTCTCACTCGTATGTGTGACGTTCAAGGGCCAGAGGATTCCATCTGCGGGTGCCGTGTGTATGTTCGGCGTGTTGCTGCGGCTGGGAAAATTCGCCGGTTTTCCAGCGGTGTGTACGGCCTTGGGCTGCACGTGGTGGGGTACCCGAAATACTGCCGTCCGTGCTTGGTGAACGGGTCGCGGCATACCTGGAGGACCTGACCGGGCCAAGGCTGACGAACGGGGGGTGGGAAATCGTGTCGCTCGGAGTGACGCCCGAATACGACTACCTGCCCGTCAAGCACCACCCGGCACCGCTGGCCTCGGTCGGCGCGGTGAGCGCCGAGACGGTGCAGCGGCACATCGGCACCCAGAAAGAACGCCCGGGAAGAAGGCGAAGGGGCGGCTCATGATTCGCTCGTACAAGTTCCTCCTGCGCCCCACAACCCGTCAGGCCCTCGCGCTGGGCGAGATGCTGCGGGACCACTGCTCGCTGTACAACGGTGCCTTGCAGGAACGCCGGGACGCCTGGCGGCACAGCTCGAAGACGAGCATCAGCTACGGGAATCAGTCCGCCCAGCTCAAGGAGATCCGGGCGTTCGACCCGGAGTGGCAGGGCCGCTGGTCGTTCTCTTCTCAGCAGGCCACCCTGCGACGCCTCGACAGGGCATTCCAGGCGTTCTTCCGTCGCGTCAAGACCGGGCAGACGCCGGGATCCCCTCGATTCAAGGGCGTCGGGCACTTCGACACCATCATCTTTCCCAAGGACGGCGACGGCTGCCGCTGGGACTCCACCCCGCACGACCCACACACCCGCGTACGTCTGCAGGGCGTCGGACACGTCCGGGTGCACCAGCACCGGCCCGTCAGGGGCCGGGTGAAGACAATCAGTGTCAAGCGCGAGGGCAGGCGCTGGTATGTGGTCCTCTCCTGCGACGAGGTGCCCGCCGAGCCGCTCCCACCCACGAGCACGGTGGTCGGCATCGACATGGGCACCGTGCACTTCTTCACCACCTCGGACGGCGAGCACGAGCCGAACCCGAAGTTCTTCGACGCGGCAGCCGAGGAACTGGCCAAAGCGCAGCGGCACCTGGCAACGTTCCCGAAGCGCACCCGTCAGCGCACGAAGAAGCATCGCGCCGCCGCTCGGAAGGTCGCCAAGCTGTACGCCATGATCCGCAGGCAGCGCCTCGACTTCCACCACAAGACCGCGCTCACCCTGGTCCGCAAGCACGACGCGATCGCGCACGAGCGGCTGAACACTGCGGACATGACACGTGTACCCGAGCCCAGGCCCGACCCTCAAACGCCCGGTGCCTTTCTGCCGAACGGCGCCGCCGCGAAGGCCGGGCTCAACAAGAGCATCCTTGACGCGGGTTGGGCGCAGTTCCTCGGAATCCTGGCGAGCAAGGCTGAAAGTGCCGGCCGCCTCGTGGTTCCGGTGGATGCGCGCAACACCTCCCGCACCTGCCCGTCCTGCGGGCACGTCGCGAAGGAGAACCGTGCCACCCAGGCGAGGTTCGTATGCGTCAGATGCGGGTTCGCGGCGAACGCGGACCATGTCGGCGCGACGAACGTCCTCAACAGGGCCGGACTGGCCCTCTCGAACGCTGCTTAGCCAGCGATCCAGGAAGCCCGCGGCTTCAACCGCGGGCGGAGTCACGAAGTGGGTGACCAGCAGGACATCGCCCGATCGGCTGATGGGGTGGTACGCCTCCCCCCGGTTTCCGCGCACGACCGGTCGGAGCCGCAGGTCGTAGGTCCGAGGACCGAGTCCGGTCCGGCCTAAACTCGGTGGGCAGCGTCAGTGGCGATCCGTAGGCTCACTGCTGATGGCCACCACACCCCCGCTCCTCGAAAAGCGCGAAGCGCGCGAAGCACCCGAAGTTCCCGAAGTTCCCGAAGTTCCTTCCACAGTCCGTACGTTGCTGCGTCTGTGGCCGTACGTGCGGCCGGTGCGGGCGCGGCTGTTCACCGCCGCCTTCATCGCGATCCTCGCCTCGTGCATCGGCCTGGTCATCCCGCTGGTCCTGAAGTGGATGGTGGACGGCCCGATCGCCGACCGGGACCCGGCGGGCGTGTGGCTCGGCGCGCTGTACCTGCTGCTGCTCGGGCTCGCGGAGGCCCTGCTGTTCGGGTTCCGGCGGTGGCTGGTGGCGCGCCCGCTGGCGGGGGTCGAGGCGGGGATGCGGGCGGACCTGTACCGGCGTCTGCAGCGGCTGCCGGTGGCGTTCCACGACCGGTGGCCGTCGGGGCAGTTGCTGTCCCGGGGGACCACGGACCTGATGCTGCTGCGCATGTTCCTGGCCTTCCCCCTGACGTTCCTGCTGGTCAACGGGGTGACGATCCTTGTCGGTGTGATCATCATGCTGGTCCAGGACTGGGCTCTGGGACTGGTGGTCCTGATTCCGGCCGTGCCGGTGATGGTCATCTGCGTGGCCTTCGAGAAGCGGTACTCCAAGGCGTCCCGGCTCGCCCAGGACCAGGTCGGCGACCTGACGACGGTCGTCGAGGAGAGCGTGCTCGGCATCCGCGTCATCAAGGGGTTCGGCCGCCACCGCAGCCAGGCGCGGGCGTTCCGGGAGCTGTCGAAGGGGCTGCGCGGGACGGAGCTGTACAAGGCCCGGCTGCTGGCCTCCATCATGAGCGTCATCGTGACGCTCCCGGAGCTGGCCATCGGCACGACACTGGTGCTGGGGACCATGCGGGTGGCCGACGGGGACCTGTCCGCGGGCACCCTGGTGGCGTTCCTGTCGACGGCCCTGGCGCTGCGCTGGCCGGTGGACTCGATCGGCTTCCTGCTGGCGATGAGCCAGGAGGCGGCGACCGCGACCGAGCGGTACTTCGAGGTGATGGACGCCGAGGAGGAGTCCCCGGGCCCCGACGACGACGCGCGGGCGCCGGCCGCTCCCCAAAACGACGGCTACGGCGACGGCGGGCTGCGCTTCCACGGCGTCACCTTCCGCTACCCCGACGCCCCCTCCGGCTCCCCGCCCGTCCTGGACCGTGTCGACCTGCACATCCGGCCCGGTGAGTCGATGGCCCTGGTCGGCGCGACCGGCAGCGGCAAGACCACGCTCACCGCCCTGGTCCCGCGGCTGCACGAGGCGACCTCGGGGCGGATCACCTTGAACGGCACGGACATCACCGCGCTCTCCCGCGAGGAGCTGCGCAGCAGGGTCTCCGTCGCCTTCGAGGAGCCCACCCTGTTCTCGGCCGCGGTCGGGGAGAACGTGCTGATGGGCGCGGGGCCCGGGGCCGGGGAGGCCGAGCTGGAGCGGGCGCTGGGCGTGGCGCAGGCCGGCTTCGTGGACGCGCTGCCCCAGGGCACCGGCACCCAGGTCGGCGAGCAGGGGCTCAGCCTCTCCGGCGGGCAGCGGCAGCGTCTCGCACTGGCCCGCGCGGTGGTCGGGCAGCCCGAGTTCCTGGTGCTGGACGATCCGCTGTCCGCGCTCGACGTGCACACGGAGGCCGCGGTCGAGGCCGCCCTGCGCCGGGTGCTCGCCGACACCACCGCCCTGATCGTGGCGCACCGCCCGTCCACGGTGCTGCTGGCCGACCGCGTCGCCCTGCTCTCCGGCGGCCGGATCACGGCGGTCGGCACCCACCACGAACTGCTGCGCACCCACCCCGAGTACGCCCACCTCATGGCCGGCGACCCGGCGGGGGAACAGGAGGACCAACGATGACGGCGGCCCCCACCGCGCCCGCGCAGGACAAGGGCGGCGAGCACGGCAAGGACGGCGAGCACGGCGAGCCGCATCCCGGCGACCCCTTCGACCGGGACGTACTGCCCACTCCCCCGGGTGCCACCGGTGTCCTGCTGCGTTCCCTGCTGACCCCGATGCGGGGCAGGGTCGCCCTCACCGCGCTCCTGCTGCTGCTCCAGCAGGCGGCGGTGCAGGCGGGTCCGCTGCTGGTGGCGTACGCGATCGACCGGGGCGTGCCCGCGTTCCGGGCCGCCGACCACGGGCCGCTGATCGCGGTCGCGGTGGGCTACCTGCTGTGCGCGGCGTCGGGCGGGGTGCTGCAGTACGCGTTCATCGTCACCGCCGCCCGGGTCAGCCAGGACGTGCTGCTGGATCTGCGCGGCCGGATCTTCCGGCACGCGCAGGCGCTCAGCGTCGACTTCCACGAGCGCTACACCTCGGGCCGGCTCATCTCCCGCTCCACCACAGACGTCGAGTCGCTGCGGGAGCTGCTGGAGGAGGGCCTGCAGGAGCTGGTCACGGTCATCGTGTCCTGCGTCTACGTCGCGGGGCTGCTGCTCTGGCTGGACCTCGGGCTCGGCGCGCTGGCGGTGGCGTCCTTCGTCCCTCTGTACGCACTCGTACGGTCGTACCGGCGGCGCGTCACGGAGGTGTACCGGCAGCGGTCGACGGCGATCGCCGCGGTGATCGTGAAGTTCGTCGAGACGATGAACGGCATCCGCCCGGTGCGCGCCTTCCGCCGCGAGGCCGCCAACGACGCCGACTTCCGCGCGCTGAACCGGCGGCACGAGCGGACCAACGGGAACGCGCTGCTGGAGATGGCCCGCTATGTCGTCGGTTCCCGGGTGGTGGCCAACACGACGGTCGCGCTGATCGTGCTGTGGGGTGCCTACCGGGTCGCGGACGGGACGCTCGCGCTCGGTGTGCTGGCGGCGGCGGTGCTGTACCTGCGGCGGCTGTACGACCCGATCGACCGGCTGGGCATGTTCCTCAACGCGTACCAGTCGGCGGCCGCCTCGCTGGAGAAGATCGCCGGACTCCTGGCACAGGTCCCGTCCGTGCCGGAGCCCGCGGCCCCCCGGGAGCTTCCGAAGGCGCCGTCGCACCACCCGGGGCGCGAGGTCGTCTTCGACGCGGTCCGTTTCGCGTACCGCACCGGCGGCGAGGTGCTGCCCCGCTTCGACCTCACCCTCCCGGCCGGGCAGACCGTCGCCGTCGTCGGCTCGACCGGCGCCGGCAAGTCGACGCTGGCCAAACTGCTCGCCCGCTTCTACGACCCCACCGACGGCCGGGTCCTGCTGGACGGCGTCGACCTGCGCGACCTCGCGGGACCCGAACTGCGGCGCGGGGTGGTCATGGTGACGCAGGAGGCGTTCCTGTTCTCCGGCACGGTCGCCGAGAACATCGCCATCGGCCGCCCGGACGCCACCCGTGCGGAGATCGAGCGGGCCGCGAAGGAGATCGGCGCGCACGACTTCATCGCCGCCCTGCCCGACGGCTACGACACCGACGTGCGCAAGCGCGGCGGCCGCATCTCGGCCGGCCAGCGCCAACTCGTCGCCTTCGCCCGGGCCCTGCTCGCCGACCCGGCGGTACTGATCCTGGACGAGGCGACCAGTTCCCTGGACATCCCCGGCGAGCGGGCGGTGCAGCGGGCGATGGCGACGGTCCTGCGGGGGCGCACGGCGGTGGTGATCGCCCACCGCCTGTCCACCGTGGAGATCGCCGACCGCGTCCTGGTGATGGAACACGGCCGCATCGTGGAGGACGGCACCCCGGCCGACCTCATCGCGGGCACCGGCCGCTTCGCCGACCTCCACCGCGCCTGGCGGGACAGCCTGGCGTAGGGCCTGTCCGGCGGTCCAGGGCCTGTCCGGCGGAGCGGGCCGCCGGACAGGCCCTGGACCGCAGCAGACACACGCGAAGTCACCACCGCCGTCGCCGTCACCGCCGCCATCACGGTCATCGCGGCCATCGCCGCCATCGCCGTCACACCGGCGAAACCCTCCGTTTATCGAACGTGAACTCCCGGACAACGGACTGTTTTCGGCCAATGTATTGACGCGCTCCTGACAGAAACCGCGATCTCCTGCGACTCTTCCCAAGGCCGTCGCGCGGCAACCCCACAGCGCCGTCGAACCGTCGTGCCCGGCCACCGCTCCAGCACAGCAGCACGTGGTACCGCGTACCGCCCTGTTCTGCCCGGCCGGCTCACCAGCCGGCCGGTCTCCCCTGGCCGCACAACCCGCGGCCGCGCAGAAGGAGTCAGTGTTGAGAAGCAGGTCCTCCCACAGACGCACCCCCCACACCGCACGCCGTCGCACCGCCGCCGTCGCCCTCGCCGGGGTCGCCGCGCTGGTCGCCACGGCCGTGCAGTCCGGCAGCGCCACCGCCGCGCCGGACGACACCCCGTCGGCCGCGAGCCGGGCGAACCCGGCCGCCGAGTCGGTCCGGCTCACCCCCGCCCAGCGCGCCGAGCTGATCCGCGAGGCGAACGCCACCAAGGCGGACACCGCCGAGGCCCTCGGCCTGGACGAGAAGGAGCAGCTCGTCGTCCGCGACGTCCTCAAGGACCGCGACGGCACCGTCCACGTCCGCTACGAGCGCACCTACGACGGCCTGCCCGTCCTCGGCGGCGACCTCGTCGTGCAGGGCGAGAAGCCCGGCGGGACCGAGTCGGTCGTCAAGGCCACCCGGACCACGGTCAAGCCCGCCACCACCAAGGCCGCGGTGCCCGCCGCCAAGGCGGAGCAGCAGGCCCTCGGCGCCGCGAAGGCCGAGGACGCCAAGAACCCCGACGTCGAGAACGCCCCGCGCAAGGTCGTCTGGGCCGCGGACGGCAAGCCGACCCTCGCCTACGAGACCGTCGTCGGCGGGCTCCAGCACGACGGCACCCCGCAGGAGCTGCACGTCGTCACCGACGCCACCACGGGCGAGAAGCTGTACGAGTGGCAGGCCGTCCACACCGGAACCGGCCACACCGTCTACAGCGGCACCGTCGACCTGACCACCACCCGGTCCGGGTCGTCGTACAACCTCACCGACGGAGCGCGCGGCAACCACAGGACGTACAACCTGAACCGCGGCACCTCCGGCACCGGCACGCTGTTCTCCGGCGCCGACGACGTCTGGGGCAACGGCAGCTCCTCCAACACGGAGTCGGCCGCCGCCGACGCCCACTACGGGGCCGCGCTGACCTGGGACTACTACAAGAACGTGCACGGCCGCAACGGCATCCGCGGGGACGGTGTGGGCGCCTACTCCCGGGTCCACTACGGCAACAACTACGTCAACGCCTTCTGGTCGGACAGCTGCTTCTGCATGACCTACGGCGACGGATCGGGCAACGCCAACCCGCTGACCTCGATCGACGTGGCCGCGCACGAGATGACCCACGGCCTCACCTCGAACACCGCCGGCCTGCGCTACAGCGGGGAGTCCGGCGGCCTCAACGAGGCGACCAGCGACATCTTCGGCGCGACGGTCGAGTTCTACGCCGGCAACTCCTCCGACGTCGGCGACTACCTCATAGGCGAGAAGATCAACATCCGCGGCAACGGCACCCCGCTGCGCTACATGGACCGGCCGAGCAAGGACGGCTCGTCCAAGGACTCCTGGTACTCCGGGCTCGGCTCGATCGACGTGCACTACTCCTCGGGCCCCGCGAACCACTTCTTCTACCTGCTGAGCGAGGGCAGCGGCGCCAAGACCGTCAACGGCGTCAGCTACAACTCGCCCACCTCGGACGGGCTGCCGGTCACCGGCATCGGCCGGGCCAAGGCGGAGAAGATCTGGTTCCGCGCGCTGACCACCAAGTTCACCTCGACCACCAACTACGCCGGCGCCCGCACCGGCACCCTGGCGGCGACCGGTGAGCTGTACGGCACGAGCAGCGCCGAGTACAAGGCGGTGCAGAACGCCTGGGCCGCCGTCAACGTCGGCGCCCGCGCCACTGGCTGAGGGCGCGGCACGGTGAAGGGGCGCCCGCACCGGAGGATCGGACTCCGGTGCGGGCGCCCCCGTGCCACCGGGTGCGCGGGGCCGCCCTACCCTTGGGTCCCATGTCTTCGGCGGACTTCACCTACGACCACGTCGGCGCGACCCGTGAGCCGGGTTTCTGCCCTCCCGGGTTCCATCCCCTGCACGTGCGCACCCGTCTCGGCGAGGGCCAGGCGGTCTTCCGCCAGGGCGCGGAGGCGGTGCTCACCTGGGAGCTGCACCGGGCCCTGGGCGTCGGCCTCGACACCACCGCCGACCGCGCGGCGCCCGGTGTCGACGTCACCGTCACGCTCGCCGGGGTGGTCAGGGCGCCGTGCCGGGTGGTCTGGACGCTGGAGGAGGAGCGCAGGGCCGGCTGGGCGTACGGCACCCTGCCCGGTCACCCGGAGTGCGGCGAGGAGGCCTTCGTCGTGAACCGCACCGGTGACGGAACGGTGTGGCTGACCGTCTCCGCGTTCAGCAGGGCGGCCCGGTGGTACGCCCGGGCGGCCGGTCCGGCGGCCCGCGGAATGCAGCACGCCTACGCCCGCCGCTGCGGCACGGTGCTGCGGCGCCTGGCCACGAAGGGCCTCGAGGAGTTCTGAGGCCCTTCGCGTCACCCGACGTCCGTCCGGCCGACATCCGTCCGGCCGACATCCGTGGCCGGCGTCCGTCCGCCGGACCACCGGCCTATCGCATCAGCGGCCCCGCCGCCTCGGAGACCTCCTCCGAGGGCACCGCGACCAGGCCCATCTCGGTGCCGTGCGCCAGCAGCGGATGGCCGGGCAGGATACGGACCGTGTAGCCGAAGGGCCCGGTGCGGTCGAGGGAGAGCGGGCCCTCGTACACCCAGCGGCCCTCCAGGTCGGCGGCCCCCACCGGTTTCAGCGGGACGGGCGTCGCGCCGGTGATGCGGTCCTCCTCGTCCACCCGCCCGGAGACCGCCTGGACCTCGACGTCGTCCGGGTCGAGGTCGCCGAGGCCGACGCGCACCCGCAGCGCGAGGGTGGTGCCGAGTTCCGCGGTGGCCGTCGTCGTCCCGGACGTCTCGACGTGGTCGACGCTCACTCCGTGCCAGGCGGCGCGCACCCGGGCCTTCCACCGGGCGAGGTCGCGCGCCCGGTCGGGTCCCATCGCCCGGTGGGCGCGCGCGGCAGGCGCGTACAGGCGCTCGACGTACTCGCGGACCATGCGGCCGGCCAGCACCTTCGGACCGAGCAGGCTCAGGGTGTGCCGGACCATCTCCAGCCACCGGTCGGGCAGCCCGCTCTCACCGCGCTCGTAGAAGCGCGGCGTGATCCGCTGCTCCAGCAGGTCGTACAGCGCGGCGGCCTCCAGGGCGTCGCGCCGGTCCGGGTCGTCCCCCGCCGCCGAGAGCGTGGAGGCGCCCCCGCCCGCCCCGTCCGCGGTGGGGACGGCCCAGCCGAAGTCGGGCTGGAACCACTCGTCCCACCAGCCGTCCAGCACCGAGAGGTTGAGGCAGCCGTTGAGGGCGGCCTTCATGCCGCTGGTCCCGCACGCCTCCAGCGGCCGCAGCGGGTTGTTCAGCCAGATGTCACAGCCGGGGTAGAGCTTCTGCGCCATCGCCATGCCGTAGTCGGGCAGGAAGACGATCCGGTGCCGCACCCGCGGGTCGTCGGCGAACCGGACCAGTTCCTGGATGAGCCGTTTGCCGCTCTCGTCCGCCGGGTGCGCCTTGCCCGCGACCACGATCTGCACCGGCCGCTCGGGGTGCAGCAGCAGGTCCGTCAGCCGGTCCCGGTCCTGCAGCATCAGCGTCAGCCGCTTGTACGAGGGGACCCGCCGGGCGAACCCGATGGTCAGCACGTCCGGGTCGAGCACCCGGTCGATCCAGCCGAGCTCCGCCGTCCCCGCGCCGCGCTGCCGCCACGAGGCGCGCAGCCGCTCCCGCACCTCCGTCACCAGTTGCGAGCGCAGGGAGCGGCGCAGCTCCCAGATGTCCTCGTCGGGGATGTCCCCGACAGATTTCCAGTGGTCCGAGCGGTCCGAGCGGTCCGAGCCGCCGACGGTCAGCGCCTCCTCGGCGCGCTCGGCGCCGATCTGGCGGGCGCCGAGCCGGAACACCTCGGGGGCGACCCAGGTCGGCGCGTGCACCCCGTTGGTGACGGAGGTGATGGGCACCTCCTCGGGGTCGAATCCGGGCCAGAGCCCGGAGAACATCTCCCGGCTGACCCTGCCGTGCAGCAGGGAGACGCCGTTGGCGCGCTGGGCCAGCCGCAGGCCCATGACGGCCATGTTGAAGAGGTCGGGCTCACCGCCGGGATACGTCTCCATGCCGAGCCGGAGGATGCGGTCGACCTCGATGCCCGGCAGTTCGGCGTCGGGGCCGAAGTGACGGGCGACCAGCCCGCGGTCGAAACGGTCGATGCCGGCCGGTACGGGGGTGTGCGTGGTGAACACGGTCCCCGCCCGGACCGTCTCCAGCGCGGGGCCGAACTCCATTCCGTCGGAACGCAGTTCGGCGATGCGCTCCAGGCCGAGGAAACCGGCGTGGCCCTCGTTGGTGTGGAACACCTCGGGCGGTGCGTGCCCGGTCAGCCTGCAGTACGCGCGCACCGCCCTGACCCCTCCTATGCCGAGCAGCATCTCCTGGAGCAGGCGGTGCTCGCTGCCGCCGCCGTAGAGCCGGTCGGTGACGCCGCGTTCGCCGAGGTCGTTCTCCTCGACGTCGGAGTCCAGCAGGAGCAACGGCACCCTGCCCACCTGGGCCAGCCAGATCCGGGCGCGCAGCGAGCGGCCGCCGGGCAGCGCGAGGATCACCAGGGCGGGGGTGCCGTCGGGCTCCTTGAGCTGGGTGAGGGGCAGTTCGTTGGGGTCGAGGACGGGGTAGTGCTCCTGCTGCCAGCCGTCCCGGGACAGCGACTGGCGGAAGTAGCCGTGCCGGTAGAGCAGACCGACGCCGATCAGCGGGACGCCGAGGTCGCTGGCGGCCTTGAGGTGGTCGCCGGCGAGGATGCCGAGCCCGCCGGAGTACTGCGGCAGGGCGGCCGTGATGCCGAACTCCGGGGAGAAGTAGGCGACGGCGGCGGGCAGCCGGTCACCCTGCGCCCGGGGGCCGGACTGCTCCTGGTACCAGCGGTCGCCGGTCATGTACGTGTGCAGGTCGCCCGCGACGGCGTCGAGACGGTCCAGGAACGGGCGGTCCCCGGCCAGTTCCTGGAGCCGGTCGGGCGGCACACTGCCCAGCAGCCGTACGGGGTCTCGGCCACCGGCCGCCCAGCGTTCGGGGTCGACGGACCGGAACAGGTCGCCGGTCGGCGTGTGCCAGGACCAGCGCAGGTTCCGGGCCAGTTCGCTCAGGGGCCGGAGGGGGTCGGGGAGCACGGGTCGGACGGTGAATCGACGGATCGCCTTCAAGTTCCACCTCGGCGCGAGTCGCGGTGCGGAAGGACGGCTGTGTGCGTCCGGTCGTCGCGCACGACAGTACCGGCGGCAACGGCCTCCACGGTGGAAGCCGGGCAATCCGGCCCCGCTGCACCCTCACCCAAACGATTCACCTCATGGCGGATATGGCCGATTCCCCACCCGCAGGCGTTCTTGTGGCACTTCGTTCCGCACGAGACGCTGCCACGGTGGCGTACCGGCCCGCGCCGGGTGCAACCCCGGCCCACGCGATGCCGTACGCCGATTCGCCGTACGCGGATTCGCCGTACGCGGAGTGAGGGAGGGGAACTCGGACCATGGCACGGACGCGAACGCGGCGTCTGCGCCGGGCGGGGGTCATGACGGCGGTCCTGTGCGCCGCGACGGTTTCGACCGCGACCCTGCCCGCGCACGCCGCGCCTGAGGGGCGGATATCCGGCGCCGGGGCACCCGGCTCCGTGACCGGCAGCTACCTGGTGACACTGGAGAAGGGGACCGCGGCACGCTCGGCGGCCGGCCGGGATCTCGTGCGGCGCTACGGGGCGAGAATCAGCCATACCTACGGCACCGTGCTCAACGGCTACGCCGTCCGGGCCGGCGCGAGAGCGGCCGCGCGGCTCGCGGCCGACCCCCGGGTCGCCTCGGTCGCCCAGGACACCCGGGTGACACCGGCCCGGACACCGGAGAAGCCGAACCACGCGCAGCAGAACCCGCCGTCCTGGGGACTGGACCGCCTGGACCAGCGGAACCTGCCGATGGACGGGCGGTACACCGCTCCGGCCACGGCGGGCGCGGGGGTGACGGTCTACGTCATCGACACCGGCGTACGGATATCGCACCGCGACTTCGGCGGGCGGGCCCGGCACGGCTGGGACTTCGTCCAGAACGACCGGACCGCCCAGGACGGCAACGGTCACGGCACTCATGTGGCCGGCATCATCGCGGGCAAGGGTCACGGCGTCGCGAAGCGGGCCGACATCGTCTCCGTCCGCGTGCTCGACGACAACGGGTCGGGCACCACGGCCCAGGTGATCGCGGGCATCGACTGGGTGACCCGGAACGCGGTCGGGCCCGCGGTCGCCAATCTCAGCCTCAGCGGCTTCCACAACGCGCAACTGAACGCCGCCGTACGGAAGTCCATCGCGTCCGGCGTCAGCTACACGGTCGCCGCGGGAAACGAGGGAACGGCGGCGGCGCTGTACTCGCCCGCGGGTGTGCAGCAGGCGATCACGGTGGGTGCGACCGACCGGCAGGACAAGAAACCGGCCTTTTCCAACCACGGTTCCGCCCTCGATCTGTTCGCCCCGGGGGTGTCCATCACCTCGGCGTCGGCCGCGAGCGACACCGGGCACGTCACCGCCTCGGGTACGTCGATGGCCTCCCCGCACGCGGCGGGCGCGGCGGCGCTGTACCTCGCCGAGCATCGGCGGGCCACCCCGGCGCAGGTGGCGAACGCCCTGGTCAAGGGGGCGACGGGCGGGAAGGTGAGCGGTCGCGGGCTCGGTTCGCCGGACCGGCTGCTCCGGACGCCACCGCGGTAGTGCGCACCCGCCGGGCCCCCGCGCCACGATCACCCGGGCACCCGCGGGGAAGCGGGAGGGGGCCGGGAACGGGCTCGTCGAGGACCGGCTCCGTCCCTCACGGACGGGGCCGGTCTTGTATGTCGACATACGCACGAGTAGTTAGCAAAGCGCCGGATTGCCCACCCGAACAGTGTGGGAAGGCTCCTGCGGTACACCCCTCAGGAACCCCACGCAGCGTCAAGCAGGACCCACCTCCCCACAGTCATCCGCCCACCCACGTTGACGCGGACAGGAGCGGTCATGCCCGCCACACATCATTCGTCGTCGGCCCCTTCGACGCCTTCTCCGCAGCCCGCCGCCGGAACGCCCCCACCGGCCGCGGCGAACTCGACCTCCCTGGGGCGCATTCCCGTCCTCGACGTCCGGCCGATGGTCCATCAGGGGCGCCGGCCGGCGAAGGCCGTCGTCGGTGAGACGTTCGAGGTGACGGCCACCGTGTTCCGTGAGGGGCACGAGGCGGTGGCCGCCCATGTCGTCCTGACGGATCCCGAGGGCCGGCCGGGGCCCCTCGTCCCGATGCGGGAGCTGGCGCCGGGCACGGACCGGTGGGGGGCGACCGTCTGCGCCCGTGCGACGGGGCGTTGGACGTACACCGTCGAGGCGTGGAGCGATCCCGTCACGACCTGGCGCCGCCACGCACGGATCAAGATCCCGGCGGGCACGGACACGGAACTGGTGCTGGAGGAGGGCGCCCTGCTCCACGAGCGGGCGGCGGCCGGAGTGCCGGAACCGGACCGACGGGGCGTACTCCTCGCCGCGGTGGACGCGCTGCGCGACGAACGACGGCCGACGGCCTCCCGGTTGGCGGCGGCACTGACGCCGGAGGTGGACGCGGTCCTGGCCCGCCACCCCCTGCGCGAACTGCTCACCACCGGCGACCCGATGCCCCTGCTCGTGGAACGCGAACGCGCCCTGTACGGCTCCTGGTACGAGTTCTTCCCCCGCTCCGAGGGCACCCCCCAACAGCCGCACGGCACCTTCACCACCGCCGCCCGCCGGCTGCCCGCCATCGCCGCCATGGGCTTCGACGTCGTCTACCTCCCCCCCATCCACCCCATCGGCACCACCCACCGCAAGGGCCGCGACAACACCCTCACCGCCACCCCCGACGACGTCGGCGTGCCCTGGGCCATCGGCTCCCCCGAGGGCGGCCACGACACCGTCCACCCCCAACTGGGCACCCTGGCCGACTTCACCCGCTTCGTCGCCCGGGCCGGCGAACTCGGCCTGGAGGTCGCCCTCGACCTCGCCCTGCAGTGCTCCCCCGACCACCCCTGGGTGCACAAACACCCCCAGTGGTTCCACCACCGCCCCGACGGCACCATCGCCCATGCGGAGAACCCGCCCAAGAAGTACCAGGACATCTACCCGCTCGCCTTCGACACCGACCCGGACGGCCTGACCGCCGAAACCGTGCGGCTGCTGCGGCACTGGATGACCGCCGGCGTGCGGATCTTCCGGGTGGACAACCCGCACACCAAACCGGTGGCCTTCTGGGAACGGGTGATCGCCGACATCAACCGCACCGACCCCGACGTCATCTTCCTGGCGGAGGCCTTCACCCGCCCGGCGATGATGCACACCCTGGCGGCCGTCGGCTTCCAGCAGTCCTACACCTACTTCACCTGGCGCACCACCAAACGGGAACTGACCGACTACCTCACCGAACTGTCGGGGGAGGCGGCCTGCTCCATGCGGCCCAACCTGTTCACCAACACCCCCGACATCCTGCACGCCTACCTGCAGCACGGCGGCCGGCCCGCCTTCGAGGTCCGCGCCGTGCTGGCCGCCACCCTCTCGCCGTCCTGGGGCATCTACAGCGGCTACGAACTGTGTGAGAACACCCCGCTGCGGGAGGGCTCGGAGGAGTACCTGCACTCGGAGAAGTACCAGCTCACCGCCCGCGACTGGGAGGGCGCCGAACGCCGGGGCGAGACCATCACCCCCCTGATCACCCGGCTCAACACCATCCGCCGGGCGCACCCCGCCCTGCGCGCACTCAGAAACCTCCGTTTCCACGACACCGACAACGACGCCGTCATCGCGTACAGCAAGCGCAGCGGGTCCGATGTCGTGCTGGTGGTCGCCAACCTCGACCCGCACCACACCCAGGAGGCCACCGTCTCGTTGGACATGCCGCAACTCGGCCTGGAACGGCACGAGTCGGTGCCGGTGCACGACGAGCTCACCGGCGAGACCTATCACTGGGGCAGCACCAACTACGTGCGTCTGGGACCGGGCGGCGCGCATGTGCTCGTCGTCGGCCGGGAAGCCGACGGCCGCACGGCACCGACCACCACCGCCGCGGCCCCGGATGAGCACGGCACGACTCTGCGACCGTCCACCCCGCAGATCGGAGGGTCACCCGCATCATGATCGTCAACGAGCCCGTACCGGACACCTTCGAGGACACACCGGCGAAAGACCGCGACCCGGACTGGTTCAAACGGGCCGTCTTCTACGAGGTCCTGGTCCGTTCCTTCCAGGACAGCAACGGCGACGGCATCGGCGACCTGAAGGGGCTGACCGCCAAACTCGACTATCTGCAGTGGCTCGGCGTCGACTGCCTGTGGCTGCCCCCCTTCTTCAAGTCACCCCTGCGCGACGGCGGTTACGACGTCTCCGACTACACCGCCGTACTGCCCGACTTCGGTGACCTCGCCGACTTCGTCGAGTTCGCCGACGCCGCGCACCAGCGCGGCATGCGCGTGATCATCGACTTCGTCATGAACCACACCAGCGACCAGCACCCCTGGTTCCAGGAGTCCCGCAAGGACCCGGACGGCCCCTACGGCGACTACTACGTCTGGGCGGACGACGACAAGCAGTTCCAGGACGCGCGGATCATCTTCGTCGACACCGAGGCCTCCAACTGGACCTACGACCCGGTGCGCGGACAGTACTACTGGCACCGGTTCTTCTCCCACCAGCCGGACCTCAACTACGAGAACCCGGCCGTGCAGGAGGAGATGATCTCCGCGTTGAAGTTCTGGCTGGACCTGGGGATCGACGGTTTCCGGCTGGACGCGGTGCCCTATCTCTACCAGGAGGAAGGCACCAACTGCGAGAACCTGCCCGCGACGCACGCGTTCCTCAAGCGGGTGCGCAAGGAGATCGACAGCCAGTACCCGGACACCGTGCTGCTGGCCGAGGCGAACCAATGGCCCGAGGACGTGGTCGACTACTTCGGCGACTACACCGCCGGCGGCGACGAATGCCACATGGCCTTCCACTTCCCCGTCATGCCCCGCATCTTCATGGCCGTACGCCGCGAATCGCGCCACCCGGTCTCCGAGATCCTCGCCAAGACCCCCGCCATCCCCGCCGGCTGCCAGTGGGGCATCTTCCTGCGCAACCACGACGAACTGACCCTGGAGATGGTCACCGACGAGGAACGCGACTACATGTGGGCCGAGTACGCCAAGGACCCCCGCATGCGCGCCAACATCGGCATCCGCCGCCGGCTCGCCCCGCTGCTGGACAACGACCGCAACCAGATCGAACTCTTCACCGCCCTGCTGCTGTCCCTGCCCGGCTCGCCGATCCTCTACTACGGCGACGAGATCGGCATGGGCGACAACATCTGGCTCGGCGACCGCGACGCGGTACGCACCCCGATGCAGTGGACCCCCGACCGCAACGCCGGCTTCTCCTCCTGCGACCCGGGCCGGCTGTTCCTGCCCACCATCATGGACCCGGTCCACGGCTACCAGGTCAGCAACGTCGAGGCGTCCATGGCCTCCCCCTCCTCGCTGCTGCACTGGACCCGCCGCATGATCGAGATCCGCAAGCAGAACCCCGCCTTCGGCCTGGGCACCTACACCGAGCTGCCCTCCTCCAACCCCGCGGTCCTCGCCTTCCTGCGGGAGGCCCCCCCGAACAGGGAAAACGGAGACGACCTGGTGCTCTGCGTCAACAACTTCTCCCGCTTCGCCCAGCCCACCGAACTCGACCTGAGCGCCTTCGCGGGCCGCCATCCGGTCGAGCTGTTCGGCGGGGTGCGCTTCCCCGCCGTCGGTGAACTGCCGTACCTGCTGACCCTGGGGGGCCACGGCTTCTACTGGTTCCGGCTGCGCGGGGACGCCGCGTAGCACCCGTCTCTCCCCCCGGGCGGGGCGGTTTCCCCCGCGCCGCCCGGGGCACGCATCAGTAACACCCCGACGATCCGGGGAAAGGACGCGACTGAAATGTCGGAAACCGTCATACGCACGGTCGCACCGCCGCCCGGCCTCCTTGCGTCACTGGATCCGCTGCTGAGGGAATGGCTGCCACGACAGCGCTGGTTCGCGGGCAAGGGGCGCCCGGTCACCGGGTTCACTCTGGTCGCGGCCACCGAGTTACTTCCGCCCAGCGCCAGGCTGGGCCTGTACCACCTGCTCGTCCGCGCCCACCAGCCCGCCCTGTCCGCCCGGGGCGGCGCCGACCGCCCCGGTGACTGCTACCAGCTGCTGCTGGGGGTGCGCGAGGCACTGCCGCCCAGGCTCGCGCCCGCGCTGATCGGTCACCCGAGTCAGGGCCCGCTGGCCGGGCGGACGGTGTACGAGGCCCTGTACGACACCCGGCCCGCCGAACTGCTCCTGGAAGCCCTGCGCGCCCGGGCCCGGATCGGCGGGCTGCGCTTCGAGCGGGACCCGGGGCAGGAGATCGGGTCCGGTCTGGTGCCGCGGCTGATGACCGTCGAGCAGTCGAACTCGTCCGTCGTCTACGGAGATACGTTCATTCTGAAGCTGTTGCGCCGGATCGTGCCCGGTACCAACCCCGATCTGGAGCTGCCGCTGGCGCTGGCCCGCGAGGGCTGCCCCCGGGTGCCCCCGCCCACGGCCTGGCTGCTGGCAGACCCTGACGAGACCGGCGCCACCGACGGCACCGGCGCTCATGGTGCCGCCGGGGCGCCGACCGCATCCGAGCCGTATGTGCTGGGTGTGCTCCAGCCCTTCGTGCGGGGCGCTGCGGACGGCTGGGAGCTGGCGCTGCGGGAGCTGGCCAAGGGCGAGGACTTCGTCGCCGAGGCGCGGGCGCTGGGGCGGACCACCGCCGAGGTGCACACCGCGCTGGCCCGCGCGCTGCCGACGGTCACCCTGGGCCGGAGCCGACTGCGGCACATGGTCGCCGGTATGGCCGAGCGGCTGGAGGCGGCGGCGCAGGCGGTGCCCGCGCTGCGGCCGTACGCGGACGGGCTGGGCTCGGCGTACACGGCGCTGGCCGACCTGGCCGCCGAGGGGCAGACCTGGACCGCTCAGCGCGTGCACGGCGATCTGCATCTCGGCCAGTGCCTGCGGTCCCCGGCCGGGGGCCCCTCCCACGCTTTCGGCAGTGGGGGACAGTGGTCGCTGATCGACTTCGAGGGCGAACCGGCACGGCCGCTGGCCGAGCGGCGGATGCCGCAGCCCGTGGTGCGGGACGTGGCCGGGATGCTGCGCTCCTTCGACTACGCGGCACGTTCCGCGGACCCGCCGCAGCCGGACTGGGCCGTGCGGTGCCGGGCGGCGTACTGCTCCGGCTACGCGGAGACCGCGGGCCGGGACCCGCGCACCGATCCGGTGCTGCTGCGCGCGTACGAGACGGACAAGGCCGTCTACGAGGTGCTGTACGAGGCCCGGCACCGCCCCGAGTGGCTGCAGGTCCCGATGGCCGCCGTCCGCCGGCTCGCCGCATCCGGGCCAGGGTGATCCGGTGATCCACACGATCCACTCCCGTCTGCCCCGCACGTCGACCAGGAGGCTCCGTCCGTGACCCCCCGTCCCGAGTCCAGCGGTTCGCGTCCGGAGCAGCCGGCCGAGCAGATGTCCCGGAAGGCCACGGCGGAGAAGACCGCCGTGAAGAAGGACGCGGCGGTGAAGCGGACCGCCACCGAGAAGACGACCGCCGAGAAGACGACCGCCGCCGAGAAGACCGGGGCCGAGAAAGACGGGGCGGCGAAGGCCGCCGAGAAGGAACCCGGGACGAGGAAACCCGGGACGAGGAAGGCCGCGACGAAGAAGGTCAGGGCGCGGAAAGCCAGGGAACGGAAGGCCGGAGCGCGGAAGACCAGGGCGCAACAGGCCGTCGGCAGGCCCTCCGCCGTCGGGCGGCCCGCGCCGCCCGAGGCGGAGACCGCGGTCTCCCCCGCCGTGGGCCCCGACGACCGGGAGCGGCTGCTGAACGGCACGCACCACGCCCCGCACTCCGTGCTCGGCGCGCACCCGGTGCCCGGCGGGGTCGTGTTCCGGACGTTCAAGCCGTACGCCCGGGCCGTGTCCGTGGTCTCCGGGGGCCTCACCGCCGACCTGCACGACGACGGGGACGGGTTCTTCTCGGCGCTGCTGCCGTTCCGGGAGGTCCCGGCGTACCGGCTGCTGGTGACGTACGAGGAGGCGGTGCGGGAGATCGAGGACGCGTACCGTCTGCTGCCCGCGCTGGGCGAGTTCGACCTGCATCTGATCGGCGAGGGCCGCCACGAGGAGCTGTGGACCGCGCTCGGCGCGCACCCCATGACCCACCAGGGCGTGAGCGGCACCCGCTTCACCGTGTGGGCGCCGAACGCGCGCGGGGTGCGGGTGGCGGGCGGCTTCGACTTCTGGGACGGCACCGGGCATCCGATGCGGTCGCTGGGCTCGTCCGGGGTGTGGGAGCTGTTCGTGCCGGGGATCGGCGAGGGCGAGCTGTACAAGTTCGAGATCACCCGTCCCGACGGTTCGCGGACCCTGCGCGCCGATCCGATGGCGCGCCGCACGGAGGTCCCGCCGGCCACCTCGTCCGTCGTCACGTCCTCGCGGTACGAGTGGGACGACGCCGAGTGGCTGGAGCGCCGCGCCGAAGCACCCGCGCACCGCAGCCCGTTCTCGGTGTACGAGGTGCATCTGCCGTCCTGGCGACCCGGACTGACGTATCGTCAACTGGCTGATCAGCTCCCCGCGTACGTGAAGGACCTCGGGTTCACCCATGTCGAGCTGATGCCGGTCGCCGAGCATCCCTACGGTCCGTCCTGGGGCTACCAGGTCACCGGGTTCTACGCGCCCACGGCCCGGCTCGGCACCCCGGACGACTTCAGGTACCTGGTGGACGCGCTGCACCGGGCGGGCATCGGGGTGCTGATGGACTGGGTGCCGGCGCACTTCCCGCGCGACGAGTGGGCGCTGGCCGAGTTCGACGGCCGGCCGCTGTACGAGCACGAGGATCCGCTGCGGGCGGCCCATCCCGACTGGGGGACCCTGGAGTTCGACTTCGGGCGGCGCGAGGTGCGCAACTTCCTGGTCGCCAACGCCGTGTACTGGTGCGAGGAGTTCCACATCGACGGACTGCGCGTGGACGCCGTCGCCTCCATGCTCTACCTCGACTACTCGCGCGAGCCCGGCCGGTGGACGCCGAACGAGCACGGCGGCCGGGAGAACCTGGACGCGGTGGCGTTCCTGCAGGAGATGAACGCGACGGTGTACCGCAGGGTGCCGGGGGTGGTGACGATCGCGGAGGAGTCCACGGCCTGGGACGGGGTCACCCGGGCCACCCATCACGGGGGCCCGAGCGGTTTCGGCGGGCTCGGTTTCGGCCTGAAGTGGAACATGGGCTGGATGCACGACTCGCTCCGGTACATGAGCCACGAACCGGTCCACCGCAAGTACCACCACGGCGAGATGACGTTCTCGATGGTGTACGCCTACAGCGAGAACTACGTCCTGCCGATCTCGCACGACGAGGTGGTGCACGGCAAGCGGTCCCTGGTGTCGAAGATGCCCGGCGACTGGTGGCGGCAGCGCGCCGACCTGCGCGCCTATCTCGGCTTCATGTGGGCCCACCCGGGCAAGCAACTGCTCTTCATGGGGCAGGAGTTCGCGCAGGGCGCCGAGTGGTCGGAGGCGCACGGCCCGGACTGGTGGCTGCTGGACCCGGCCTACGGCGCGGAGGCCGACCACCGCGGGGTGCGCGATCTGGTGCGCGACCTCAACACCGAGTACCGGCGCACTCCCGCGCTGTGGCGGTGCGACACCGAGCCGTCCGGCTTCCGCTGGGTGACCGGGGAGGCCGCCGACGACAACGTGCTGGCGTTCCTGCGGTACGACTCCGACGGCTCACCGCTGCTCGCGGTGTCCCACTTCGCCCCCGTCGTCCGGCACGAGTACCGCATCGGCGTCCCCGACGACGTGCCCGCCTGGCACGAGGTCCTGAACACCGACGCGGCCCGCTACGGCGGCAGCGGCGTGGGCCGGCCGGACCCGGTCAAGCCGGAGCCGCAGGGGTGGCACGGCCTGCCGGCGAGCATCCGGCTGACCCTGCCGCCCCTGGCGACGGTGTGGCTGCGCCCGGCCTGAGAGCCTGGGGGCGGGCTCTGCGCCCCGGCGGGTGCGCTACTGCGCCAGGGCGTCGGCCAGCGGCTTCGGCAGCGGCCCGGTGTGCAGGACGCCGAGCCGCTGGGTGGCGCGGGTCAGTGCCACGTACAGGTCGCTGGTGCCGTAGCGCCCCGGCTCGACCACCAGGACGGAGTCGAACTCCAGCCCCTTGGCCTGGCGCGGGTCGAGCAGGACCACGCCCTGCGTCAGATCGGGTTCGGCGCCGGCCGTCACCCCGTCCAGCCGGGCGGCCAGCGCGCGGTGCAGGTCGCGCGGGGCGACGACGGCGAGCCGGCCCTCCTGCGGCACGCCGAGTTCCGCGACGGCCTCGGCGACGGCGCCGGGCAGGTCGTCGGTGGCGCGGGCCCAGGGGCGTACGCCGGTGGAGCGGACCGACCCGGGCGGCTCGAAGCCGGGGTGCTCGGCGCGGACCACGGCCGCCGCGACGTCCATGATCTCGGCCGGGGTGCGGTAGTTGACGCCGAGCCGGGTGTGCTCCCAGCGGTCCTCGACGTACGGGGCGAGGATGTCCTCCCAGGAGCCGACACCGCCCGCCTCCGAGGTCTGCGCGGGGTCGCCGACCAGGGTCATCGAGCGGGTCGGGCTGCGCCGCATCAGCAGCCGCCAGGCCATCGGCGACAGCTCCTGCGCCTCGTCGACGACGATGTGCCCGAACGCCCAGGTGCGGTCGGCGGCGGCCCGTTCGGCGGCGCTGCGGTGGTCGTCCTCCTCGTGCCGTTCGGCGAAGCGTTCGGCGTCGATGATGTCGTGCGCGGACAGCACCTCGGAGGACTCGGGGTCGTCCTCCTCCTTGTCCTCGAACTCGTAGGTCCGGGAGGCGTACGACACGTCCAGGACGCCCTGCGCGTAGGCGATCTGCGTGCGCCGCTCGCGGTCGGCCCGTTCCCGGGCCGGCCGGTCGTCCTCGCCGAGGAGTTCGGCGGCCTCGTCGAGCAGCGGTACGTCGGCGACGGTCCAGTGCCTGGTCACCGGGCGGCGGACCGCGGCGGCGTCCTCGGCGGGCAGGAAGTCCTCGGGCTCGGCGAGGAAGTCGGCGACCAGCCGCTGCGGGGTGAGCAGGGGCCACAGCCGGTCGACGGCGGACCACACCTCGGGGTTCTCGGCGAGTTCGTCGCGGATCTGGGTGATGTCGCTGGGGTCGAGCAGATTGGAGCCGTCGTAGGGGTCGGTGCCGATGCGTTCGGCGACCATGTCGGTAAGCGTGTTGAGGATGTGCCCCTCGAAGTACTCGCGGGACACGTTGTGCGGCAGCTTGGCGGCGCGGGTGCGTTCCCGGGCGACCCGGACCAGGCCGTCGTCGAGCATCAGGATCTCGCGGTCGTGCTCGATGGTGATCACCGGGTCGGGCAGCGCCTGCCGGCCGCGGACGACCTCGGCGAGGACGTCCGCCATGTCCGCCCGCCCCTTCACGGCGGCGGCCTCGGGGGTGTCCGCCCGGGTGGCCCGCACACCGGGGAACAGTTCGCCGACGGTCGCCAGGAGCACCCCGGTCTCGCCGAGGCTGGGCAGCACCTCGCCGATGTAGCCGAGGAACGCCGGGTTGGGTCCGACGATCAGGACGGCGCGGCGGGCCAGCAGTTCGCGGTACTCGTAGAGGAGGTAGGCGGCGCGGTGCAGGGCGACCGCGGTCTTGCCGGTGCCGGGGCCGCCCTCGACCACCAGCACGCCCCGGTGCGGGGCGCGGATGATGCGGTCCTGGTCGGCCTGGATGGTGCGCACGATGTCGCCCATGCGGCCGGTGCGCGCGGAGTTGAGCGCGGCGAGCAGCACGGCGTCGCCGGTCGGGTCCTCGTGGCCGGTGCGGGTCTCGTCGCCGAGGTCGAGGATCTCGTCGTGCAGGGCGGTGACCGTGCGCCCCTCGGAGGTGATGTGCCGGCGGCGCCTGAGACCCATCGGGGTGTGGCCGGTGGCCAGGTAGAAGGGGCGGGCGACGTCGGCGCGCCAGTCGATCAGGACGGGGGTGCGCTCGGCGTCGTCGGCGCGCAGACCGATCCGGCCGATGTGGTGGGTGCGGCCCGAGGAGAGGTCGATCCGGCCGAAGCACAGCGAGCCGTCCACCGCGTTCAGCGCGGCGAGCAGCCCGGACCGCTCGGCGACGAGGATGTCCCGCTCCAGCCTGGCCTGCATGGGCGTGTTGCCCTGCTCGAGGGCGTCCGTGAGAGACACCTCGGTGTCACCGCGCAGGGCGTCCACCCGTGCGTACAGTCCGTCGATGAATTCCTGTTCCTGCCGGAATTCATGGTCCGGAAATTCGCTGTTTGACAATTCCGCTCCCGCCCGGATACACTACGCCCAGTGAACTTTACTTGCGACTTGCCATAATCGAAGTCGCAAGTCAATGAATATACGCAGTGAAAACCCCCGGGCGCAATTACCCGGGGGTTTTCTTGTGTCTGCGGCCAAAAGTGCCGGAAAGGTCAGGAGGACCGGAAGGGCCGAGCGGCCGGGCTCACGGGGGAAGGAGTCCGGCCGCTCGGCGGCGGGGGAAGCCCGGGGGGGCTGGGTGCGTCAGGCCTTGGCGAGTTCCTTCTCGCTGCCCGCTGCTGCGGGGGCCTCGGCGGGGCCGGTGCCGTCGTGGTCGTCCAGCAGGGTGGTCTCGTCGAAGGGGAGGGCCCCGGAGAGGACCTGGTTCACCCGCTCCTTGTCGATCTCCTTGGTCCAGGTGCCGATCAGCACCGTGGCGACCGCGTTGCCCGCGAAGTTGGTCAGGGCGCGGGCCTCGCTCATCAGGCGGTCGATGCCGACGATCAGGCCGATGCCGTCCACCAGGGCCGGCTTGTGCGACTGCAGACCGCCGGCCAGCGTCGCCAGGCCGGCACCGGAGACACCGGCGGCGCCCTTGGAGGCGATCAGCAGGAAGAGCAGCAGCGTGATCTGCTCGCCCACCGACATCGGCGTGCCCAGGGCGTCGGCGATGAACAGCGAGGCCATGGTCATGTAGATCATGGTGCCGTCGAGGTTGAAGGAGTAGCCGGTCGGCACGGTGATGCCGACCACCGGCTTGCTGACGCCCACGTGCTCCATCTTCGCGATGAGCCGCGGCAGCGCCGACTCGGACGAGGAGGTGGACAGGATCAGCAGGAACTCGCGGCCCAGGTACCTGAACAGGCTCCAGACGTTCAGCCCCGCGACGATCCGCAGCAGCGCGCCGAGCACCACGAAGATGAACAGCGCACAGGTGATGTAGAAGCCGAGCATCAGCACCGCGAGGCTCTTCAGCGCGTCCAGGCCCGCCGAGCCGGTGACCGCGGCCATGGCGCCGAACGCACCGACCGGGGCGGCCCACATGATCATGGCGAGGACCCGGAAGACCAGCCGCTGGATGTGCTCGATACCGCGCAGGACCGGCTGGCCGGCGTTGCCCATGGCCTGCAGCGCGAAGCCGCACAGCAGGGCGATCAGCAGGGTCTGCAGGACCTCGCCCTGGGTGAAGGCGGACACGATCGTGGTCGGGATGATGCCGAGCAGGAACTCGGTGGTGTCCTTGGCCTCCGCGTCGACCTGGGCCTGACCGGTCTCCTTGACCGCGTCGGTGACCGCGAGACCCGTCCCGGGGTCCAGGATGTTGCCGACGATCAGGCCGATGCCGAGCGCGACCAGCGACATGATCAGGAAGTAGACCATGGCGATACCGCCGACGGCGCCGACCTTGGCGGCCTTCCGCACGGAGCCGATGCCCAGCACGATGGTGCAGAAGATGATCGGCGAGATCATCATCTTGATCAGGCTCACGAAGCCCGTGCCGATCGGCTTCAGCTCGACCGCGAAGTCGGGGGCCAACAGACCGACGGCGATACCGAGGGCGACCGCGATGATCACCGCGATGTAGAGATAGTGCGTGCGGTCCCGCTTCACTTGGGGAGCGGCAGGTGCCGTATCGGGGGTGCTGGTCACGGCGGCCTCCTTGATGACGTCGTCGGCATCGACCGGCGTGCGGCTCACGTCCGGGGGATGAGAATTCGGGGAACGCCGTGACTATGTCCCGTCTTGTGAGCGTGGTCACCCTTCCGTTCATTTAGTTCACGCCCGTGCGGCGGGCACACTGTCGGGATGCGCATCGCCCTCCCCCGGCCCCGCAGCCTCGCGGGCCAGCTCTTCGCCATGCAGGCGGTGCTGGTGGCGGTCCTCGTGGTGGGATACGCCCTGTTCAGCTACTTCAGCGACCGCAGCCAGGCCGAGGAGGCGGCGAGCCACCAGACACGGGCCGTGGCCCTCTCGGTGGCCGACTCCCCCTCGGTACGCGAGGCGATCCGTACCCCCGACCCCTCGGCCACGCTCCAGCCGTACGCGCTGGCGGTGGTGCGCGACACCGACATCGACTTCGTCACGATCATGGATCCGCGGGGCATCCGCTGGACCCACCCCGACCCGGACCAGCTCGGCCTGCCCTTCCGCGGCCACACCGGGCCCGCCCTTCAGGGCCGGACGTTCACCGAGACCTACACCGGCACCCTCGGCCCGTCCGTCCGCGCGGTCACCCCGGTCCGGGACGGCGACCGGATCGTCGGCCTGGTCAGCGCGGGCATCCGGGTCGAGGAGATAAGCCAGCGCGCGCAGGCCCGGCTGACGGCCCTGCTCGCGGTCGCGACCGGCGCGCTCGGACTGGGCGCGATCGGCACGTACGTCATCAACGCCCGCCTGCGCCGGCACACCCACGGGATGAACGCGAGGCAGCTCAGCCACATGCACGACTACCATCAGGCCGCGCTGCACGCCGTGCGCGAGGGGCTGCTGATGCTGGACGGGCAGTACAGGGTGGCGCTGATCAACGACGGTGGCAGGGAGCTGCTGGGGGTGGCCCCGGAGGAGGACGTGGTGGGCAGGTCGGTCGCGGAGCTCAGTCTCCCGGCACCGCTGACGGGCGCGCTGCTCGCCTCGGAGCCCCGGGTGGACGAGGTGCATCTCACGGCGGACCGGGTGCTGGTGGTGAACACCTCACCGGTGTCGGGCGGTGAGCGGCGCGGTTCCGTGGTGACCCTGCGCGACGTGACCGAGCTCCAGTCGCTGATGGGCGAGCTGGACTCGGAGCGGGGCTTCACACAGGCCCTGCGCTCGCAGGCGCACGAGGCGGCGAACCGGCTGCACACCGTCGTCTCGCTGATCGAGCTGGGCCGGGCCGAGGAGGCGGTGGACTTCGCGACCGCCGAGCTGGAGCTCGCCCAGGCGCTCACCGACCAGGTGGTGGCGGCGGTGGGCGAGCCGGTGCTGGCCGCACTGCTGCTGGGCAAGACGGCCCAGGCCCACGAGCGGGGCGTGGAGCTGGTGGTCTCACCGGCCAGCCGACTGGACGACGGGCTGCTGCCGGAGAGCCTGCCCGCCCGCGACCTGGTCACCATCCTGGGCAACCTGATCGACAACGCGGTGGACGCGGCGCAGGGCGGCCTCAGTGCCCGGGTGACGGTCACGGCCCTCACCGACGCCGGTACGGAGCTGATCCTGCAGGTGTCCGACACCGGCCCGGGCGTGGCCCCGGACCACACCGAGGCGGTCTTCCAGCGCGGCTTCACGACCAAGCCGTCGGGGCCGGACGGCCGGGGGCTGGGTCTGGCGCTGGTACGGCAGACGGCGCACCGGCACGGCGGCACGCTGACGGTGACCTCGGCGCAGGAGGGCGGCGCCCACTTCGAGGTACGGCTCCCGCTGCGGGCCGTCGGCGCGGTCACGGCCGGCAGCGGTGCGGACGCCGAGGGCGTCGGCTCCGGCGCGGGAGGCGGGGCATGACCGACAGACCCATCCGCGTCCTGGTGGTGGAGGACGACCCGGTCGCCGCCGACGCCCATGTGATGTACGTCGGCCGGGTGCCCGGGTTCGTCGTGGTCGGCAAGGCGACCACGGGCGCCGAGGCCCGCCGGGCGCTGGAGCGCACCCCCGTCGACCTGCTCCTCCTCGATCTGCACCTGCCCGATGTGCACGGACTGCAGCTGGCCCGCTCGCTGCGGACGGCCGGACACCACGCGGACGTCGTCGCGGTGACCTCGGCACGGGACCTCGCGGTGGTGCGCGAGGGGGTGTCGCTGGGCGTCGTCCAGTACGTGCTGAAACCGTTCACCTTCGCGACGCTGCGGGACCGCCTGGTGCGGTACGCCGAGTTCCGCGCGTCCGTGGGCGAGGCCAGCGGCCAGGCCGAGGTGGACCGCGCGCTGGCCGCTCTGCGCGCCCCCGGACCGGCCGCCCTGCCCAAGGGCCTGAGCGCGCCGACCCTGGAGCGGGTGACCGTGGTCCTGCGGGACGCCGGGGAGGGCCTGACCGCGAGCGGGGCGGCGGAGGCGGTGGGCATCTCCCGCATCACCGCCCGCCGCTACCTGGAGCACCTGGTGGACGCGGGCCGCGCGGCCCGGCGCCCGCAGTACGGGACCGTGGGACGGCCGGAGTTGCAGTACCGGTGGGTGACGGGGCGGTGAGGTGCTGAGGCGCCGAAGCCTTCACCGGGTACGGCGCCCTGCCCCGCGCCTCGCACCGCGCGTCCCGCCGGCCCGGGTGGTACGGGCGTCTGCGGCCTGCCCGCTCTCCCGTTTCCGCTCCCCCTGGACCGGCTCGACCGGATCGACCGGCCGTCCCCGCTGACGGTCCTCTTCGTGCCGAGTCAGCCGACCACCGCGTTCACGGTGCCGGTTTCGACGCCGGGCGGGGCGGCCGGGGCCGGCGCGGGCGGGCCCGCGCGCGTCTCCTCCCCGGCCGCCGGGGCCGGTCAGAAGACCGACTCGGCCTCGTCCATGCGGTTCTGCGGGACCGTCTTCAGTTCGGTGACGGCCTCCGCGAGCGGGACCATCACGATGTCGGTGCCGCGCAGCGCCGTCATCTTCCCGAACTCCCCGCGGTGCGCGGCCTCCACCGCGTGCCAGCCGAAGCGGGTGGCGAGCACCCTGTCGTACGCGGTCGGCGTGCCACCGCGCTGGGTGTGGCCGAGGATGACCGGCCTGGCCTCCTTGCCGAGGCGGCGCTCCAGTTCAGCGGCGAGCGCCGTGCCGATGCCCTGGAAGCGCTCGTGGCCGAACTTGTCGATCGCGCCCTTGCCGTAGTCCATGGTGCCGTCGGCGGGGTGGGCGCCCTCGGCGACGCTGATCACCGCGAACTTCTTGCCGCGGGCGAAGCGCGCCTCGATCATCTTGACCAGCTGGGCCGGGTCGAAGGCCCGCTCGGGCAGGCAGATGCCGTGGGCGCCGGCGGCCATGCCGGACTCCAGGGCGATCCAGCCCGCGTGCCGGCCCATGACCTCGACGACCATCACCCGCTGGTGGGACTCGGCGGTGGTCTTCAGCCGGTCCATCGCCTCGGTGGCGACGCCGACGGCGGTGTCGAAGCCGAAGGTGCGGTCGGTGGAGGAGATGTCGTTGTCGATCGTCTTCGGGACGCCGACCACCGGCAGTCCCGCGTCCGACAGCATGCGGGCGGCGGTGAGCGTGCCCTCCCCGCCGATCGGGATGAGGACGTCGATACCGAAGTCGCGGATCATGTCCGAGGCGTTCTCGCAGGCCTCGCGGAGCCGGTCGCGCTCCAGCCGGGAGGAACCGAGGATGGTGCCGCCGCGGGCCAGGATGCCGCTGACCGCGTTGAGGTCGAGGGTCCGGTAGTTGCCGTCGAGCAGGCCCGCGTAGCCGTCCTCGAAGCCGATGACCTCGTCGCCGTAGTTGTCGACCGCTCGGTGCACAACCGACCGGATCACGGCGTTCAGGCCGGGGCAGTCGCCGCCTGCGGTGAGAACTCCGATGCGCATCGTGTTGTCGTCTCCTGGTCGCTGTGGATACCGGTGAGCCAGCTCCGATTGTTCCATGCCGCCCGGCCCCGCCGGGCCCCCCGTCCCGGCCGCCCACCGGTCTCCCGTCCCGGCCGCCCACCGGTTCCCCGCCCCGGCCGCTCGTCGGGTCCCCGGTCCGGCCGTTCGCCCGGCCCTGTCCGAAAACCGCCCCGGCCCCGCGCCCCGGGCCCGGGGCCGCATCCCGCAGGCGGGCCCCCCACCAGCGCCGGAGGTACTGTCGAGGGGGATCAGCCCGCTCCGGCGAGCGCGGCGTCCGGGCCGGATCCCGCAGGGCCGACAAGCACCGCGAGACCCCCGACGAAACGGAGCACGCGTGACCCGCAGTGTGTACGTGACCAGCATCGACCGAGGCGACGGCCGCCAGGTCGTCGAACTGGGGGTCATGGAACTCCTGACCCGGCAGGTCGACCGGGTGGGCGTCTTCCGTCCCCTGGTGCACGAAGGCCCCGACCGCCTCTTCGAACTGCTGCGCGCCCGCTACCGGCTCACCCAGGACCCGGCGACCGTCTACGGCATGGACTACCAGGAGGCGTCCGCCCTCCAGGCCGAACGCGGCTCCGACGAACTGGTGTCGACGCTGGTCGACCGGTTCCACGCCGTCGCCCGCGACTACGACGTCGTCCTCGTCCTCGGCACCGACTACGCCGACACCCAGTTCCCGGACGAGCTGTTCCTCAACGCCCGCCTCGCCAACGAGTTCGGCGCCTCGGTGATCCCGGTCGTGGGCGGCCGCAGGCAGAGCTCCGAGTCGGTGCGCGACGAGACCCGCAACGCCTTCCGCGCCTACCAGACGCTGGGCTGCGACGTGCTCGCCATGGTGGTCAACCGGGTGGCCGTCGAGGACCGGGACGAGATCGCCGAGCGGCTGGCCTCCCGGCTGCCGGTGCCCTGCTACGTCCTGCCCGACGAACCCGCGCTGGCCGCCCCCACCGTGGCCCAGATCGCCCACACCCTGAGCGCGAAGGTGGTGCTCGGCGACGACTCCGGACTGGCCCGCGACGCCCTGGACTTCGTCTTCGGCGGCGCCATGCTGCCCAATCTCCTCGCCGCCCTGACCCCGGGCTGCCTGGTCATCGCCCCGGGCGACCGCGCCGACCTGGTCGTCGGCACGCTGGCCGCGCACAGCACCAACACCCCGCCGATAGCCGGGGTGCTGCTGACCCTGGACGAGGTGCCCGACGACCGCATCCTCACCCTCGCCGCCCGCCTCGCCCCCGGCACCCCGGTCCTGTCGGTGCCCGGCAACAGCTTCCCCACCGCCGAGCAGCTGTTCTCCCTGGAGGGGAAGCTGAACGCGGCCACCCCGCGCAAGGCGGAGACCGCGCTCGGCCTCTTCGAGCGGTACGCCGACACCGCCGACCTCACCCGGCGGGTCTCCGCGCCCAGCAGCGACCGCGTCACGCCGATGATGTTCGAGCACAAACTGCTCGAACAGGCCCGCTCCGACCTCAGGCGGGTCGTCCTGCCCGAGGGCGGCGAGGAGCGGGTGCTGCACGCGGCCGAGGTGCTGCTGCGCCGGGGCGTGTGCGAACTCACCCTGCTGGGGCCGGTCGACCACATCCGCAAGAAGGCCGCCGACCTCGGCATCGCCCTCGGCGACACCCAGCTGATCGACCCGGCCGCCTCCGAGCTGCGCGACGCCTTCGCCGAGAAGTACGCCTCCCTGCGCGCCCACCGCGGGGTCAGCGTCGAGCTGGCCTACGACGTCGTCTCGGACCCGAACTACTTCGGCACGCTGATGGTGGAGGAAGGTTTCGCCGACGGCATGGTGTCCGGCTCGGTGCACTCCACGGCCGCGACCATCCGGCCGGCCTTCGAGATCATCAAGACCCGGCAGGACTCCTCGATCGTGTCCTCCGTCTTCTTCATGTGCCTGGCCGACCGGGTCCTGGTGTACGGCGACTGCGCGGTCAACCCCGACCCCGACGCCGAGCAGCTCGCCGACATCGCCGTGCAGTCGGCGGCCACGGCCGCGCGGTTCGGGGTGGAGCCGCGGATCGCGATGCTGTCGTACTCGACGGGCACCTCCGGCTCCGGCGCCGACGTCGACAAGGTGCGCGAGGCGACCGAGCTGGTGCGGGCCCGCCGTCCCGACCTCCGGATCGAGGGGCCGATCCAGTACGACGCGGCCGTGGAGCCGTCGGTCGCGGCGACCAAGCTGCCGGACTCCGAGGTCGCCGGGCAGGCGACCGTGCTGATCTTCCCCGACCTGAACACCGGCAACAACACCTACAAGGCCGTGCAGCGCTCGGCCGGCGCGATCGCGGTCGGCCCGGTGCTGCAGGGTCTGCGCAAGCCGGTCAACGACCTGTCCCGGGGCGCCCTCGTCCAGGACATCGTCAACACCGTCGCCATCACGGCGATCCAGGCCCAGTCCGTCGCCGGGTCCCCGGCCCCGAACGAGAAGGCAGCCACCCAGTGAGCGCCCGTCCGTCCCCCACCACCGCCCTGCCCGACGAGCCGCACTCGGCCGCCCCCTCCCGGGTCCTCGTCCTCAACTCCGGCTCCTCGTCGGTGAAGTACCAGCTGCTGGACATGCGGGACCGCAGCCGGCTCGCGTCCGGCCTGGTCGAGCGGATCGGCGAGCAAACCTCGCTGGTCCGGCACACGCCGCTGGCGTCGGGCGGGAGAACACGCGAGCGGACCGGCCCGGTCGCCGGCCACGACGCCGCCCTGAAGGCGATGGCCGAGGAACTGGCCCTCGACGGGCTGGGGCTCGACTCCCCCGAACTGGCCGCGATCGGGCACCGGGTGGTGCACGGCGGGATGCACTTCACCGAGCCGACCGTCGTGGACGACGCGGTGCTCGCCGAGATCGAGCGGCTCATCCCGGTCGCCCCGCTGCACAATCCGGCCAACCTGACGGGCATCCGTACCGCCATGGCGCTGCGCCCGGACCTGCCGCAGGTCGCCGTCTTCGACACCGCCTTCCACACCACGATGCCGGAGTCGGCCGCCCGCTACGCGATCGACGTGGAGACCGCCGACCGGCACCGCGTCCGCCGCTACGGCTTCCACGGCACCTCGCACGCGTATGTGTCCCGGGAGACGGCCCGGCTGCTGGGGAAGGCACCCGAGGACGTGAACGTGATCGTGCTGCACCTGGGCAACGGGGCGTCCGCCTCGGCGGTGCGGGGCGGGCGGTGCGTGGACACCTCCATGGGGCTGACGCCCTTGGAAGGGCTGGTGATGGGTACCCGGTCCGGAGACATGGACCCGGCCGTCATCTTCCATTTGATGCGTGTGGGCGACATGTCCGCCGACGAGATCGACACTCTCCTCAACAAGAAGAGCGGACTGGTCGGCCTGTGCGGTGACAACGACATGCGGGAGATCCGCCGCCGGGTCGACGCGGGCGACGAACAGGCGAAGCTCGCGTTCGACATCTACATTCACCGTCTGAAGAAGTACATCGGCGCCTATTACGCCGTTCTCGGACGAGTGGACGCGGTGGCGTTCACCGCCGGGGTCGGCGAGAACGCCGCTCCGGTACGGGAGGCGGCCGTGGCGGGCCTGACGGAACTGGGTCTGGCGGTCGACGCCGAGCGCAACGGCGCGCGCGGTGACGGGCCGCGGCTGATCTCGCCCGCGGGTGCGCGGGTCGCGGTCGCCGTGGTACCGACGGATGAGGAAATGGAGATCGCCACACAGACCTACGCACTGGCCGGAAAGCGCAACTGAGCAGCGACTTTCTCATATGTATCTTCCGCCAGACGGAATATTCCGGAGCGAAACAAACCGATAGGATCGCCCCATGCGCCGTTCCAAAATCGTCTGTACTCTCGGCCCCGCGGTCGACTCCCACGAGCAGCTCGTCGCCCTGATCGAAGCCGGCATGAACGTGGCCCGCTTCAACTTCAGCCACGGCTCGCACGCCGAGCACCAGGGCAGGTACGAGAGGGTCCGTGCCGCCGCCAAGGAGACCGGCAGGGCCATCGGCGTCCTCGCCGACCTCCAGGGCCCGAAGATCCGTCTGGAGACCTTCGCCGAGGGCCCCGTCGAGCTGGTGCGCGGTGACGAGTTCACCATCACCACCGAGGACGTCCCCGGCGACCGGACCATCTGCGGAACGACCTACAAGGGCCTGCCGGGCGACGTCTCCCGCGGCGACCAGGTCCTGATCAACGACGGCAACGTCGAACTGAAGGTGCTGGACGTCGAGGGCACCCGGGTGCGGACGATCGTCATCGAGGGCGGTGTCATCTCCGACCACAAGGGCATCAACCTGCCCGGCGCGGCCGTGAACGTGCCCGCGCTGTCCGAGAAGGACATCGAGGACCTGCGGTTCGCGCTGCGCATGGGCTGCGACATGGTCGCGCTGTCCTTCGTCCGGGACGCCAAGGACGTGGCCGACGTCCACCGCGTGATGGACGAGGAGGGCCGCCGGGTGCCCGTCATCGCCAAGGTGGAGAAGCCGCAGGCGGTGGCGAACATGGAGGACGTCGTGATGGCGTTCGACGGTGTGATGGTCGCCCGCGGCGACCTGGCCGTCGAGTACCCGCTCGAGAAGGTCCCCATGGTGCAGAAGCGCCTGATCGAGCTGTGCCGGCGCAACGCCAAGCCGGTGATCGTGGCGACCCAGATGATGGAGTCGATGATCACCAACTCCCGTCCGACCCGCGCCGAGGCCTCCGACGTGGCCAACGCGATCCTGGACGGCGCCGACGCGGTCATGCTGTCGGCCGAGTCGAGCGTGGGCGCGTACCCGGTCGAGACCGTGCGGACGATGTCGAAGATCGTCCAGGCGGCCGAGCAGGAGCTGATGTCCAAGGGCCTGCAGCCGCTGGTGCCCGGCAAGAAGCCGCGTACCCAGGGCGGTTCGGTGGCGCGTGCCGCCGCCGAGATCGCCGACTTCCTCGGCGGCAAGGGCCTGGTGGCCTTCACCCAGTCCGGCGACACGGCCCGGCGGCTGTCCCGCTACCGCACCGGCCAGCCGATCCTGGCGTTCACCACGGACGAGTCCACCCGCAACCAGCTCGCGCTCAGCTGGGGTGTGGAGCCGCACGTCGTGCCGTTCGTGAACAGCACCGACGAGATGGTCGACCTGGTCCAGCAGGAGCTGGTCCGGCTCCACCGCTTCGACGAGGGCGACATCGTGGTGATCACCGCCGGCTCGCCGCCCGGCGTCCCCGGCACCACCAACATGGTCCGCGTCCACCACATGGGCGGACCCCACAGCTGACCCACCCGCGTGCACGACGTCGAGGGCGCCCTCTCTCCAGGGGGCGCCCTCGGCGGTGTGCGGCTCCCGGAAGCCGGAAGGGGCCGACGCCGGTACTCAGGTGACGTACTGCCGCAGTCCCGGTACGTGCAGGGTGCCGCCGAACTGGCCGGCCTGCTGGACCGTCACATCGGTGAAGTAGATCAGGGGGATGTTGAGCGGCGGCGGGTTCTCGGGGTCGAAGGTGACGGGGATCAGCCCGAGCAGCTTGCCGGAGATGCGCTCCGTGTACATCACGGTGTCGCCGTCGCGGATGGTGGACATCGACCCCTTGGCCGCCTGCACGTGGTGGGTCTTGCCGATCGACCTGTCCTCGACCGTCTGGTGCAGGTCGCCGATGTCGGTGCCGTCGGAGACCACGTACTTCAGGACCTTCTTGACCTTGCCGCTCGCGGTCCGGACCTCGACGATGCCCCGGTAGTCGGCGCCCCTCAGCAGCAGCGAACTGGCGTTCAGGAACCAGGGGTCCTCGGGCAGCGGGACCCTGTTGTCGACCCCGCCCTCGGCGTCGGTGGCGATCGGACAGCCGTCGAGGTCGGTCGCGGCACTCCCGGACGGTGCGGGCGGTGCGGCCGACGCGGAGGGGCTCGGCGAGGTGGTGACGGGATCCGTCGGGTCCGGGGCCGCCGGGGTTTCCGGAGCCTCCGGGGCCGCCGGGGTCTCGGCCGCCTCCCCCGCGCCCTCCGCCGCCCCGGCCGCCGTGTCGGCGGCTTCCCCGGCGGTGTCCTTCGCGGCTTCGGTGGCCTTCTCGACGGCTTCGACGGCGGAGGCCGACGGGGTGGGGCTCGGGCTCTCCTCGGCCTTCCTGTCCTGGGGGGTGAGGACGTCCTTGACGGCGTCCCCGATGTCCTCCAGGAGGTTGCGCCCGGTCTCCGAGGGCGTGGGCGCGGGTTCGCTCTGCCCTCCGGAACCCCGCGCGCCCGAGGCCGCGGACGGAGCGGGCGCGGGCTCCTCCTCGTCGCCGGAGTCACCGGAACCCGGACCCGGACCCGAACCCGGACCCGGCCCCGACGAAGGAGGTGAAGAGGACGAGCCGTTGTCCGTGCCCTCGCCCGTGCCCGGGTTCGCGGTCCTGCCGTCCCTGGCGGAGGCCGAGGGGCTCGGCTCCGTGGTGGCGTCGGCGCCGGAGGACGGAGCCGCCGTGTCGCTCGCCGGGGAGGACGCGTCGTCCTCGGACTCCTCCAGGGCCTTCAGACAGTCCTTGTACTCGTCTGCGGTCAGGTTCTTCGCCTGCGGCCGGTCCTCGGCCTGGGCGAGCGTCGGCGTGAACCCCATTCCCATGAGGACCGCGGTCGGCATCGCCGCGAGGGCGATCGCTTTCCCGGCAGGCATGTGGAGTCTGGTGAACAGCGGCTTCTTGGGTGCCGCGTGGCGCGGCCCGGTTCTCACACGGAACGTCTCCCCATCGGTCCCGCGGGTCACCTCGTCAGCCGGCACTGTGCCTCCCGTTCGCCCCGTTCGCCGGGCTCGTTCCTGACAGATCGTTCTCGCCCTGTGCCTCAGGAGCCCGGGAGGGACCCCCGTCCTCCCTTGCCGTGGTGTCCTTCACGCGTCCCGTGGCCGTGGTGCCGGGTTCCGCGCTCTGCGGAAAGCCGCCCCGGCCCGGGGGAGCCGTCTGCACCTCCTGCTCGGGCGGGATGCCCGGCGCCCACGCGACGGCCATCGCCCCGCCGACCAGCGCGAGCAGGAAGCCGATGCCGAGGCCACCGAAGTTGGACACCGGAATGGAGACGAGCCCCAGCAGGATCGCCGCGACACCCGCGAAGACCCGGATGTGCTCCTGGACCCACAGACTGACGCCGAGGACCACCAGCAGCACCCCGATGATCAGAGACCCCGCGCCCGCGGTGGTCGCCATGGTCAGCGTCAGATGGCCGACCCGGAGATTCGCATACGGGAAGTACATGATCGGAAAGCCGCCGAGCGCGACGAACAGGCCGGCCCAGAACGGCCGTGCGCCTCGCCAGGCACGGAACTGCTGCCTGCGGCGGGTGAACTGGCCGGAGGCGGCAGGAGTCTCGGCGCTCATGGAAAACAGCTCCCTGGTACGGCTTTGCTGTGGTCGTGATGTGCACCGCGTGTGAAGACGCGGCAAGAAGGTGGACGGGCGGGGGCGCCACCGGCTCCCCCGCCCGTCAGCGAGTGCTTAGTAGCACTCCTTGACACCCGTGGACAGCGACATCTTCAGCCCGCTGAGCTTGAAGGTTCCGGCGGTGGTGGCCCACGCCGTCTGCTTCACCTTCTTCAGCGTGGCCGAGTCGGCCTGCTGCGCGAAGCCGTACGGGTTCGCCTGCTCGTTGCCGCCCTTCATGCCCGGACCCTTGTTGGCGTCCTTGGCTGCCACACCGATGTCGATGTTGTGGAAGGTGGCGTCGGCCTCGAGGTTCGCGACGTCGATGTACAGGTTCTCCGCACGGACCGGGGTGCCGCCACCGCCGGCCCTCAGTATCAGACTGACCGAGCCGAGCCCCGGGATGCCCGGGGTCACCACGGACTGGCACATGTTCGTGATCTCCGCGGTCCGGAACGCCGAGACCGCGACGGGGTGAGCCGTCTTCTCGCCCTTGAGGGTGTGCCCCTCGTCGAGCGCTCCGTACTGGGCGAAGCCCGTCCCGTCGAGCTGGTCCGCCGTCACCTTGAACGACTGGCCGGAGACACTGAACGACGCGGCGAGAGCACCCTGCGCCATCGCGATGCCTATACAAGCCGTGGCGGCCACACTGGGCACCATCACCACGGCGAACCGCTTCCATCTGGTCCCGCCACGCACCTGGGACTCCATATTTCCTCCTTCTCGGACGTACATCTCCTGCTCCGACGCACCGTCAACAGGCGGGCAGCCGGGCAGGGATGGGAGAAGTGCTACGTCCTCGGGAAGGGGAGCGCCGTGCTCGGCAGCGCACGAAGCGTCCGAATCACCGGCGATCACCCCCGAGCGACAACCACTGGTCGCGCCTGACACGCATCACGCACAACCTGCCGGACAGGCTTCGCCGGGTGGGCGAAGACCCCCCTGTCCGAGAACCGGCTCCACTGCCGCCGGTCCTGCCCGGTGGGGACCCAGGGCGCCCGCGGCCCCGACCGGCTGTCGGAGGACGGGCGATGGACCGAGCGTCGCCGATCGTGGTGCATTCTCGCCGCCCGCACAAGGGGCTTCATTACTCGCTGGTAACGGCTGGACAACCGGAGAGCGACCCACCGGCGCCGGACGGCGACCCTCGGTGCCCCGCAGGGGATGGACAAAACAGTTGACACCCGGACGGGGTCCGACAGATCAACGTGCGCGACTTACTCGCAGTAACAGCGGCCGCGATTGCCAAGTTTCGGCAAAGCGCGGCCGCACAGGCCTTCGGTCGGCCAACCTTCCACTCGGGCACCACCGGCCCGGAAACCGCCTCGGGCGGCCGGACAAGGTACCCCCGATCCACTCAGAACAGGGCACGCGCCAGCGCTCTGCGCGCGGCGATCACACGCGGATCCTCGGCCCCGACCACCTCGAACAGCTCGAGCAGGCGCACCCGCACGGCCTCGCGGTCGTCGCCGGCCGTGCGCCCCACCGTCTCGATGAGCCGGCCGAAGGCGTCCTCGACATGACCGCCCACCAGATCCAGGTCGGCGGCGGTGATCTGCGCCTCGATGTCCTGCGGCTTCCCGGCGGCGTCAGCGCGCACCCGCTGCGGGTCCAGACCCTCCACCCGCCGGAGCAACTCGGCCTGGGCGAGGCCCAGCTGGGCCTCCGGGTTGCCCGGGTCGTCGGCGAGCACGTTCTTGTACGCCTGGATCGCGCCGCCCAGGTCACCGGCGTCCAGCGCCTGCACGGCGGCCTCCAGCAGGGCGTCGTACGGGCCGACGGGCACCTCGGCGTCCGACGCGGCACCGCCGCCGCCCGGCACGGCGTCGGGGTCGACGGTGAGCCCGGTCAGACCGAAGCGCTCCTCGGCCACCTGCACCAGCTGGTCCAGGGTCTGGCGGATCTGCGTCTCGCCCGCGGCCCCCTGGAAGAGCGGCAGCGCCTGCCCGGCCACCACCGCGAACACCGCGGGAATTCCCTGGATGCCGAACTGCTGCATCAGCATCTGGTTGGCGTCGACGTCGATCTTGGCGAGCAGGAAGCGCCCGTCGTACTCGACGGCGAGCCGCTCCAGGACGGGGCTCAGCTGCTTGCAGGGCTCACACCATTCGGCCCAGAAGTCGATGACGACCGGGACCTCGGCGGACCGCTGCAGGATGTCGCTCTCGAAGCCGGCCTCGTCGACGTCGATGACGAGGTCGGCCGGGGAGATCGCGCCCCCGCCGCCCTGCCGGACCGCCTCCGCGCGGGCCTGCTCCGCCTTCGTCTTGGCCTCCTGGGCCGCCTTCACCGCGCCGAGGTCGACGACTCCGCTCATGGACATGTTCCGTGGCTGCATACGTCTATCCTCCCCCGTACCCCGCGTGTCTGTGAAAACGCCGGGAAACCCGGGCGCCCGCGTCCTCTTCGGCACGGGGTCCCCACCCGCGCCCGTGGTCGTCGCTCGAGCGGGCCGGCCGTTCCGTGCGGGCCGCCCCACTTTCGCTACGGGTCGTAGCGTAACGCCCGGCATCACGCACGAGCCGGGCCACTCCGGTGATCTCCCTCACGCTCCCCGCACGGCGGCACGGGAACCGGCGGATAGGGTCGTATCCATGCAGAGCAGTACCGGTCGGCCCCCCGCCACACGCACCGGACGCCCGCGCAGCGCGGCGGCGGACACCGCGATCCTGGCCGCGACACGGGAGGCCCTGGTCGAACTGGGATGGTCCGGGCTCACCCTGGGGGACGTCGCGAGCCGCGCGGGCGTCGCCAAGACCACCCTCTACCGGCGCTGGGCGGGCAAGAACGAGCTGGTCGTGGACGCGGTCGCCGAACTCTTCGACGCACTCGAACTCCCCGACCGCGGCAGCCTCGCCGCGGACATCGAGGACGTGGTCCTCCAGCTCGCGGTGCTGCTGTCCCGCCCGGAGGCCAGGTGCGGGCTGATGGCGGTGGTCGCCGAATCCACCCTCGACGAGGCCCTGCGCGAACGCATCCGCACCTCGATCGTCCAACGGCAGAAACGCCTGGTCCACACCGGCCGCGTCCGCGCCCAGAGACGCGGCGAACTGCCGCCCGACCCCGACCCGGCCGAGGCGGCCCGCACCGTGGACCTGACCTTCGACATGGTCGCCGGCGCGGTCCTGCACCGCACGCTGGTCAGCGGGCGCCCGGCGGACGAGGAATGGGTCCACGACCTCACCCGCGTCCTCCTCACCGGCCTCACCACCCCCGGCCCCACCCCGTAGCCGGGGCGGGGTGGGGGCGGGGCCGGGCCGGGGCGGCGGTCAGAAGCCCGCGGGCTCGGTGTACACCCCCCACTCGTCCCGCAGCGCGTCGCAGATCTCACCGAGGGTCGCCTCGGCGCGTACGGCGTCCAGCATCGGCCCGATCATGTTGGCGCCGGAGCGGGCCGCGTCGAGCATGGCGGCCAGGGCGGCCCGTACCGCCGCGTCGTCGCGGGCGGCCTTGCGCTCACCCAGCGCCCGCACCTGCTCGCGTTCCACCTCGTGGCTGACCCGGAGGATCTCCAGGTCACCGGTGACCGAGCCGGTGTGGACGTTGACCCCGACGACCTTCTTGTCACCCTTCTCCAGCGCCTGCTGGTAGCGGAACGCCGACTCGGCGATCTCGCCGGTGAACCAGCCGTCCTCGATACCGCGCAGGATGCCGGAGGTGATCGGCCCGATGGGGTGCTGCCCGTCGGGGTGCGCGCGCAGTCCCCGTTCCTTGATCTGCTCGAAGATCTTCTCCGCGTCCGCCTCGATCCGGTCCGTCAGCTGCTCCACGAACCAGGAACCGCCCAGCGGGTCGGCCACGTTGGCGACGCCGGTCTCCTCCATGAGCACCTGCTGGGTGCGCAGGGCGATCTCGGCGGCCTGCTCGCTGGGCAGGGCGAGCGTCTCGTCCAGGGCGTTGGTGTGCAGGGAGTTGGTCCCGCCGAGGACGGCGGCGAGCGCCTCCACGGCCGTCCGTACGACGTTGTTGTACGGCTGCTGCGCGGTCAGCGAGACGCCCGCGGTCTGCGTGTGGAACCGCAGCCACTGCGCCTTCTCGCTCTGCGCGCCGTACACGTCCCGCATCCAGCGGGCCCAGATGCGGCGCGCGGCGCGGAACTTGGCGATCTCCTCAAAGAAGTCGAGGTGCGCGTCGAAGAAGAAGGACAGGCCGGGCGCGAACACGTCCACGTCGAGCCCGCGGCTGAGCCCCAGCTCCACGTACCCGAAGCCGTCCGCCAGCGTGTACGCCAGCTCCTGGGCGGCCGTCGAGCCGGCCTCGCGGATGTGGTAGCCGGAGACGGAGAGCGGCTTGTAGGCGGGGATGCCGGCCGCGCAGTGCTCCATCAGGTCGCCGATCAGGCGCAGATGCGGCTCGGGCGTGAAGAGCCACTCCTTCTGCGCGATGTACTCCTTGAAGATGTCCGTCTGCAGCGTGCCGTTGAGCACGGCGGGGTCCACGCCCTGGCGCTCGGCGGCGACGAGGTACATGCAGAAGACGGGCACGGCGGGCCCGCTGATCGTCATGGAGGTCGTCACGTCCCCGAGCGGGATGTCGTCGAACAGGACCTCCATGTCGGCGGCCGAGTCGATGGCCACCCCGCAGTGCCCGACCTCGCCCAGGGAGCGCGGGTCGTCGGAGTCGCGGCCCATGAGCGTCGGCATGTCGAAGGCGACGGAGAGCCCGCCGCCGCCGTTGCCCAGGATCATCTTGTAGCGCTCGTTGGTCTGCTCGGCGTTGCCGAACCCGGCGAACTGCCGGATCGTCCAGGTGCGCCCCCGGTAGCCGGTCGGATACAGGCCGCGGGTGAAGGGGTACTCCCCCGGCCAGCCGATCCGCTCGAACCCCTCGTAGGCGTCCCCGGGCCGCGGCCCGTACACCGGCTCCACGGGATCGCCGGAGAGCGTGGTGAAGTCTGCGTCGCGCTTGCGCGCGGCGTCGTACCGGGCCTGCCAGCGACGGCGGCCTTCCTCGATGGCGTCAGCGTCCATACCTTCGAATTTACTAGGACGTCCTAGTAAATGATAGTGGTGCAGGCCAGGACGGGGGCACGGGACGTCACAGCGGACCGGATACCCTCGACGGCATGAAGAAGAGCGTCTTGACCCGGTACCGGGTGTTGGCACATGTCACCGCAGTCCTTCTGGTTCTGCTGACCGTCGGCGTGATCGGCAAGCGCGTACTGGGCATGGACGGCTTCGACGGCTTCGTCTCGGTGGTCGGCATCGCTCACGGCTGGCTCTACGTGCTGTACCTGGTCTTCGCGTTCGACCTCGGCAGCAAGATGAAGATGCCCGTGGGACGGCAGCTGTGGGTGCTGCTCGCCGGAACCGTCCCGACGGCGGCCTTCTTCGTCGAACGCCGGGTGACCCGCGAGGCGGAACCGCTCATCGCGAAGGACGCCGACACCACGCCCGCGACAGCCTGACCACCGGCGCGGGGCGCCACCTCACTTCGTGATGTAGTGGCACTGCGTGGCACGCAGCCTGCCGTTGACGAACAGCTTCGCGCAGGCCTTGCCGTAGGCCGGCAGCGTCCGGGCGCCGGCCCGGCGCAGCGGGGCGCCGTCGCACTCGGCGTGCGTGGCGCCCCGCGCGGTCCGGTACGCCCTGCCGTTCGTGTCGGCGTAGGCGAAGTCGATGCGCCAGTTGCAGAACCGCGAGAAGGTCGCGGCGGCACCGACGCAGTCGACGCCCGCGAGCTGGCCGGAGACCCGTTTCCCGGAGCCGTCGATCCTGTGGGTCAGGAAGCATCCGACGGGGACCTTCACGGCGGCGCCCCGCACCTCGTAGGTGAAAGTACCGATGGCGGTGGACCCCAAGGCGCCGGCGTGCGCCGGCCCCGCCACGCCCATGGGGCCGACTGCGGCGAAACCCAGCACAGCGGCGGCGACCAGCACGCCACGGACAGAACGACGAAGACTCACGCGCGAGCCCCCACCCGAAGAAAACGGACGCCGACCCTCCGCATGAGGGCCGATCGGCAGGATCTCAGCCGGAGATGAGTGCCTGAGCGTTTCTGCGGGCCGCCGGAGAGAAAACCACCGTCACGTGGTAACCCCTGGCCCGGTGCTGACGGGCTTCACTCCCCCTGGAAGTCCCCCGCCGCGAGCCGGAGGGGGCGAAGGACGGCGAAGAGTTCGGCGCATTCCTCGGCGTCGTAGGCGCTGAGGCCGAAGTCCATGGCCATCAGGTCGCGGGTGGCCGCCTCGACGACCTCGCGTCCCTTGTCGGTGATGCTCGCGAGGGTGCCGCGGCCGTCGTTGGGGTTGGGGCGCTTGGCCACCAGGCCGGAGCGCACCAAGCGGTCCACGGTGTTCGTCACCGAGGTGGGGTGCACCATGAGCCGCTCGCCGATCTTGGACATCGGCAGCTCGCCGGACTTCGAGAAGGTGAGCAGCACCAGTGCCTCGTACCGGGCGAAGGTGAGCCCGTACGGCTTGACCACCGCGTCGACCTCGGCCAGCAGGATCTGGTGGGCGCGCATGACCGAGGTGATCGCGGCCATGGACGGCACGCTTCCCCAGCGCTGCTTCCAGAGTTCGTCGGCGCGGGCGATGGGATCGAACGAGAGACTGAGCGGCTTCGGCACGCAGCCGACCCTACCGGCCGGTCATATGGTGGTCAGCCCCGTCTCGCCCTTCGGTCCGCGCCGCTACGTCGTCGCCCGCGCCGGACGGCGGTGCCGTCCGGCGGTCGGGCGGTCGGACGGTCTACTGCTCCGCGCTCTGCGCCAGGTGCCGTTCGACGGTGTCGACCTTGGCGGTGAGGCCGTCCTCGACTCCGGGGCGGAGGTCCGCCTTGAGGACGAGCGAGACCCGCGGGGCGCGTGCCTCGACCGCGGCCACGGCGCGCTTCACGACGTCCATCACCTCGTCCCAGTCCCCCTCGACCGAGGTGAACATGGCGTCGGTGCGGTTCGGCAGTCCGGACTCGCGGACCACCCGCACGGCGTCGGCGACGTACTCCCCCACGTCCTCGCCGACGCCCAGCGGCGTCACGGAGAAGGCGACGATCACGCGCCCACCACTCCCTCGGCGCGAGCCCGGGAGGCGATGACCGCGTCCTCGGCCTCGGCCTTCAGCCGGCGCTCGGCGAAGAAGCCGCCGGTGGGCAGCACCGACATCAGGAAGTAGAAGGCGGCGGTCTTCAGCGACCACTTGGCGCGGTTCCAGGCGTCGGCCCAGAAGAGCACGTACACGACGAAGAGGAACCCGTGGATCGCGCCCAGCGCCGGGACGGCGTTGAACTCCGTGGTCCGCTTCAGGACCGAGGCGACGAGCAGCAGCAGGAACGAGATCGCCTCGGGGGCCGATACCAGGCGGAGGCGGCGGAGGGCACTGGCGGTCTTGAGGTCCACGGATCACCTTCGGGTGGGAGAGACGTTTGTGAATGCACGCACAAGCGTTTGTCCATTGTGACAAACCCCGTCCGCGATCACTGGAGCGGGTCAGCCCCTAAGGGGATCTTCCGGGTGCGACTCACCCCACAGGGCCTGTCGGCGGGGCGGGGCGGCGGTTAACGTCGCAGATGTGGCGATGTTCCGACTTCAAAGCAGCAAGGTGCTCGTCGTCGACATGACCGGGGATGCCGTGAAGGCGAAGAACGGCTCGATGGTCGCGTACGACGGCGAGATGGCGTTCAAGAAGCTCACGGGCGGTGGGGACGGCATCCGGGGGATGGTGACCCGGCGGCTCACCGGTGAGCAGATGACGATGATGGAGGTGAAGGGGCGCGGGACCTGCTGGTTCGCCGATCGTGCCGCCGACATCAACCTCATCGGTCTCCAGGGGGACAAGCTCCATGTGGAGTCGAGCAACCTGCTGGCGACCGACGGCGGCCTGCGCACCGGGACCACTTTCACGGGCCTGCGCGGGGCCTCACAGGGCAACGGGCTGTTCACGACCACCGTCGAGGGGCACGGCCAGGCGGCGGTCATGTCGGACGGGCCGGCCGTGGTGCTCCGGGTCGGTCCGCAGTACCCGCTGACCGTCGACCCCGGTGCCTACGTCGCCCACCAGGGGAATCTGCGGCAGTCCCTGCAGTCCGGGGTGACGTTCCGCACACTGCTCGGGGAGGGCGGCGGCGAGGCGTTCCAGATGAGGTTCGAGGGCGACGGGCTGGTCTACGTGCAGCCCAGTGAGCGGAACACGATCGCGGGGGATGTCTGACATGGGCTTCCGGGAGATCAACTCGAAGGTGGTCGAGGCGACCGTGGTGCCCGGCCGGCGGCTGTTCAGCCAGCGCGGCGCGATGCTCGCGTACCGGGGGGAGGTCGGCTTCACCCCCAACATGACGGGTGGTCAGGGCGGCCTGCGGTCGATGATCGGCCGGCGGGTGGCCGGGGAGGCCACGCCCCTGATGAGCGTCGAGGGCGACGGCACGGTCCTGTTCGGGCACGGCGGCCACCACATCCAGGTGATCAACCTCTCCGGGGACACCCTGTACGTCGAGGCGGACCGCCTGCTGGCGTTCGAGGGCACGCTGGAGCAGGGCACGGTGTTCCTGGGCTCGCAGGGCGGGGTGATGGGCATGGTCCGGGGCCAGGTCTCCGGGCAGGGCCTGTTCACCACCACGCTCAGGGGGCACGGTTCCGTGGCCGTCATGGCGCACGGGGGCGTGATCGAGCTCCCGATCACCCCGCAGCGCCCGGTGCACGTCGACCCGCAGGCCTATGTCGCCCACCACGGCGACGTCCGCAACAGGCTGTCCACCGCGCTCGGCTGGCGGGACATGGTGGGGCGCGGCTCCGGTGAGGCGTTCCAGCTGGAGCTCAGCGGCAGCGGTGCGGTGTACGTCCAGGCCTCGGAGGAGAAGCTGTGAGCCCCTACGGATTTCAGGGCGGCGGCCCCGGGCCCGCCGTCACGGTCTTCGACCCGACGACGCTGCCGTCCGACGACAACGTCGACGCCTACACCTTCTGCGTGGAGCTCCGGGGGAGCCGGTGGTTCCTGCAGAAGGGGAAGATGATCGCCTACTACGGCACGATCGAGTTCAACGGCATCGGGCACGGCCGACTCGACCGGCTTGTCCGTACGTCGTTCCATTCGCCACTGCACGCGAGCGACTGGGTCGTGGCGGAGGGCTCGGGCAAGATGCTCCTCGCCGACCGGGCCTTCGATGTGAATTCGTACGATCTCGAGGACGGCAATCTGACCATTCGCTCGGGCAACTTGCTCGCTTTTCAGCCAAGTCTGTCGCTGAAGCAGTCGATCGTGCCGGGTTTCCTGACCCTCATCGGAACCGGAAAGTTCGTGGCCGCGTCGAACGGTCCGGTGGTGTTCATGGAACCCCCGCTCCGGGTGGACCCGCAGGCGCTGGTGGGGTGGGCCGACTGCCCCTCCCCGTGCCACCACTACGACCATGGCTACATGACCGGTGTCCTGGGCGGTCTACGTGCGATGACGGGCTTCGGCGGGGCTTCCGGCGAGGAGCACCAGTTCGAGTTCGTGGGGGCGGGCACCGTGCTGCTGCAGTCCTCCGAGAGCCTGATGGCGGAGCAGGCCACGGGGGCCGTTCCGCAGGCGCCGGGGGTCCCCGGCGGCGGGGCTTCCGGAGCGCCCGGGCAGGCCGCGGGGGCACCGCGCCTTCCCGGACAGCTGGGAGACCTCCAGCGTCGCTTCGGGCTGTGAGCGGTAGTCTGCGGAGTGTGACGTCGAACGCGTGCACGCCGCCACTGTCACGGAAACCATCACTAGTTCGCCTTTCAACTTTTTAGGTAGACTTCATTCATGGAGACCGAGACGGCCACACGCTGGCTGACCAATGCGGAGCAGTGCGCCTGGCGTACCCACCTGGAGGTCAACAGGCTGTTGACGTACCAGCTCGAGAAGGACCTGCAGCCCTTCGGCCTGACAATGAACGACTACGAGATCCTGGTGAACCTGTCCGAGTCGGACGACCGCCGGATGCGGATGAGCGACCTCGCCTCCGCCACCATGCAGTCCAAGAGCCGGCTCTCGCACCAGGTCACCCGGATGGAGAACGCGGGCCTGGTCCGGCGGGAGCACTGCGAGTCCGACCGGCGCGGCCTCTTCGCCGTCCTCACCGACCACGGCATGGAGACCATGCAGAAGGTCTCGCCCCATCACGTGGCGTCGGTGCGACGGCACTTCATCGACCTGCTCTCCCCCGAGAACCTCGGTGAGCTGGAGAAGGCCCTCAAGCCCATCGCGGAGCACCTGCGCGGCCAGCGCGGGCGCCTCTGACCCACCGGTCCCCCTCCCGCGAGCGGGACCACCGGTTCACCTCAGGCGAGCGGCAGGCGGAGTTCGAACAGGGCTCCGCCTGCCGGCGCCGCACCGGCCGTGAGCGTCCCGCCGTGCCGTGCGGCGACGTCCCGCGCGATGGCGAGGCCCAGGCCGGCCCCGCCGTCGTCGCGGCTGCGGGCGTCGTCCAGCCGCACGAACCGCTGGAAGATCCGCTCCCGGTCGGCCTCGGGCACCCCGTCGCCGTCGTCGGCCACGCCGAGCACCGCCCAGTCGCCCTCGCGCCGCACGGTCACCGAGACCGTCTCGCGGGCGTGCCGGCGGCCGTTGTCCAGCAGGTTGCCGAGCACCCGGCCCAGCTGCCCCCGCGACCCGGCCACCTCCGCCGTCTCCGCGTCCACCGTCACACCCGTCCGTCCCGCCGCTTCCTCGCGGGCCAGCGCGGCCAGGTCCACCCTGCCCTCGACGGGCCGCTCCCCCGCGTCCAGCCGGGCGAGCAGCAGCAGGTCGGCGGCGAGGTGCTGGAGCCGCACGGTGTCCTGGACGGCGCCGTCCAGGTCCAGCAGCTCGGGGTGGGCGGCAGCCACCTCCAGCTGGGTGCGCAGGGAGGCGATCGGGCTGCGCAGTTCGTGCGAGGCGTCGGCGACGAAGCTCCGCTGCCGCTCCACGGACGTCTCCAGGGCGGCGAGGGTCTCGTTGGTGGTGCGGGCGAGCCGCGCGACCTCGTCGTGGGTCGCCGGTTCCGGGACGCGGCGCGTGAGGTCCTCGGACGCGGTGATCGCGGCCATCTCCTCACGGATCGCGGCGACCGGACGCAGGGCACGCCCGGTGAGCACCCAGGTCATGCCGGCGACGAGCGCCGCCAGCAGCGGAAAACCGATCAGCATCACGGTCAGCGCGGTCCGTACGGCACTGTGCTCGGCGGCCAGCGGAGCACCGGCGTAGACGGTGAGCAGGCCCCGCTCGTGGGTCCGCACGTCGACGGCCGCGAAGCGGTAGTCGGCGGTGTCGTCGCCGATCGTCGCGGCGCCGCTGCCGTAGGTGGCCTGCCGACTGGTCTCGCCGGGGGCGAGGGAGGGGGCGTCGTCGTCGGCGTCCTGCGACTCCTCCGCCTTGTCCGAGTCGCCGGCGCCCTCCGTTTCGTCCGCCTCGTCCTCGTCTTCCTCGTCCTCGTCCTCGCCGTCCTCGCCGTCGTCGTCATCGTCGTCGTCCTCACGGGTCGAGGGCGAGGGTGCGACCGAGACGGAGGGGGAGGGTGAGGGCGACGGTCTGGGTGTCACCTCGTCGGTGGCCGTGCCGTTGATCCACCGCAGGCCCGCGGCGGCCTTGACCAGGTTCCCGTCCTCGTCGAGGATCTGCACCGGTCCGGCCTCGCCGTCCAGCCCCGACAGCTCCTCGTACGGGGTCCGCGCGGCGAGCTCGGAGGCGACCGACCGCGCCTTGCGCTCCGCCTCGGTGCCCGCCTCGGCGGTCAGGTTGGAGCGCAGCGCCTGCAGGACCGCGGTGCCGGTCATGACCAGCGCGACCACGACCACGAGCGTGGCACCGAGCGTGGCCCGGGAACGGACCGAGCCGAACAGCCGCCTCATGGCGCCGTCTCCAGCCGGTAACCGGCGCCGCGCACCGTCCGGATCAGCGTGGCGCGGAGCTTGCGGCGCAGGGCGCTGATGTAGACCTCGACGATGTTCGGGTCGCCCTCGTAGGCGAAGTCCCAGACGTGCTCCAGGATCTCCGCCTTGGAGACCACCTCACCGGCCCGCAGCACCAGCTGCTCCAGCACGGAGAACTCCTTGGCGGTGAGCGTCACCTCGTCCTCGCCGAGGAAGACCCGGCGAGCCGCGGTGTCCACCTTGAGATCCCCGTGCACATGCACCGGGGAGGCCCCGGCGCCCTGGCCCCGGCGGCGCAGCAACGCCTTCACCCGGGCGACGAGGACGACGTAGGAGAACGGCTTGGTGAGGTAGTCGTCGGCGCCGGTGTCCAGCCCCTCGGCCTCGTCGTACTCACCGTCCTTGGCGGTGAGCATCAGGATCGGCACCTCGTGGCCGGCGGCGCGCAGGGCGGCGCAGACGCGGTAGCCGTTGAGGCCCGGCAGCATGATGTCGAGGATCACGAGGTCGTAGGTGCCCTCGGTGGCCCGGTGCAGGCCCTCCCGGCCGTCGTGGACGACGTCCACGGCGTACCCCTCGGCGGTCAGACCCTTGGCGAGGGACAGGGCCAGGCGTTTTTCGTCCTCGACTATCAAGATCCTGAAGGTGCGGCGCGCAGCGCCTCCTGCAGGGTGGTGGTGAGTGACAGGTGGGTGCATGCGCACAAGGGTCGCAGAGCGAACGTCAACTACCCGGGACTGAAGTCCCGGGCTTGCTGCTCGGTTCCGTCGATGGCTTCGACGGAACCGGCCGCGTCCAGCTCTTCCCCCTGTGCGTGTCGCGGTGCGTCAGGCGATGAGGGGGAGAGCGGGGGCCTGTGACTCGGCCCCGCGAACCCACACGTACCAGCCACGGTGGCTGATGTTGTGGGACGCGTTGTGGTCTGCGTGCTCAGCGAAGCCGCACGACCCGCAGGTGAACACGGCCTGGGAGGGCCGGTTGGCTCTGGCGATGTGATGACAGCGGGAGCATTCCTGGCTGGTGTGGGCCGGGTCGACGTGGACCACCGGCACCCCGGCGCGTCTCGCCTTGTAGGCGATGAACGAGCCGAGCTGGTGGAACGACCAGGAGTGCAGCGTGACGCGCTGGGGCTTCCTCAGCCGTGCCCGCTCACGGATACCGCCCAGGTCCTCCAGGGCGATGCCGCGACCGGTGCGTTGAGCCTCCGCCACGATCTGTTTGCTGATCTTGTGGTTGATGTCGCGGGCCCGTCTGGCTTCCCTGCCCGCGTGTTTCCTCGCCCGCCGCTTCGCCGACTTCGTGCCCTTCTTCTGCAGCTTGGCCCGCAGGGCCCGGTCGGCCGCGCGGCGGCGGTTGAGGTGCCGGCCACTGTGCCGGATTCCGGTGGAGGTGGTGGCGATGTTGACGATCCCCAGATCCACCCCGACGAACCCGGCCGGATGCGTGTCCGGTTCGGCCTCGGCGATGTCGCAGGTCACCAGCAGGAACCACTGTCCGTCCCGGCACAGCAGATCGGACTCGCCCCGCCGGTGTGCGGCCACCACCGTCAGCTGACCGGCCTGGCCGGTGAACGCCACCTTCTTCATCCGCCCGGACGTCGTCCAGATCGACACCGTCTGGTCCTCGTGCTGCCAGGACAGCATCCGGTCGTCGTACGGCTGCGCCGCCCGCTGACGGAAGGCGACGGGCTTGCCCGAGGCCCTCTCGTACCGCTTCGAACCCGGCCTGCCGTGGTGGCCCGCCCGGAGGTTGGCGCGCAGCGTGGCGTACGCGTCGCAGGCCTTCTTGATCGCATGCTGGGCGGCCTGCGCCCCGAGTCCCCACCGTGTCTTGATCTGCTGGTAGGTGTGCTTGCGCAGGGCCAGCGGTTTCATCGCCTTCTCGGCGAAGGCGACCCCGGCCGCCCAGGAGGCTGCCTCATTGCAGGCGCGCAGGGTCGCCTCCAGCGCCGCCGCCTGCTCGGGCGTCGGCAGGAGTTTGACCCGCACGACCAGCTTCACGATCACCGAGCGTAGACACCCGCACGACGCCGCACCACGCGTTCCCCACCGGCCACCCCATCGAGTGAAACCGTCACTCCTGGGGCCTACCCGCCCTGCCCTGTGAGCGAGACCCGGACACTGTGTAGCCGGACGGCCACAGCGGCAGCGCGGCGCTGCACGAGGATGAGGTTCCTCCCGGGGCTGAAACCCCGGGGTTCCTCACAAGAACCCGCTGAAGATCACTTCAGGTCGTTTCAGGTTCTCCTCAGGATCGATCAGCGAGATTGAAGACGTCGAAAACGAAGCGACCGGGGAGGAACCACCATGAAGCGCAACATCGTGATCGCCGTCGTCACCGCCGCGGCACTGATCGGGGGAGGCACCGCGACGGCCATCGCGATCTCGGGGGACGACGAAACGCCGACGACGACGCACCCGGTGGAGGCGCTGGGCTCGGACGACGACCGCGACGACCGGCGTGACGACGACGGTGACGACCGGAACGACCTCGATGACGACGACGCTCTGGCGCTCGCCGCGAAGGTGAACGCGGCCGACGCCGTCGCCGCCGCCCTGGAGCACCGGCCGGGCACCGCGGTCTCCGTCGAGATGGACGATGACGACGGCGACGACGGCCGGAACCACCGCTCCAAGGCGGCCTGGGAGGTCGACATCCTCGGCAAGGGCGACACCCGGTACAGCGTGTGGATCGACCCGAACACCGGCAAGGTGCTGGGTTCGGAGGTCGACAACGACGATGACGACGACGCCGGCGAGGTGCGGGCGGCGCTGAAGGGCACGTCGGTGACGGCCGGGCAGGCCGCGCAGGCGGCCGCCGCCAAGGGCACGGTGACCTCGGTGGACCTGGACGACGACGACCGCGACGACCGGGGCTGGGAGGTCGAGACGGTCACCGCCGGCGACGACGACCGGGAATGGCTGGTCGACCTGAACAGCGGCAAGGTCACGGCGGACGATGACGACGACCGCGGTGACGACGACCGCGACGACCGCTGAACGGACCGGTGAGCGAAGGGGCGGTGCGGGCGAAATCGCCCGCACCGCCCCTTCCCGTCAGCTCTCCGTCAGCCCTCGGTCAGCCCCGCCACCAGTTCGTCCGCCGCGCGGTACGGGTCCAGCTCGCCGCCGACGATCCGGTCCGCCAGCGCGCCCAGCCGGCGGTCGCCGTGCAGGTCGCCGATGCGCTGCCGCAGGGCCGTGACGGCGATCGTCTCGATCTCGCGGGCGGCACGGGCCCGCCGGCGCTCCGCCAGGACCCCGTGCTCCTCCATCCACGCGCGGTGCTTCTCCAGGGCCTCGACGACCTCGTCGACGCCCTCCGCGCGCGAGGCGACCGTCTTGACGATCGGCGGGCGCCAGTCACCGGGGGCCCGGGCCTCGCCCAGGCCCAGCATGTGGTTCAGGTCACGGGCGGTGGCGTCCGCGCCGTCGCGGTCGGCCTTGTTGACGACGTAGACGTCGCCGATCTCCAGGATTCCGGCCTTGGCCGCCTGGATCCCGTCGCCCATGCCGGGCGCCAGCAGCACCACCGAGGTGTCGGCCTGGGAGGCGATCTCCACCTCCGACTGGCCGACGCCGACCGTCTCCACCAGGACCACCTCGCAGCCCGCCGCGTCCAGGACGCGGATGGCCTGCGGCGCGGCCCAGGCGAGGCCGCCCAGGTGGCCGCGGGTCGCCATGGAGCGGATGTAGACGCCGGGATCGGAGGCGTGCTCCGACATCCGGACCCGGTCGCCGAGCAGCGCGCCGCCGGAGAAGGGCGAGGACGGGTCGACGGCCAGGACACCGACCCGCTTGCCCCGCTTGCGGTACGCGGTCACCAGCGCCGAGGTGGACGTCGACTTGCCGACGCCCGGTGATCCCGTCAGCCCGACCACGTACGCGTTGCCGGTCAGCGGTGCCAGGGCCGCCATGACCTCCCGCAACTGCGGGGACGCCCCCTCCACCAAGGAGATCAGCCGGGCCACGGCCCGCGGCCTGCCGTCCCTGGCCTGGGCCACCAGAGTGGAGACGTCCTGCATCACAGCTCCGTTCACGAGAGAGAAACCGGTCGGCCGTCCGAGCCGGGTCAGGCCTTGGCCACCCGCACGATCAGGGCGTCGCCCTGGCCGCCGCCGCCGCACAGCGCCGCCGCGCCGACGCCGCCGCCGCGCCGCTTCAGCTCCAGCGCCAGGTGCAGCACCAGCCGGGCGCCGGACATCCCGATCGGGTGGCCGAGGGCGATGGCACCGCCGTTGACGTTCACCTTTTCCGTGGACACCCCGAGATCCTTCATCGACTGCACGGCCACCGCGGCGAAGGCCTCGTTGATCTCGATCAGGTCGAGGTCGGAGACCTCCAGGCCCTCCTTCTTGAGGGCGTGGGCGATCGCCTGGGAGGGCTGCGACTGGAGGGAGTTGTCGGGGCCGGCCACATTGCCGTGGGCGCCGATCTCGGCGATCCACTCCAGGCCCAGCTCCTGCGCCTTGGCCTTGCTCATCACGACCACGGCCGCCGCACCGTCCGAGATCTGCGAGGAGGTGCCGGCGGTGATCGTGCCGTCCTTGGCGAAGGCGGGGCGCAGCTTGCCGAGCGACTCGGCGGTGGTGTCGCCGCGGATGCCCTCGTCCTGGTTGCAGAGGACCGGGTCGCCCTTGCGCTGGGGGACCTCGACGGGGGTGATCTCCGCCGCGAAGACGCCGTTCTTCTGCGCGGTGGCGGCCCGCTGGTGGGACAGGGCGGCGATCTCGTCCTGCTCGGCGCGGCCGATGCCGAGGCGCGTGTTGTGCTTCTCCGTGGACTCGCCCATGGCGACGTTCTCGAAGGAGTCGGTCAGACCGTCGTGCGCCATGGCGTCGATCATCTGGACCGCACCGTACTTGAAGCCCTCGCGGGACTTCGGCAGCAGGTGCGGGGCGTTGGTCATGGACTCCTGGCCGCCGGCGACGACCACGTCGAACTCCCCGGCCCGGATCAGCTGGTCGGCCAGCGCGATCGCGTCGAGACCGGACAGGCACACCTTGTTGATCGTGAGCGCCGGGACGTTCATCGGGATGCCGGCCTTGACGGCGGCCTGACGTGCCGGGATCTGCCCCGCCCCGGCCTGGAGCACCTGCCCCATGATCACATACTGGACCTGGTCGCCGCCGATCCCCGCACGGTCGAGGGCGGCCTTGATCGCGAAACCGCCGAGGTCGGCCGCGGAGAAGGACTTCAGCGAGCCGAGCAACCGGCCCATCGGGGTCCGGGCGCCCGCGACGATGACGGACGTCGTGCCGTTTGTGCCGTTCGTGACGGAAGGCGCTGATGATGCGGTGGATTCAGAAGCTGCGGAAGTCATGAGCTGCGATCCCCTTCCGGCTGCACAGCCGAGGAGTGAACGAGGGTTTACTTCGAATGTACTGAGCTGCGGTCCGCCCCGTCACCGGGCGTACGGTGTGATCGCGCGCACGTTGCGTAACCGCCCCGGTGGCGCTCCACTGATTCCATGCTGACGCGAATCGACCACATCGGGATCGCCTGCCACAACCTCGACGCGACCGTGGAGTTCTACCGGTCCACGTACGGCTTCGAGGTGTTCCACTCCGAGGTCAACGAGGAGCAGGGAGTGCGGGAGGCGATGCTCAGGATCAACGGGACCTCGGACGGAGGCGCCTCCTACCTCCAGTTGCTCGAGCCGACCCGGGAGGACTCCACCGTCGCGAAGTGGCTCGCGAAGAACGGGGAGGGGGTCCATCACATCGCCTTCGGTACGGCGGACGTCGACGCCGAGGCCGCCGGCATCAGGGACAAGGGCGTACGCGTGCTGTACGAAGAGCCCCGGCGCGGCTCCATGGGGTCACGGATCACCTTCCTGCACCCCAAGGACTGCCACGGCGTACTGACCGAACTGGTCACTTCGGCGCCCGTTGAGTCACCTGAGCACTGACCCACGTACATAAGGGCCGGTAGGGTTGGGTGCGGTCGCCGCTCGATGAAGGGCGATCAGGTCCTGCCGTCAAAAAGGTGACGATTTCCTCCGTTCGGGTGAACGTCGTCCTTCTTGACTGCAGGATTTACCGGGGTCCGGGTTTCGGGGGCGAGCGCGGGGGCAGGAGCGCATGCTCCCCCGACGATCTGACACCATTCCCCGGGGGCCCCGTTCGGCGGATGGGCGGGGCTCGGCCAGAGTTGCGACCAGGGGACGGATGGGACCGCGCAGTGCGGGGCTACGAGAGCCAGGAGCGAGATCCGGCGGCTGACGTCGACCACCTCTCTCGGTTCGAAGCCGAGATGAAGCGGCTGAAGACCGAGCGGGAAAAGGCGATCCAGCACGCCGATGACCTCGGCTACCAGGTCGAGGTGCTGCGCGCCAAGCTGCACGAGGCGCGGCGCACCATCATGTCCCGCCCCACCTACGAGGGCGGCGACATCGGCTATCAGGCCGAGCAGTTGCTGCGTAACGCGCAGGTGCAGGCCGACCAGCTCCGCGCGGACGCCGAGCGTGAGCTGAGCCAGGTGCGGGCGCAGACCCAGCGGATCCTCCAGGAGCACGCCGAGCAGGCGGCCCGGCTCCAGTCGGAGCTGCACCAGGAGGCCGTGACGCGGCGCCAGCAGCTCGACCAGGAGCTGGCGGAGCGCCGGCAGACCGTCGAGTCGCACGTCAACGAGAACGTGGCGTGGGCGGAGCAGGTGCGGGCCCGCTCCGAGCAGCAGGCCCGCCGGCTGCTCGACGAGTCCCGCGCGGAGGCCGAACAGGCCCTGGCCGCCGCCCGCGCGGAGGCCGAACGGGTGACCGCCGAGGCCCGCCAGCGGCTGCGCAGCGAGGCCGAGGCGGCGCGCACGGAGGCCGACCAGGCCCTGCGCCGGGCCCGCGCGGACGCCGAGCGGCTGCTGAACGCCGCCTCCGCGCAGGCGCAGGAGGCCACCGACCACGCCGAGCAGCTGCGGACGTCGACGGCCAGTGAGTCGGAGTCCGCCCGCCGCGAGGCCCAGGAGCTCGCCAGGGCGGCCGAGCAGCGCATGGCGGACGCCGAGGCGGCGCTGCGCGAGGCCCGTGCCGAGGCGGACAAGGTGCTCGCCGAGGCGAAGGAGGCCGCGTCGAAGGCGCTCTCCTCCGCCGAGGCCGCCAACGAGACCCGTACCCGCACGGCCAAGGAGCAGGTCGCCCGGCTGGTCAGCGAGGCCACCAAGGAGGCCGAGTCCACCAAGGCGGACGCCGAGCAGGTCGTCGCGGACGCCCGTGCGGAGGCCGAGAAGATCGTCGCGGAGGCCTCCGAGAAGGCCCGCACGATCACCGCCGAGGAGAGCGCCACCCAGCTGTCCAAGGCGGCCAAGACCGCCGAGGACGTGCTCAACAAGGCGTCGGAGGACGCCAAGCGGACCACCAGGGCGGCGGCCGAGGAGGCCGAGCGGATCCGTGGGGAGGCCGAGGCCGAGGCGGACCGGCTGCGGGCCGAGGCGCACGACATCGCCACCCAGCTCAAGGGCGCGGCGAAGGACGACACCAAGGAGTACCGCGCCAAGACGGTCGAGCTGCAGGAGGAGGCCCGCCGGCTGCGCGGCGAGGCCGAGCACCTGCGTGCCGACGCGGTCGCCGAGGGCGAGAAGATCCGCGCGGAGGCCCGCAAGGAGGCCGTGGCGCAGATCGAGGAGGCGGCCCGGTCCGCCGAGGAACTGCTGGCCAAGGCGAAGGCGGACGCGGACGCGCTGCGTTCCACCGCGCAGACGGACAGCGAGAAGGTCCGCACCGAGGCCATCGAGCGCGCCACGACGCTGCGCCGGCAGGCCGAGGAGACCCTGGAGCGCACCCGCAAGGAGGCCGAGCGGCACCGCGCGGAGGCCACCGAGCAGGCCGACGCGCTCAAGGAGGACGCCGAGCGGGCCGCGCGCGAGCTGCACGAGGAGACCGAGCGGGCCGTCGCGGCACGCCGCGCGGAGGCCGCCGAGGAGCTGACCCGGCTGCACACGGAGGCCGAGGAGCGGCTGGCCTCGGCCGAACAGGCGCTGAGCGAGGCCCGCGAGGAGGCGGGCCGCATCCGCCGGGAGGCCTCGGACGAGGCCGAGCGGCTGCGCGCCGAGGCGGCGGAGCGGGCTCGCACGCTCCGTGGGCAGGCGGAGGCGGAGGCCGAGCGGCTGCGGACCGAGGCCGCGGCGGACGCGGCGGCGTCCCGCGCGGAGGGCGAGTCGGTCGCCGTGCGGCTGCGTTCGGAGGCCGCGGCGGAGGCGGAGCGGCTCAAGACGGAGGCGCAGGACAGCGCCGACCGGATGCGGGCCGAGGCACTGGCCGCCGCCGAGCGGCTCGGCGCGGAGGCGTCCCAGGCGCTGGCCGGCGCGCAGGAGGAGGCTGCCCGGCGGCGCCGCGAGGCCGAGGAACTGCTGGGCTCGGCCCGCCAGGAGGCCGACCAGGAGCGCGAGCGGGCCCGGGAGCAGAGCGAGGAGCTGCTGGCCGCGGCGCGTACCCGCGTGGAGGAGGCGCAGGCCGAGGCCGTACGGCTGGTCGAGGAGGCCGACCGGCGTGCCACCGAGATGGTGTCGGCGGCCGAGCAGCACGCGCAGCAGGTCCGGGATGCGGTCGCGGACCTGCACGAGCAGGCGCAGGAGGAGATCACCGGGCTGCGCAGCGCCGCCGAGCACGCGGCGGACCGTACCCGGCGCGAGGCCGAGGAGGAGGCGGACCGGGTCCGGGGCGACGCCTACGCGGAGCGGGAGCGGGCGAGCGAGGACGCGAGCCGGCTGCGGCGCGAGGCGCAGGAGGAGACGGAGGCCGCCAAGTCGCTCGCCGAGCGCACGGTGTCCGAGGCGATCAGCGAGGCGGAGCGGGTCCGTTCGGAGGTCTCCGAGCAGGCCCAGCGGATGCGTACGGAGGCGTCGGACACGGTCGCCGAGGCCGAGCAGAGCGCCGCGCGCACCCGGGCCGAGGCCCGTCAGGACGCCAACCGGATCCGTTCGGAGGCGGCGACGCAGGCGGACACCCTCATCACCGAGGCGCGGAGCGAGGCCGAGCGGCTCACCACGGAGACGGTCGCGGAGACCGACCGGCAGCGCGCGGAGTCGGTCGCCAAGGCCGAGAAGCTGATCGCGGACGCGACCGGCGACGCGGAGCGGCTGCGGGCCGAGGCGTCCCGGGCGGTCGGCTCGGCGCAGCAGCACGCGCAGCAGGTCCGGGGCGAGAGCGAGCGGCTGCGGGCCGACGCGGAGCAGACGGCCGAGCGGCTGGTGACCTCGGCGCGCGAGGAGGCCGAGCGTGCCCTGGACGAGGCCCGCAAGGACGCCAACAAGCGGCGTTCCGAGGCGGCCGAGCAGGTGGACACGCTCATCACGGAGACCGCCGCCGAGGCGGACAAGCTGCTCGCCGAGGCGCAGCAGCAGGCGCAGAAGACCACCGCGGACGCGGAGGCCCAGGCCGACTCGATGGTGGGCGCGGCCCGCACCGAGGCCGACCGGCTCGTCTCCGAGGCGACCGTCGAGGGCAACTCGCGGGTGGAGAAGTCCCGTACGGACGCGGACGAGTTGCTGATCGAGGCCCGCCAGGACGCGACCCGGATCCGGGAGCGCGCCGAGGAGCTGCGGGACCGCATCACCGGCGAGATCGAGGAGCTGCACGAGCGGGCCCGCCGTGAGGCGGCCGAGACGATGAAGTCCACCGGTGACCGCTGCGACGCGCTCATCAAGGCGGCCGAGGAGCAGCTCGCCAAGGCCCAGGCGAAGGCCAAGGAACTCGTGTCCGAGGCCAACTCCGAGGCGGGCAAGGTGCGTATCGCCGCGGTGAAGAAGGCCGAGGGGCTGCTGAAGGAGGCCGAGCAGAAGAAGGCCACGCTCGTCAAGGAGGCCGAGGAGCTCAAGGCCGAGGCGATCCGCGAGGCACGGGCCACGGTCGAGGAGGGCAAGCGCGAGCTGGAGGTCCTGGTGCGGCGGCGCGCGGACATCAACGTCGAGATCTCCCGAGTGCAGGACGTCCTGGAGGCGCTGGAGTCGTTCGAGGCTCCGGGCGGCGGCAAGGACAACGGGGTGAAGGCCGCCGCGGCGGCCGGTCCGCCGGGCCAGCGGAGCAAGTCTTCGGACAGTTAGGGCGCCGTATAACGAACCGGTCAAACTCTTCGAGGGCGCGGGAAACCCCTTGTCGGCATGGCAAATCCCGTGCCTACAAGGGGGTTTGAGTACCCACTTGGCAAGCGCTCCAGGTACCGGCCACCCAAAAGGGGTGTCATTCTCCGTATCAAACGTGCATCCACTCGATGACACAGCGCTTCGACGCCTAGGATTCCCCCTATCACCTCACCGGTCCTCATTCGACAGGAATCCCATGAGCGACACTTCCCCCTACGGCTTCGAGCTTGTGCGGCGTGGATACGACCGCGCTCAGGTGGACGAACGCATCTCCAAGCTCGTCTCCGACCGTGACAGCGCTCTCGCCCGCATCACCGCTCTGGAAAAGCGCATCGAGGAGCTCCACCTCGAGACGCAGAACGCCCAGTCCCAGGTCACCGACGCCGAGCCGTCGTACGCGGGGCTCGGCGCGCGCGTGGAGAAGATCCTGCGGCTGGCCGAGGAGGAGGCGAAGGACCTCCGTGAGGAGGCCCGGCGCGCGGCCGAGCAGCACCGTGAACTCGCCGAGTCGGCCGCCCAGCAGGTGCGCAACGACGCGGAGTCGTACTCCGCCGAGCGCAAGGCGAAGGCCGAGGACGAGGGCGTCCGGATCGTCGAGAAGGCCCAGGGCGAGGCCTCTCAGCTGCGGTCGGACGCGCAGAAGGACGCGCAGTCCAAGCGCGAGGAGGCGGACGCCCTCTTCGAGGAGACCCGCGCGAAGGCCGCGCAGGCCGCCGCCGACTTCGAGACGAACCTGGCCAAGCGGCGCGAGCAGTCCGAGCGCGACCTGGCCTCGCGTCAGGCCAAGGCCGAGAAGCGCCTCGCCGAGATCGAGCACCGCGCGGAGCAGCTGCGCTTGGAGGCGGAGAAGCTGCGCACCGACGCCGAGCGCCGGGCCCGCCAGACGGTGGAGACCGCTCAGCGCCAGGCCGAGGACATCGTGGCCGACGCCAACGCCAAGGCCGACCGGATCCGTTCGGAGTCCGAGCGGGAGCTGGCGGCGCTCACCAACCGCCGCGACTCCATCAACGCCCAGCTGACCAACGTCCGCGAGATGCTGGCGACGCTCACGGGTGCCGCGGTGGCCGCGGCCGGCACGCCGGCCGAGGACGAGTCCGCCTCCCGCGGGGTTCCGGCCCAGCAGACCCGGTAACCGGCCGGGATACAGGGACCGAACATCGGTGAAGCCCTCTGCCACGGAGTTGGCAGAGGGCTTCGTCCCGTTCTAGCGTGGCGGCATGATCGAGCTCGAGGGGCTGACCAAGCGGTACGGCGAGAAGATGGCGGTCAACAACCTGACCTTCACGGTCAGGCCGGGCATCGTCACGGGGTTCCTCGGTCCCAACGGCGCGGGCAAGTCCACCACCATGCGGATGATGCTGGGCCTGGACCGGCCCACGGCCGGCGACGTCCGCATCGACGGCCGGCACTACGACCGGCTCAAGGACCCGTTGAAACACATCGGCGCGCTGCTGGACGCCAAGGCCGCGCACGGCGGCCGCAGCGCCTTCAACCATCTGCTGTGTCTCGCCCAGAGCAACGGCATCCCCCGGCAGCGGGTGCACGAGGTGCTGGACACGGTGGGGCTGACCTCCGTCGCGAGGAAGAAGACCAAGGGGTTCTCGCTCGGCATGGGCCAGCGGCTCGGCATCGCGGGCGCGCTGCTCGGCGATCCGCGCATCCTGATGTTCGACGAGCCGGTCAACGGTCTCGACCCCGAGGGCATCCACTGGATCCGCACCCTGATGAAGTCGCTCGCCGCGCAGGGCCGTACGGTCTTCGTCTCCTCCCACCTGATGAGCGAGATGGCGCTGACCGCCGACCACCTCGTCGTCATCGGGCAGGGCCGGCTGCTCGCCGACACCTCCATGGCCGACTTCATCGAGCACAACTCCCGTTCGTACGTCCGGATCCGCTGCCCGCAGCGGGAACGGCTGCTGGACGTGCTGCACGAGGCCGGGATCACGGCCGTCGAGAGCGGCGAGGTGCTGGAGGTGGACGGCGCCAAGGCCGAGCAGGTCGGGGAACTGGCGGCCGCCCACCAGCTGGTGCTGCACGAACTGAGCCCGCAGCAGGCCTCCCTGGAGGAGGCGTTCATGCGGCTGACCGCGGAGTCGGTGGAGTACCACGCGCACTCCGGTACGTCCGCGCCCCCGCAGCAGTGGGGCGACGGCTGGAAGAGGGGCTGAGCATGGCGGCGGCACAGGTCGTCCGGTCCGAGTGGACCAAGATCCGGTCGGTGGCGTCCACGGTGTGGACGCTCTCCCTGGCGGTGGTCGTCACCATCGCGCTCGGCATGCTGATCTCGGCACTGTCGGCGCGCGAGTTCGACACCATGAGCCCGCGGAGCCGGCTCTCCTTCGATCCGACGTTCATCAGCTTCGCCGGGATGAGCCTCGGCCAGCTCGCGATGATCGTGTTCGGGGTGCTGGTGGTGTCGAACGAGTACAGCACCGGCATGATCCGCACCTCGCTGGCCGCGGTACCGCAGCGCGGTGCCTTCCTGGCCGGCAAGCTCGGCGTGGCCACCGCGCTCGCGCTCGTCGTCTCCATGGTCACCAGCTTCGCCGCCTTCTTCCTCGGGCAGGCGATGCTCGGCGAGCACAGCGCGTCCCTCGGGGACGAGGGGGTGCTGCGGGCCGTCCTCGGCGGCGGTCTCTACATGACCCTGATCGCGGTGTTCTCGATGGGCGTCGCCACCATGCTGCGCTCCCCGATGCTGTCGCTGGGCATCCTGATGCCGTTCTTCTTCCTGATCTCCAGCATCCTGGCCAACGTCGACGCGACGAAGAAGATCGGCCGATTCCTGCCCGACCAGGCGGGCAGCAGGATCATGCAGGTGGTCGCACCCCTCGACGACGACACCCCGTACGGGCCCTGGGGCGGCCTCGGCATCATGGCGCTGTGGGTGGTCGCGGCGCTCGTCGGCGGATACCTGGTGCTGAGGAAGCGCGACGCGTAGGGCCTGTCCGGCGGATCAGGCCGCAGGAAGCCGACGGTGCCTCGTCGGCGCGGGTGAGCGGGGCGTCGGGGGTCCCCCTGCTCGAAGGGCTCGGGGGAGGGCGTGCCGGCCCCCGCGTCTGCGGCGTGGTCCGCCGGACGGGCCCCCGGGGCAGGGCGCGGGCGGGCGAAGGGGGCGCCCGGCCCGGTCCGGAAGGTGGGGTGGGGCGGGGCCGGTTTTCCACCGTCTTTACCTCCCCTTGGGTGGAACCGTCAGCCTCTCGATATCCTCCTAACCCTTACGGGGGGCGTGTGCCCTCGTTGTCCTGAACCTCTCGATGGGCGGAGCATGATCGAGGCAGTCGGCCTGACCAAGCGGTATGGCGACAAGACCGCTGTGTACAACCTTTCCTTCCAGGTGCGCCCCGGTGCCGTCACCGGCTTCCTCGGCCCCAACGGTTCGGGCAAGTCCACGACGATGCGGATGATCCTCGGCCTGGACAACCCCACCGCGGGCCACGTCACGATCGGCGGCTACCCCTACCGCAGGCTGCCCAACGCCGCCCGGCAGGTCGGCGCGCTGCTGGACGCCAAGGCCGTGCACGGCGGCCGGTCCGCCCGCAACCACCTGCTGAGCCTGGCCCAGCTGTCCGGCATCCCGGCCCGGCGGGTGGACGAGGTGCTCGGTGTGGTCGGGCTGCACGAGGTGGCCGGGCGGCGCTCCAAGGGCTTCTCCCTGGGCATGGGCCAGCGGCTCGGCATCGCCGCCGCGCTGCTCGGCGACCCCCAGGTGCTGCTGTTCGACGAGCCGGTCAACGGCCTCGACCCCGAGGGCATCCTCTGGGTGCGCACCCTGATGAAGTCGCTCGCCGCGGAGGGCCGTACGGTCTTCGTCTCGTCCCACCTGATGAGCGAGATGGCGCTGACCGCCGACCACCTCATCGTGATCGGCCGGGGACAGCTCCTGTCCGACATGAGCGTGAAGGACTTCATCTCGGCCAACTCCGCCGACTTCGCACGGGTGCGCACGCCCGACACCGAGCCGCAGCAGCGCGAGAAGCTGTCCGCCGCGCTCAGCGAGGCCGGCGGCCAGGTGCTGCCCGAGCAGGACGGCGCGCTGCGGGTGATGGGACTGCCGCTGCCGCGCGTCAGTGAGATCGCCCACGAGGCCGGCGTACGGCTGTGGGAGCTGTCACCGCACCAGGCCTCGCTGGAGGAGGCGTACATGCGGATGACGCAGGGGGCGGTCGACTACCGCTCGACCGACGACCAGAAGGCAGGGCTCCAGCAGCCGCTGCCGCCGGGCATGCAGCCGCCGGTGCCGGTGCCGGGCCAGGGTCAGCCCGGCTGGTACGCCCCGCCGCCGCCCCAGCAGGGCGCCCAGCAGTTCGGGGCGGCCCCGGGCGCACCGCAGGCTCCCGCGGGCCCGTACGGCGCTCCGGGCGCCCCCGGAGCCGCCCCGGCGGCCCCTCCGGCCAACCCGTACGCCCAGCCCGTCCCGGCAGCCGCTCCCCCGGCGGCCGCGCCGCCCGCCGCCCAGCCCAGCCCGCCCAGCCCGTCCAGCTCCGACGTGGCCAAGCCCGAGGACGCCCGATGAGCACGCCCCAGCCCCCGACCCAGCAGGCCGCGCCCGTGTGGCAGGCGGCGGAGCCCGGCTACCACTCGCCGATCCCGGTGGTGCGCACGCACCTGGGGCACGCGCTCGCCTCCGAGTGGACGAAGATCCGGTCGCTGCGCTCCACGATGTGGACGCTGGGCGTGTTCGTGCTGCTCGTCGTCGGCATCGGACTGCTGACCGGTGTGGTGGTGGCGAGCACCGACACGGACCTGAACGGTGAGAGCGCCCTGTCCCTGGGCTTCTTCGGACTGCTCCTGGGCAGCATGTGCCTCGTCTCGCTGGGCGTGCTGACCACGGCCACGGAGTACGGCACCGGCATGATCCGCACCACCATGGTGGCCTGCCCCTCGCGCGGGCGGGTGCTCGCGGCGAAGGCCCTGGTGTTCTTCCTGATCGCCTTCACGGTGACGCTGCTGTCCGCGACGGCCGTCGCGTTCCTGCACATGGTGATGCTGGAGGGCAACAACGCGGGACAGCCCACCGGCGACGAGTGGCTGAAGGCCACCGTCGGCATCTCGCTCCACCTCGCCCTGCTCGGCACGCTCTCGCTGGCCGTCGGCTCGATCGTCCGGCACTCGGCGGGCGCCATCACCCTCATGATCGGCGCCCTGCTCGCCCCGCTGGTGATCGCGATGTTCATGTTCGCCTCCTCGCTGGAGGGCGTGCGCGACGCCCTGTTCGAGTACTCCATCCCGAACCAGTTGAGCGTCTTCTACTCCAACTCCCTGAGCACGTCCGGACCGTCCGGCTGGGACCCGCTGTGGATCATGCTCGGGGTCACGGCCGCGGCGCTCGGCGGCGCCTTCCTCCTGCTGGGGGAGCGGGACGTGTAGGAGCCGGCCGGAACAGCGACCGCCGGGCTCAGAACCTCGGCGCGTTACGGGACCGCTGCACCCGCGTGGTGCGGCGGTCCTTCGCGTTCCAGCAGGCCTTGTGCCAGTGCCGGCGGTCGTCGGCCCCCGCGTGCGCCGGCCAGGCCACCACGTGCGGCACCCCGTCCGGGATCAGCTGGTCGCAGCCGGGGCAGCGGTACGCCTTGCCCTGGGCACTGGAGCCCGCCACGTGCCGCACGCTCCATTCCTCGCCCTGCCAGTTCTCGGTGGACTGCCAGCCGCCGTACCGCCCGGAACGGTCGTCCCCGGCGCTCCGGCCGGACGAACCGGCTCCCTTGGGTCGGTTGCGACGCGGGGACACAGAACACCTCACGGGGCTATACAGGATGCGGGACTGCTTCCAGCCTACGCGGCGCCGACCGGGGTACGCGTAGGGAACCAAACATCACAAGCTTCCCTTCACAAGAGCGCAACACTCGTTCCAGAACCGCCCATTCTGCAGACAATCCGTAAAATTCCCCTCCCAGCCGTGTCCTCGGCACGTGTCAGACGGTTATGCCCTGTGGGGGAGCTCCGCGTCGGAGCCAAGGAAGCAGGAAAGCAATGCGCGTGGGAAGTTTCGTGTTGGCCGCCCGGTTCCCCGGGCAGGGCGAAGGGGAGGCACTGCACCGAGCGGTCCGTTCGGCCGAGGTGGCCGAGGAGGCCGGGCTGGACGCGGTCTGGCTGGGCGAGCACCACTTCGTGCCGTACGGCACCTGCCCGTCGGCGGTCACCCTGGCGGCGTTGCTGCTGGGCCGCACCCGCCGCATCCGGGTCGGTACGGCGGTCAGCGTGCTGCCCACCGTCCACCCGGTGGCGCTCGGCGAGCAGGCCGCGCTGCTGCACGTCACCAGCGGCGGGCGGTTCTCGCTGGGCGTCGGGCGCGGCGGACCGTGGGTCGACCTGGAGGTCTTCGGGTCCGGCCTCGAGGCGTACGAGAAGGGGTTCCCCGAATCACTCGATCTCCTGACGCGCTGGCTGCGCGACCCCTCGGTCGCGGCCGCCGGGGAGCGCTTCCGGTTCCGTGAAGTGCCCGTCGTCCCGCGCCCCTCGGAGTGCCTCACCGAGGTGGAGGGCCCCGAGGTCGTGGTCGCCTGCACCTCCCCGGCGAGCGTGCGGCTCGCGGCCGAGCGCGGGCTGCCGATGCTGCTCGGCATGCACGTGGGGGACGAGGAGAAGGGCGAGATGGTCGCCCTGTGGCAGCGGCACGCGCGTGCCTGCGGACGGCCGGCGGCGGAGGTCCACCGCGCGGCCCATGTGTCGGCCGGCGTCGTGCAGATCGCCGACCGGCGCACCGACGCGGCGGAGACGCTGCTCAAGGCGCTGCCCGGCTGGCTGCGGCAGGGACTCGAGGCCCATGTCACGGTGGACGGCCGGGAGCGGCGGATGCGCGACCCGCTGGCCTACACCGAACTGCTCTGCGGGCTGCACCCGGTGGGCTCCCCGCGGCTGTGCGCGGACCGGCTCGCCGCGACCAGCGAGCGGACCGGCATCTCCCGGTTCGCCCTGCTCGTCGAGGGGTCCGGCGACCTCGCGGCGACCGAGGAGAACGTACGGCGGCTCGGTGCCGAGGTGATCCCCCAACTCGTCTGAACGAGCGGGGGATTCCGGTGAGACTTGCCGCCCCGGTACAGAGCGCACCTCCCGCGTACGGAGCGGCAAGCTACGTGGCGCGTCAGCAGTCGCGCAGTTCCGGCGACTGGTTCAGCAACTGCCCGCGGACCGAGGTGAACTTGGTCAGCCTCTCGTCGACCGAGGAGTCGAGCGGGAACACGGCCACCCGGTGGCAGTTCTGGAAGGCCAGCCGGACGCCGAAGTGCCGCTGCAGCGCGCCGCGTATCGCGTCACTCGCGAGCGCACGCAGCAGCTGACCGCGAGCCTGCTCGTCCGGCGGAGGCGTCTGGTTGTCGGCGAACTCTCCGCCGTCCACCTTCAACTGGGCCACCAGGGAGCTGATCATCTCCCACGCGTAGGGCAGGGAGGTCCGGACGCAGTCGACGAAGTCTGCTTCGTCGACCTCGCCTCGCTCGGCCTGTTCGAGTAGGGCCGGTGAGACGTCGAGCGACATGGGTTCTCCTCTCGCACCCCCGCCGGGCGGGGGTTGCCTGACAGATACGGGAGTTCGCAGAATCCGACACGCTGCGTGCACACGTCGCGACCTCCCGTTCACTACCGTAAGCAACTGACCGGGGCCGCACCAGGAGAATCCCAGGATGGGGGACTTGCTGTGGGCCGGGAATCGGCCATCGCCGAACACGCGCTTTCCAGGAGATACAGGACACGCCTCGAGGGTCTGGAGTGGCTCCTGCGGCCTGGTTCCGAGTCGTTCGCGGGAGCGGGCGAATCGCCTCGACCGCGGCCCGTCGAGTAGCGTTGCCGACCATGCGTCTCGTCATTGCCCGCTGCTCCGTGGACTACGCCGGGCGGCTCACCGCGCACCTGCCCTCGGCACCCCGCCTGATCCTGGTCAAGGCGGACGGAAGTGTCTCGATCCACGCCGACGACCGGGCCTACAAGCCCCTGAACTGGATGTCGCCGCCCTGCACGCTCAAAGAGGGCAGCGGTGACGAGGAGGGGATCTGGACCGTCGTCAACAAGGCGGGCGAGAAACTCATCATCACGATGGAGGAGGTCCTGCACGACTCCTCGCACGAACTGGGCGTCGACCCCGGCCTGATCAAGGACGGCGTGGAAGCGCACCTCCAGGAACTGCTCGCGGACCGCATCGAGACCCTCGGCGAGGGCTACACCCTCATCCGCCGCGAGTACATGACCGCCATCGGCCCCGTCGACATCCTCTGCCGCGACGCCGAGGGACAGACCGTCGCGGTGGAGATCAAGCGGCGCGGTGAGATCGACGGCGTGGAGCAACTCACCCGCTATCTGGAGCTGTTGAACCGCGATCCGCATCTCGCCCCGGTGCGCGGCGTGTTCGCGGCCCAGGAGATCAAGCCGCAGGCCCGGGTGCTCGCCGCCGACCGGGGCATCGGCTGCCAGGTGCTCGACTACAACGCCATGCGGGGCATCGAGGACGACAAACTGCGCCTGTTCTGAGCGGCGTCACGGCATGTGTGGAGGGCCGGCCCCCCCGTCGGGGAGCCGGCCCTCCACACATGCCCGAAAGTGTTCCCGGGCGTCCGCGGACGCCCGGGGTGTCAGATCACCGCTGTTCCGGAGCTGCTCGGTGTGCCCGCCTCGCTGCTCTGCGGGGCGCTCGCCGAACTGCTCGCCCCCGACTCCGTCTGGGCCGGGGTGGAGGAGGTGGGGCCGCTCGCCGAGTCGGACGTCTCCGGCGGCGGCGGGGTGTAGTCCTCCGTCGGGCCCGTCGTCGGGGCGGGCGGATCCGGCGTCGAGGTGGTCGGGGCCGGCTCCGGATCGGTCGTCTCGTCGACGGGATCGCTCGGCTCGGTCGTCTTCGGCGGCTTCGCGGACGAGGACGACGCCGACGGCGTGGAGGGCGTGGTCGTCGAGTCGTCCGGCTTGTCGGTGTCGCCCGGGTCGGCCGAGGCCTCGCCCGACTCCGTGGCCGTCGGCGTCGGGTCGTCGGAGGTGCCGAGGGTGCCGTCCGGGCCGGGGTCGGCGGGCCGGCTGGTGGCGTCACCGGTGTCACCGCCCTCCTCGGTCCGCCGGTCCGCACCCAGGCTGCCGTCGTCGGCCCCCTGGCTCGCGGACGGGTTGACGCCGACGTTCTCCGACGGGGTGCCGGGCTCGTTCTCCGAGGTCGCTCCGAGGGTGACCACCGTGCCCAGCACGGCGACGAGCAGCGCGCCCGCGCCGGCCGCCACGAGGTTGCGCCGGGCCAGGCCCTTCAGCCCGACGCCGGCCTTGGGCGTGGCCTTGGGCGCGAACACCGGCACGGGCGCGGTGTGGTGGACGACCAGGCCGGTGTCGGTGGGCGGCTGCAGCTCCGGGAAGGCCATCGGCACCCCGCGGGGCGGCGAGGCCGACTCCTCGTACCGGGCCTCCGGCACCTCCTCCCCCGCGGTCGGCGCGAGCGCCGCCGGGATGCCGGAGCGGTCGCTGACCAGGGCCAGCGCCCGGCGTCCGGCGATGGCGCCGCGCTTGTCGGCGACGGCCCCGCGCAGGCCGACGGAGGCCTCCAGTTCGGCACGGGCGCGGTCCAGCTCCCCCACGCACAGGGCGTGGATGCCGAGCTCGTGGCGGAAGTAGGCCTCCTCCGCCACGTCTCCGGCGAGCCGGGCGGCCTCCGCGCCGGCCCGCAGGGCCCGCTCCCAGGCGTTCCAGTGCAGGCCCGCGGCGAACGCGGGGGCGGCGGTGCGGGCCAGCTGCACCGCCACGTCCTCCTCGCCCTCGTCGGCGGCCGAGGCGAGCGGCGCCACCACGGCGAGCGCGGCGAGCACCGCGTCGGCCTCGGCGCAGACCCGTTCCGGGGTGACCGAGGGGTGCCCGGCCCACCAGGCGTAGTGCTGGGCGGCGGTGCGGGCCTGCGCCTGCGCCCCGTCGGCGTACCCGGCGGCCTCCAGCTGGGCCGGTACGCCGGCGGCGAGCCGGTAGCGGGAGCCGGCCGGGGCGGCCAGCCCGCAGGCGGCCAGCTCACCGAGCGCGGCGTCGGCGTGGGTGTCGCCGACCAGCGCGGGCAGGTGCGCCTGGTGCGGGAGTTCACCGCCGAGCGCGACGGCGAACCGCAGGGTGGCGCGGGCGGAGGCGCTGAGCCGTGCCGCGAGCAGCGGGGCGGGAGCGGCCGCCTCGCCGAGCGAGGGCAGCGGGACCTCGTCACCGTCGACGGCGTCGACGGCGTCGGCGGGCAGTTCGTCGGACGGGTCGCCGGGCCAGACGTCCTCGAAGACGCCGAACTCGTCGACGGCGCTGGTGCCGGCGCGCAGCCGGTCGCGCTGTCGCAGCAGGGCACCGGCCTGGACGAAGCGCAGCGGCAGGCCCTCGGACTCGAACCAGAGGTCACCGGCCCAGTTCGACTCGTCCTCGGTGAGGTCCCGGTCGACGGCGCGCGCCAGCAGGTCGAGACCGGCCGCGCGGTCGAGTCCGTCGAGGACGACCTCCTCCACGGCGGAGTCGGCCGACGGGGCGGGCACGTCCGGGGTGGCGCCGAGCAGGAAGGCGCACTCGGGTGTCGCGTCGAGCAGTTCGTCGAGGGCGGCGCCGCCGAACCCGAGGTCGTCGATGACGACGACCGCGCCGACCTCACGGAGACAGTCGGCGAGTTCGTCCCGGCCGGGGCGGTACAGCGGCGCGCTGTGCACGGCGTGGAAGAGGTCGTACAGCAGATCGTCGGCGCTGCGGCGGTGGCCGTCCAGGCGGACCACGCCGTCGGGGGCGAGGTCCGCGCAGTCCTCGGCGACGACGTCGAGCAGCCGGGTACGGCCGGCGCCCGCGGGGCCGGTGAGGCGCACGGAGCGGCCGCGGGCGAGCAGCCGGAGCAGCTTCTCCCGCTCGTCCTGGCGGGCCGTCAGCGGCAGCTCCGGCCGGGACGGGCCGGGCGGGACGGGCGGCCGGGCGGCCTGCTCGGCCTCGGCGCGCTCGGCCTCCGTCAGCTTCACGGGGCGTGCGGGCCGCTCGGCGGGCGGGCAGGGTTCTATCTCACTGCCGTCGACGGGATTGACGGTCAGCAGGAAGTCGCCGGAGACGAGCTGCACCGTGCGGGCGAGCACGGGCGTGGGCTGCCCGAAGTCGGATGTGAGGGATTCCCTGGGCGGGCGCTGGCGCGGCGCGTGTCCGTCGCCGTCACGACCGTACTCCTCGGGTCCCGGGTTGTTCGGGTCCATAAGGTCCTAGCCCCCCAAAAGCGTCGTGTGCCTGGGTCCAAGCCCCTCCCGGCCTTGCTGCACACCGCGCTGTCGCTCTTGGCCCGGGCCCGCTCGAGGGTGGATGAGGCAGCGGGCAGCCGAACCCTAAACCTTCTCCCAGTATCTACGACAGTCCGGGGTGGCGTCCGGTCCGGGACATCACAGTCTCGTGAGGATTCTGCGCACGTCGCACGGGTCGCCGGGGGCTCTCACCGGGCCGGCCGGATCCTGCCGGCCGTCGGGTCCGTCCGGCGCATCCGGTTCACCCCGTGCATCCGGTTCGTCCGGCGCGTCCCCCGTACGGACCTCACACACGGGGCGGCGTGTCCACCCCGATGCCCCCCTCGATCGCCAGGATCCGGTGCAGCCGGGTGGCCACCAGCAGGCGCTGCAGCTGTGGCGGTACGTCGCGCAGCACCAGCCGCCGGCCGCAGCGGCCGGCCCGTCGGTGGACTCCCATGATCACGCCGAGTCCGGTGGCGTCCCAGGAGTCCAGCTCGGACAGGTCCAACAGCAGATCACCGACTCCGTCGTCGACGGCCGAGTGCAGGACCGTACGGGCGTCCGCCGCGTTGCGGACATCGAGGCGGCCCCCGACGACCAGTTCGGCGTGGTCGCCCCTGATATGCATATGCGCTCCCGTGCGTGCCGTGCTCCGTTTTTAAGGTGTACAGGTTCTTGAGGTGTTCGGGCTTCTCACGTTTTTGGCGACGGTGATGCACCCTCTGACTGCGTGGAGCCCGCAGAGGTTGCTCCGTGTGAGCGAACCGACACCGAATTCACCCCGGTGCGTGATGAGCACCGGGGTGTTCGGGGTGATCAGTACGCGTAGAAGCCCTGCCCGCTCTTCCGGCCGATGTCACCGGCGTCAACCATCCGGCGCATCAGCTCGGGCGGGGCGAACTTCTCGTCCTGGGACTCGGTGTAGATGTTCCCGGTGGCGTGCAGCAGGATGTCGACGCCGGTCAGGTCGGCGGTGGCCAGCGGCCCCATGGCGTGACCGAAGCCCAGCTTGCAGGCCAGGTCGATGTCCTCGGCGCTCGCCACACCCGACTCGTGGAGCTTGGCGGCCTCGACGACGAGGGCGCTGATCAGGCGGGTGGTCACGAAGCCGGCCACATCGCGGTTGACGACGATGCAGGTCTTGCCGACCGACTCGGCGAACTCGCGCGCGGTGGCGAGGGTCTCGTCGCTGGTCTTGTAGCCGCGGACCAGTTCGCACAGCTGCATCATCGGCACCGGCGAGAAGAAGTGCGCGCCGACGACCCGCTCCGGGCGCTCCGTCACGGCCGCGATCTTGGTGATCGGGATGGCCGAGGTGTTGGAGGCGAGCACGGTGTCCTCGCGCACGATCCCGTCGAGGGCGCGGAAGATCTCGTGCTTGACCTCGAGCTTCTCGAAGACCGCCTCGACCACGACGTCCGCGTCCGCGCAGGCGTCCAGGTCGGTGGTCGTGGTGATCCGGGCGAGGGCCGCGTCGGCGTCGTGGGCCTCGAGCCTGCCCTTGCCCACGAACCTGTCGTACGACGACTTGATCCCGTCGACACCTCGCGTGAGCGCCTCGTCGGTGACGTCGCGCAGGACGACGTCCCAGCCCGCCTGAGCGGAGACCTGGGCGATTCCGGACCCCATGAGGCCGGCCCCGATGACGGCGAGCTTCCGTGCCACTGTGCGACTCCCCTTCGAAACACTCACACACTGTTCCTGTACGTCACTCGCGGACACTAGCGCCCGCGGGCGAATGTGTGAGGGGTTAGTAATGCGTGTCACGTCTCACGCAGTGAGACACCCATCACTCCCGCCGCCTCCGAGGTTCCTCAGGTTCGGCCACCAACCCTCCTGACCGTCAACTCCAGTCATTCACCCACTGATTGTTGACGCGCGTAGCACCGTGCCGCACGCTGGTCGGCGGGCGCCGTCCGGGCGGGCGGCACCCCTCCATCCAGCGACGGACGGTCGGGAGGCCGGAATGCTGAGACGCGCGACACGCACCCTCCTCTCATTTGTCATGATCATGGCGGGTATGGCCCTCGGGGTGGGCGCCACCGCCGGCACGGCGCACGCCGACTCGTGCTACACCTGGAACCGCACCCTGTCCCAGGGCACCTCCGGCAGCGATGTGACACAGCTGCAGATCCGGGTCGCCGGCTGGGTGACCTCGGGCGAGCGGCTCTCCTACGACGGCCAGTACGGTGCCCGCACCACCGCCGCCGTCAAGAAGTTCCAGTCGGCGTACGGACTGCCCGCCGACGGTGTCGCCGGTCCGCAGACCTTCAGCAAGATCTACGCGCTCCAGGACGCCGACTGCACGCCCGTCCACTTCAGCTACGCCGAACTCAACAAGTGCAACTCCACCTGGTCGGGCGGCGCGGTGTCGGCCGCCACCGCCAAGGCGAACGCGCTGAAGACCATGTGGAAGCTGGAGGCACTGCGGCACGCGCTCGGTGACGTGCCGATCACCATCTCCAGCGGCTTCCGCTCCTACGCCTGCAACAGCGCGGTCGGCGGCTCGTCGACCAGCCGTCACCTCTACGGCGACGCGGCCGACCTCGTCGGCTCGCCGAGCTTCTGCACCCTCGCCCGCCAGTCCCGGGTCCACGGCTTCTCCGAGATCCTCGGCCCCGGCTACCCCGGCCACAACGACCACACCCATGTGGCCTTCGACCCGTCACCGTACTGGTCGGCACCCAGCTGCGGGATCTGACCGGCGCTCCACCCCACGCGAGACCGACCGTCACGGCGGGCCGTGACGGTCGGCACACCGGTGTCCGGAAAGCCTGGGCGTCACTAGGCTGGCCGCATGGTCAATCTGACACGCATCTACACGAAGACCGGCGACAAGGGCACCACCAACCTCGGTGACATGAGCCGGGTCGCCAAGACCGACCTGCGCATCGCCGCCTACGCCGACGCCAACGAGGCGAACGCGGTGATCGGCACCGCGATCGCGCTGGGTGCCCTGGACGAGGAGGTCGTCACGGTCCTCACCCGCGTGCAGAACGACCTGTTCGACGTGGGCGCGGACCTGTCGACGCCGGTGGTGGAGAACCCCGAGTTCCCGCCGCTGCGGGTCGAGCAGTTCTACGTGGACCGGCTGGAGAAGGACTGCGACCACTTCAACGAGCGGCTGGAGAAGCTGCGCTCCTTCATCCTCCCGGCAGGCACGGCGGGCGCCGCCCTCCTCCACCAGGCCTGCACGGTGGTCCGCCGCGCGGAGCGCTCCACCTGGGCGGCCATGGAGGCGCACGGCGACACCATGAACCCCCTCACCGCCACCTACCTCAACCGCCTCTCCGACCTCCTCTTCATCCTGGCCCGCATCGCCAACAAGGAGACCGGCGACGTGCTGTGGGTACCGGGCGGGGAGCGCTAGCACCCGCCGGCCTTCTCCCCGGGGAGCGGCACGGAAGCCGTCACCGCCGTCAGCCCGTGTGCCCGGAACCGAGTGGTCCCTGATCACACGGGCCGACGGCGGCACCCGCCGTTCAGCCCTCCGCACCTCCGAGGAAAGCACCCCAGGCGGAAGGGGAGACCGCGAACCGGGGCCCGTCCTGCTGCTTGGAGTCGCGTACGTGCACGACTCCGGGGGCGAGCGCGACCTCCACACAGTCGTCGCCCTCGGATCCGCTGTAGCTGCTCTTGAACCAGTCCAGCTCGTTGACGGTGTTCATAGCGCTCCTCGCATCCTCTGCAACAACTCCACCGAGTCCGCCGGGGACAGGGCCTGCGAGCGCATCTTGGCATAGCGCATCTGCATCACGCTCACTGCTTCCCGGTCAGAAACCAGCTGTCCGGTCTTCTGACCCTCCGCGTACCCGACCCACTGGCGTTCCGGGGTCTCCAAAAGACGCATGGGCCCATCCGTGCCCGCGTGGTACGGCTGCCGCTGCGGCATGATCTGCAGCTCCACGTTCCACGGTTCCGTGCAGGCGAGGAGATGGCCGAGCAGCTCCCGGGTGACCTCCTCGCCTCCCGTGTGCCGCAGCAGCACCGACTCCTCGACGATGAAGCTGAACGCGATCGGCGGTGTACGCCTGAGCAGGTCCTGCCGCGCCCGCCGCGCGGCGATCCGCTGCTCCAACTGCTCCTCGGTGGGCGGGGGCGGCACGTTGAGCATCACCGCCCGGGTGTACGCCTCGGTCTGGAGCAGCCCGGGCACCACCCGGCACTCGTACGTGCACAGACCGACCGCGGACTCCTCCAACTGAGCCCACTCCCGGAACCAGACCGCCAGTCCCCGCTGCCGCCCGAGGTGCCGGACCATGGCCCGCAGCACCCCGAACGCCTCCAGCGCCTCCTCCGCCCGCTCGACGAAGGCGGCGGTCGGCATCCGTCTTCCCTGCTCGACCGAGGCGACCGACGCGTGCGAGTAGTTGAGCCGCTCGGCGAGCTGCTCCTGGGTGAGCAGGGCCCGTTCCCTGAACGTCTTCAGGGCCGCGCCGAACGCCTTGAGACTGTCGGACGACTCGACTGCTGTACTGCTGCTGTTCGCCATGGACGACCCCCTTGTCGCGCTTGCGGCACACCGTGCAGCCGTACAACGGCAAGACGGCCGGAAGTGGTTACGCGCAAGTCCCAGCCGGACCCCGTACAGGACGACGTGTACGGGGCTCGGCACCGAGGGCTTCTGTGGGAACCGGTACCCGGTTGCTGGTCGATCCGGCGCCGGGGCAAGGCATCGATCCCCAGGGCGTTCAGGCCGGGCGACCGGGTCGTAAGGGATCTGGAGGTGGCGTCACGGGTCGGGGACGGTCGTGCTGCCCGGCGGGCGTGAGGTCGAGTGATGGCGCATCGGGTCTCGCCGAGGGCGGCCGGCTGCTCGTGCGGGTGGTGTTCCCCCCATCGTCCGGCGGGCCGGCGGCCTCGACGTGTGCGCTGCCGGGGCACTCGACCACGTCCCGGGGACGACACACCGCCCCAAAGCCGTGAGCACTTCGGCCATATCTGTCCTGATGCCGCTCATCTGAGGGCTTACGTGACACTTTCCCGTCGACTGCTCACGGTTTTCGGCAAGGCACCCGCCTCCGGCCCCCTTTCAGTGGCGGAGGTTCTCCTTCGCGGTGACGGGCTCTTTCGCCTGCGTGCCCGCCGGAGCCTTCTTCGGCCAGATCCAGTACGTCAGGGCGATCAGGCCGTGGATGCCGGTCACCTGCCAGGCGGTGGTGCGCCAGCTCTCCAGGGAGCCCACCCGGCTCGCGTCGCCGACGTACCGGATGGCGAGCTGGAGCAGGACGGTGGCCACGGCGGCCCCCGCCAGCGTGCCCAGCCACACCCTGGCCTCGTGCCGGGCGCGGGCCGTGCCGTAGCGGGGCGGGCCGGCCGGCTTCGGGGCACCGCCGAACCGGTGGGCGGCGTGGCCGTCGAGCCACTTCACGGTGCGGTGGCCGTGGCCCACGGTGTAGCCGATGTAGAGCGCTGCCAGACCGTGCGCCCAGCCCGGCTCGGCACCGTTCTTCAGGTCCAGCGCGGTGGCGACCAGCAGGACGACCTCCAGCAGCGGCTCGCACAGCAGCAGCGCCAGGCCGGTGCGCGGCATCTTCAGCAGGTAGCGGAAGGCCAGTCCGGCGGCCAGCAGCACCCAGAAGCCGATCTCGCATGCGGCGATCAAGGCGACGATCACGGTTCGCTCCTCTCGGTCACCCTTCCAGGCTCCCGTGCGGGGCGGCCCGGGGCGTCGTCGCCACCGATGAACTCGCGGTACATCGAAAGATGCAGTCCAGGACCGTCCGCGGGGATCAGGCGCCGGGTGTGCGCACCGTGTTGGATGGTGCCATGGCCCTGCGACCGTCCCGCCCGCCCCGCTTCGACGTGGGGGTCGCGCTCGCCGGACTCGCCGGCGGGCTGCTGCTGTGGGGCTTCGGGCTGGGCGTCCGGCCGGGCGACGACCCGACCGTGCTCTTCGACGGCCGCGGGCCGCTCCTCGTGCCGCTCGCCGTGATCGCCGGCTGCGAACTGCTGCGCCGCACCGCCCCGCGCACCGCCCTGGCCGTCGGCACGCTGGCGTTGGCCGCGGACGTCATGACGCAGGGCAGCATCGCCACGATCGTGATGTACACGGACCTGATGTACGCCGCCGTCGTGTACGGCACGTCCGCCACCGCCCGCCGTCTGCCGTGGATCACCGGCATGTTCACGATCGCGGCGACGCTGGTTCCCTACGCCGTGTGGCGGGTGCCGGAGGCCCTGCTCCTCGGGCTCGTCGTCGGCGCCGTGACGTTCACGCCCGCCTCGACCGGCCTCATCGTGCGCAACCACCGCGACGCCGCCGAGGCCGCCCGGCTGCGGGCCGAACAGACCGCGCTGCTCGCGGAGATGGACCGCGTCCAGGCTGTGACCGCGGAACGTTCCCGCATGGCCCGCGAGTTGCACGACATGGTCGCCAACCACCTCTCCGCGATCGCCATCCACTCCACGGCCGCCCTCTCCCTGGACGACCCCGGTACCTCCAAGGAGGCACTCGGCGTGATCCGGGAGAACAGCGTGCAGGGACTGTCCGAGATGCGACGGCTCATCGGCATCCTGCGCGACGGGGAGGACGACCGGGAACCGGCGGCGACCCCCACGCTCGACGGCCTCGGCACCCTGGTGGAGGGCGCCCGCGCCAACGGCCTGGACGTCACCCTCGACGCCACGTACAGCGACGTCCCCACACCGGTGGAACTCGCCGCGTACAGGATCGTGCAGGAGTCGCTGACGAACGCGTTGAAGCATGCCGCGCCGGGCAGGGTCACCGTGTGCCTGCGCCGGCCGGCCGACGCCCTCGACATCCGGGTGACCAGTCCCCACGGCGGCCGGGACGCCCCGCGCGCGCCGGGTTCGGGGGCCGGTCTCGTCGGCATGCGGGAGCGGGCCGCCCTGCTGGACGGCACGTTCGAGGCCGGTCCGCAGAACGGTCCGGAGGGCAAGCTGTGGGAGGTGCGCGCCACCCTCCCCGTCACCGACGTCGTGCGAGGAGACACCTGTTGACTTCCTCCCCCTCGTGAACGAGGGGAGTCCTACGGCTCGCGCCGTGGGGGTTTCTGCTTCGTCGCCGACCGCCCGCCCGGAGAACTCCGTTGAGGTCTTACACCGGCTCCACAGACAGACACGGCCAGCCCGGCCGCCAGAAGGTTCTTCGCCGCGTTCACGTCCCGGTCGTGGACCGTGCCGCAGTCGCAGGTCCAGGTGCGGACGTGCAGCGGCATCTTCTTCTGCAAGGTGCCGCAGGCGGAGCACAACCTGGAGGAGGGGAAGAAGCGGTCGACCGCGATCACTTCCCGCCCGTACCAGGCTGCCTTGTACTCCAGCATGGAGCGGAACTCGCTCCAGCCCGCATCCGAGATGGCCCGGGCGAGCGTGTGGTTCTTGACCATGTTGCGCACGGTCAGGTCCTCGATCACAAGCGTTTGGTTCTCACGCACGAGTCGAGTGGTCAGCTTGTGCAGCAGGTCCCGGCGCCGGTCGGCGATCCGGGCGTAGATCTTCGCGACCCTGATCCGGGCCTTGCGCCGGTTGGCTCCGTCCCCTCTGCCCTTCTTCGCCAGAGCCCGCTGGGCCTTGGCAAGCCGGGTACGGTCGCGGCGCTCGTGTCTCGGGTTGGTGATCTTCTCGCCGGTGGACAGGGTCAGCAGGTGGTCCAGGCCCACGTCGATGCCGACCGCCGCATCCGCGGCGGGCAGCGGCTGCACGGTCGGGTCCTCGCACAGCATCGACACGAACCAGCGTCCGGCCGCGTCCTGCGACACGGTCACCGTGGAGGGCGTCGCCCCCTCGGGGAGCGGACGGGACCACACGAGGTCCAGCGGCTCGGTCATCTTCGCCAGCGTCAGCTTCCCCTCGCGGAAGCGGAAACCACTGGTGGTGTACTCGGCGGACTTGCGGGACTTCTTCCGGCTCTTGAAGCGGGGGTACTGGGACCGCTTGCCGAAGAAATGGGTGAACGCGTTCTGCAGGTGCCGCAGCGTCTGCTGCAGCGGCACGGAGGACACGTCGTTGAGGTAGGCGAGTTCCTCGGTCTTCTTCCACGCGGTCAGCATCGCCGAGGTGGCGTTGTAGTTGATCCGCTCCTGCCGCGCCCATGCCTCGGTGCGGGCGGCGAGGGCGAGGTTGTAGACCTTGCGCACGCAGCCGAACGTGCGCGACAGCTCGGCTGCCTGCGCATCGGTCGGATGGAAGCGGTACTTGAACGCCCGCTTCACATACGCCGTGGTCACGCTCACAAACTAGCGCCACCGTGCCTTAAGCCCAAATCCGCGGGTCAGAGCACCGCGATCCGCCCTGACGGCGCATCACAGCCCGTTGCCCTGCTCCGCAGGAACTTCATTTCTCCCCCGCAAGCGGGCGGTACCCCCACCCCCGGCTGAAGCCGGGGGTATCCACGAAGGAGGCCAAATGATCCGCGTCCTGGTCGCCGAGGACCAGTCCGCCGTCCGCGCCGGGCTGGTGCTCATCCTGCGCAGCGCTCCCGACATCGGGGTGGTGGGTGAGGCGGCGGACGGTGAGCAGGCGGTGGCGCTCGCCCGTGAACTGCGCCCGGACGTGGTGCTGATGGACGTGCAGATGCCACGCCTGGACGGGGTGTCGGCCACCCGGCAGGTCGTCGCGGAGGGGCTCGCCGACGTGCTGGTGCTGACCACCTTCGACCTCGACGAGTACGTCTTCGGGGCGCTGCGGGCCGGGGCCTCGGGGTTCCTGCTGAAGAACGCGGAGGCGAAGGACCTCCTCGAGGCCGTGCGCACGGTGGCGCGCGGGGAGGGGATCGTCGCCCCGGCCGTGACCCGGCGGCTGATCGCCGAGTTCGCCGCGAAGCCCGTCCGCGGGTCCACGGCCGATCCGGCGGTGCTGGACTCCCTCACCCGGCGCGAGCGGGAGGTGCTGTCCTGTCTGGGCGAGGGCCTGTCCAACGCCGCCGTCGCGAAGCGCCTCGACATGGCGGAGGCCACGGTGAAGACCCACGTCAGCCGCCTGCTGGGGAAGCTGGGGCTGCGCAGCCGGGTGCAAGCCGCGGTCCTGGCGCAGGAATGGGGGATCTGACCGGAACGAGTGGGTGGTCCAGACCTATTGACCCGTGGTCCAGACCTTTCTATCCTCGCGGCACCGTGGGTGTGAAGGCTCAGTCATACCCACGGCGACATCCCTCACCCCACGAAGGAGGCGCGGTATGCGCTTCAGACACAGAGCCGTGGCAGGGTTCTCCACCCTGCTCCTCCCCCTCTCCGCTCTCGTCGCCCTCGCCACTCCCGCCCAGGCCGCGACCTCGGCGACCGCCACCTACGCCAAGACCCAGGACTGGGGCTCCGGCTTCGAGGGCAAGTGGACGGTGAAGAACACCGGCACCACGACGATCAACTCCTGGACCGTCGAGTGGGACTTCCCCTCCGGTACCAAGGTCACCTCCGCCTGGGACGCCGATGTGACGTCCTCGGGGAACCACTGGACCGCCAAGAACAAGTCCTGGAACGGCACCCTCGCCCCGGGCTCCTCCATCAGCTTCGGCTTCAACGGCAGCGGCTCCGGCTCCCCCACCGGCTGCAAGCTCAACGGCGGCGGCTGCGACGGCACCTCCGTCCCCGGCGACGCGCCACCCTCCGCCCCCGGCACCCCCAGTGCCTCGGGCGTCACCGACACCTCCGTGCGGCTGTCCTGGTCCGCGGCCACCGACGACAAGGGCGTCAAGAACTACGACGTGCTGCGCGACGGCGCCAGGGTCGCCACCGTGACCGGCACCTCGTACACGGACACCGGTCTGGCCAAGGGCACCGACTACTCGTACACCGTCCAGGCCCGTGACACCGCCGACCAGACCGGTCCGGTCAGCGGCGCGGTGCGGGTCCGCACCACCGGCAACACCGAGGAACCGCCGCCCACCGGCGGCAAGATCAACCTCGGCTACTTCACCGAGTGGGGCGTCTACGGCCGCAACTACCACGTCAAGGACCTGGTGACGTCCGGCTCCGCCGCCAAGATCACGCACATCAACTACGCGTTCGGCAACGTCGTGGGCGGCCAGTGCAAGCTCGACGACGCCTACGCCGCCACCGACAAGGCCTACACCGCCGACCAGTCCGTCAGCGGCACCGCCGACGCCTGGGACCAGCCGCTGCGCGGCAACTTCAACCAGCTGCGCCAGCTCAAGGCCAAGTACCCGCACATCAAGGTGCTGTACTCGTTCGGCGGCTGGACCTACTCCGGCGGCTTCGGCCAGGCCGCGCAGAACCCGGCCGCGTTCGCCAAGTCCTGCAAGGGCGTCGTGGAGGACCCGCGCTGGGCCGATGTCTTCGACGGCATCGACATCGACTGGGAGTACCCGAACGCCTGCGGCCTCACCTGCGACACCAGTGGTCCGGCGGCCTTCAAGAACCTCTCCCAGGCCCTGCGCGCCGAGTTCGGCAAGGACTACCTGGTCACCGCCGCCATCACCGCGGACGGCTCGAACGGCGGCAAGATCGACGCGGCCGACTACGGCGGCGCCGCCCAGTACCTCGACTGGTACAACGTGATGACGTACGACTACTTCGGCGCCTTCGACAAGGACGGCCCCACCGCCCCGCACTCGCCGCTGACCGCGTACAACGGCATCCCGCAGGACGGCTTCAACTCGGCCGCCGCCATCGCCAAGCTGAAGGCCAAGGGCGTCCCGGCGGGCAAGCTGCTGCTCGGCATCGGCTTCTACGGCCGCGGCTGGACCGGCGTCACCCAGGCCGCACCCGGCGGCACCGCCACCGGCCCGGCGCCCGGCACCTACGAGGCCGGCATCGAGGACTACAAGATCCTCAAGAACAGCTGTCCGGCCACCGGCACCATCGCCGGCACGGCGTACGCCCACTGCGGCAACAACTGGTGGTCCTACGACACCCCCACCACCATCAACAGCAAGATGGCCTGGGCCAAGGGCCAGGGCCTGGGCGGGGCGTTCTTCTGGGAGTTCAGCGGTGACACCACCAACGGTGAACTGGTCGGCGCCATCCACAACGGCCTGAAGTAGGCCACCGGCACCCGACCGCGAGCAACGAGACGAAAAATGCGCCCCCGGACGTTCGTCCGGGGGCGCACCCGCGTCTCCACACGTCTACGCGACGTTCACCCGCTGGCCGGGCGGTGCCGCCTCCAGCCAGGCGAGGAAACCGGTCAGCGCGTCGTCGCTCATCGCCAGCTCCAGCCGCCTGCCCCGGTGCAGGCAGGCCAGGATCACCGCGTCCGACAGCAGCGCCAGCTCCTCCTCGCCCTCGGGCACCCGGCGGCCGGCCACCTCGATCGACGCACGCTCCAGGACGCGGCGCGGACGCAGCGCGTAGGAGAAGACGCGGAACCACTCCACCCGGTCGCCGTTGTAGCGGGCCACCCCGTACGCCCAGCCCTTGCCGCCGGTGTCGCCCTCCTCCGGGACGTCCCAGCGCAGGCTGCAGTCGAAGGTTCCGCCGGAACGCTGGAGGAGGCGGCGGCGCAGGCCGAACACGAAGAGGCCCACCACCACGAGCGCCACGACACTTCCGCACACAGTCAGAGCGAGGACCATCGACACCGACCTCCTCGTCTCCTAGGTAACGGAACGGAAAAATCATCCAGATCTGCCTCAGCCGCGACCGGGTCCGGATCGCTCCGGTCCCAGCCGCGGCTGAGTCACGTCATTGCACGGCTCCCCCAGAGCCTAGACGGCCTGGAGGGCTCCTCGGGTCGTTCAGTGCCCCGCCGCCGCGCGCAGTCGTACGTCCGCGCGCCGCTCCGCCGAGGCGTCCGCCTCCGACTTCGCACGGTCCCGCGCCCGCTCCGCGCGCTTGACGTCGATCTCGTCCGACAGCTCGGCGATCTCGGCCAGCAGCGACAGCTTGTCGTCCGCGAACGAGATGAAACCGCCGTGCACCGCGGCGACGACCGTCCCGCCGTCGTTCGTACGGATGGTCACCGGTCCCGACTCCAGCACACCGAGCAGCGGCTGGTGACCGGGCATGACGCCGATGTCGCCGGACGTGGTGCGCGCGACGACCAGAGTGGCCTCGCCCGACCAGACCTCTCGGTCGGCCGCGACCAGCGCGACGTGCAGCTCAGCAGCCAAGATGGCTCCTCGGGTCACCACCCGGCAGGTCCGCCGGGTGTGGGGTACAAGTCTAATGGGCGGGGGTCAGGGGGCGGGACGGTGCCCGCCCCCCGACTCGAGCGCGAGGCTCAGGAGACGCCCAGCTCCTTCGCGTTCTTCTTCAGGTCCTCGATGCCACCGCACAGGAAGAACGCCTGCTCCGGGAAGTGGTCGTACTCGCCGTCGCAGATCGCGTTGAACGCGGTGATCGACTCGTCCAGCGACACGTCCGAACCGTCCACGCCGGTGAACTGCTTGGCGACGTGGGTGTTCTGGGACAGGAAGCGCTCCACGCGACGGGCGCGGTGGACGGCGAGCTTGTCCTCCTCGCCGAGCTCGTCGATGCCGAGGATCGCGATGATGTCCTGCAGGTCCTTGTACTTCTGCAGGATGTTCTTCACGCGCATGGCCGTGTCGTAGTGGTCCTGCGCGATGTAGCGCGGGTCCAGGATGCGGGACGTGGAGTCCAGCGGGTCCACGGCCGGGTAGATGCCCTTCTCGGAGATCGGACGGGAGAGCACCGTCGTCGCGTCGAGGTGGGCGAAGGTGGTGGCCGGGGCCGGGTCGGTCAGGTCGTCCGCGGGGACGTAGATCGCCTGCATCGAGGTGATCGAGTGACCGCGGGTCGAGGTGATGCGCTCCTGGAGGAGACCCATCTCGTCGGCCAGGTTCGGCTGGTAGCCCACCGCGGAGGGCATCCGGCCGAGCAGGGTCGACACCTCGGAACCGGCCTGCGTGAAGCGGAAGATGTTGTCGATGAAGAACAGCACGTCCTGCTTCTGGACGTCACGGAAGTACTCGGCCATGGTGAGGCCGGCCAGCGCGACGCGCAGACGGGTGCCCGGGGGCTCGTCCATCTGACCGAAGACCAGGGCGGTCTTGTCGATGACGCCCGACTCGCTCATCTCGTCGATGAGGTCGTTGCCCTCACGGGTGCGCTCACCGACGCCGGCGAACACGGACACACCGTCGTGGTTGTTGGCGACGCGGTAGATCATCTCCTGGATGAGCACCGTCTTGCCGACACCGGCACCGCCGAACAGGCCGATCTTGCCACCCTTGACATACGGGGTGAGCAGGTCGATGACCTTGACGCCGGTCTCGAACATCTCGGTCTTCGACTCGAGCTCGTCGAAGTTCGGCGCCTTGCGGTGGATCGGCCAGCGCTCGCCCGTGTAGGACTCGTCGCTGTTCAGCACCTCACCGAGGGTGTTGAACACCTTGCCCTTGGTGAAGTCGCCGACGGGGACGGAGATGGCCGAGCCCGTGTCGGTCACCGCGGCCTGGCGGACCAGGCCGTCGGTGGGCTGCATGGAGATGGTGCGCACCAGGCCGCTGCCCAGGTGCTGGGCCACCTCGAGCGTCAGCGTCTTGAGCTCGCCCGCGTTCGCCGGGTCGGCGACCTCGACGTGCAGGGCGTTGTAGATGTCCGGCATCGCGTCGACGGGGAACTCCACGTCGACGACCGGGCCGATGACCCGGGCGACACGGCCCGTGGCCGTCGCGGTCTCAACAGTGGTGGTCATTAATTGTCACTCCCCGCGTTTGCGTCGGCCAGAGCGCCTGCGCCACCGACGATCTCGCTGATTTCCTGGGTGATTTCGGCCTGGCGGGCCGCGTTGGCAAGACGGGAGAGCGTGTTGATCAGCTCGCCCGCGTTGTCGGTGGCCGACTTCATCGCGCGCCGCGTGGCGGCGTGCTTCGAAGCGGCCGACTGGAGCAGCGCGTTGTAGATGCGGCTCTCCACGTAGCGCGGCAGCAGGGCGTCGAGGACGTCCTCCGCCGAGGGCTCGAAGTCGTACAGCGGAAGGACCTCGTCCTTGGCGGACGCGGTCTCCTCCGCGACCTCTTCGAGACGCAGCGGAAGCAGCCGGGAGTCGACCGCGGACTGCGTCATCATCGAGACGAACTCGGTGTAGACGATGTGGAGTTCGTCCACTCCGCCGTCCGCCGTCTCCTTCTCGATGGCCTCGATCAGCGGCGCCGCGACCGTCTTGGCGTCCGCGTACGAGGGCTCGTCGGTGAAGCCCGAGAACGACTCCGCGACCGTGCGCTCACGGAAGTTGTAGTGCGCCAGACCGCGGCGGCCGACGATGTACGTGTCGACCTCCACGCCCTGGCCCTCCAGGCGCGCGGTCAGCTGCTCCGCCGCCTTGATCGCGTTGGCGTTGAAGGCGCCGGCCAGGCCGCGGTCGCTCGTGAGGAGCAGGACCGCGGCACGGGTCGGGTTCTCCGCTTCCGTGGTCAGCGGGTGCTTGGCGTCCGAACCGGTGCCGACGGCCGTGACCGCACGGGTCAGTTCCTCGGCGTACGGCGTGGAGGACCGCACCTTGCGCTGCGCCTTGACGACGCGCGAGGCGGCGATCATCTCCATCGCCTTGGTGATCTTCTTGGTCGCGGTGACGGATCGGATGCGACGCTTGTAGACCCGGAGCTGGGCTCCCATGAGTCAGGTCCCTTCCTTGAACGTCACTTGGCGGCAGCGGCCGGAGCGTCCTCGCCGAGCAGCTTGCCGTCGCCCGTCTCGAACTGCTTCTTGAACTCCGCGATCGCGTCGCCCACGGCCTGGAGGGTGTCGTCCGACATCTTGCCGCCCTCACGGATGGAGGTCATGAGGCCCTGCTCACTGCGGTGCAGGTACTCCAGCAGCTCCTTCTCGAAGCGGCGGATGTCGGCGACCGGTACCTCGTCCATCTTGCCGGTGGTGCCGGCCCAGACGGAGACGACCTGGTCCTCGGTGGCCAGCGGCTGGTACTGCTCCTGCTTCAGCAGCTCGACCAGACGCTGACCGCGCTCCAGCTGCGCCTTCGACGCGGCGTCCAGGTCGGAACCGAAGGCGGCGAACGCCTCCAGCTCACGGTACTGGGCGAGGTCCAGGCGCAGACGGCCGGAGACCTGCTTCATCGCCTTGTGCTGGGCGGAGCCACCGACGCGGGAGACCGAGATACCGACGTTCAGGGCCGGACGCTGACCGGCGTTGAACAGGTCGGACTCCAGGAAGCACTGGCCGTCGGTGATGGAGATGACGTTGGTCGGGATGAACGCCGACACGTCGTTCGCCTTGGTCTCGACGATCGGCAGACCCGTCATCGAGCCGGCACCCATCTCGTCGGAGAGCTTGGCGCAACGCTCCAGCAGACGGGAGTGCAGGTAGAAGACGTCGCCGGGGTAGGCCTCGCGGCCCGGCGGGCGGCGCAGCAGCAGGGACACGGCGCGGTAGGCGTCGGCCTGCTTCGACAGGTCGTCGAAGATGATCAGGACGTGCTTGCCCTCGTACATCCACTGCTGGCCGATGGCCGAACCGGTGTACGGCGCCAGGTACTTGAAGCCGGCCGGGTCGGACGCCGGGGAGGCGACGATGGTCGTGTACTCCAGGGCGCCGTTCTCCTCCAGCGCGCGGCGGACCGACGCGATGGTGGAGCCCTTCTGGCCGATGGCGACGTAGATGCAGCGGACCTGCTTGTTCACGTCGCCCGAGCGCCAGTTGTCACGCTGGTTGATGATCGTGTCCACGGCCAGCGCGGTCTTGCCGGTGCCGCGGTCGCCGATGATCAGCTGACGCTGGCCGCGGCCGACCGGGGTCATGGCGTCGACGGCCTTGTAGCCCGTCTCCATCGGCTCGTGCACCGACTTGCGGTCCATGACCGTGGGGGCCTGCAGTTCGAGGGCGCGGCGGCCCTGGGTCTCGATCTCGCCGAGGCCGTCGATCGGGTTGCCGAGCGGGTCGACCACGCGGCCGAGGTAGCCCTCGCCCACGGCGACGGACAGGACCTCGCCGGTGCGGGAGACCGGCTGGCCCTCTTCGATGCCGCTGAACTCACCGAGGACGACGGCACCGATCTCGCGCTCCTCGAGGTTGAGGGCGAGGCCGAGGGTGCCGTCCTCGAACTTCAGCAGCTCGTTGGCCATGGCCGAGGGAAGACCCTCGACCTTGGCGATACCGTCGCCGGCGACGGTGACCGTGCCGACTTCCTCGCGCGAGGCCGCGTCCGGCTTGTACGACTGGACGAAGTTCTCCAGTGCGTCCCGGATCTCCTCCGGCCGGATCGTGAGCTCCGCCATCTGAGTTCCCTGCTCTCCTTGTTGGGCCCGAAGTTTCACTTGGGGGGTATTCCACGAGTCGGGACTCCCCCCGGAAGAGGTGAATCCTCTGCACGGCCCAACCAGGGCCGCAAGTACGTTCTTGGTGTTCAGTTGCTGCGTCGGTCGCGTCCGTCGCGCCGTGCGCGACCGCCGCGTCGGCGCTAGCTCGCCAGCCGGCGGCTCGCGTCCTCCAGCCGGTCCGCGATCGAGCCGTTGATGATCTCGTCACCGACCTGCACCCGGATTCCGCCGACGACCTCGGGGTCCACGGCGAGGTTGAGGTGCATGCGGCGGCCGTAGAGCTTCGCGAGGCCGGCGCCGAGGCGCTGCTTCTGCGCGTCGCTGAGCGGCACCGCGGAGGTGACGACGGCCACCATGCGGTTGCGGCGCTCGGCGGCGAGCTTGGACAGGGACTCGAGTCCCGCTTCCAGGCTACGTCCCCGCGGCGCGGTCACCAGACGCGTCACCAGACGCTCGGTGGTCGCGTTCGCCCTGCGTCCGAGCAGGCTGTGCAGCAGCTCGCTCTTGGCCGGGGCGGTGGCCTTGCGGTCGGTCAGCGCGGCACGCAGCTCGTTGTTCGCGGAGACGATCCGGCCGAACCGGAACAGCTCGTCCTCGACGGTGTCGAGCGTGCCCGCCTTCTGCGCGGCGGTGAGGTCGGCGAGGTCGGCCAGCTGTTCCAGTGCGTCCACCAGGTCGCGGGACTGCGACCAGCGGGAGCGCACCATGCCGGACACCAGGTCGGCGGCGCTGCCGCTGAGCTGGCTTCCGAGCAGTCGCTGGACCAGTTCCGCCTTGGTCTCGCCGGCCTGCGCCGGGTCGGTGAGGACCCGGCGCAACGACACCTCGCGGTGGAGCAGCGCGGTGACGGCGGCCAGCTCTTCGGCGAGCGAGCCGGCGTCGACGGACGTGGAGTCCGTCAGCGCGTCGAGACGCTCACGTGCGGCTGCCAGGGCCTCGCGGCTCGCTCCGTTCATCGTGCGGCCTCGGCCTTCTGGTCGAGGTCGTCGAGGAACCGGTCGATCACTCGGCTCTGCCGGGCGTGGTCCTCGAGGGACTCGCCGACGAGCTTGCCGGCCAGGTCGGTGGCGAGCTTGCCCACGTCCTGGCGCAGCACCGACGCGGCGACCTTGCGGTCCGCCTCGATCTGCGAGTGACCGGCGGCGATGATCTCCTCACGCTGCCGCTGGCCTTCCGCGCGCATCTCGGCGATGAGCGTGGCGCCCTGCTCCTGCGCCTCCTGGCGCAGGCGCGCGGCCTCGTGCCGGGCCTCGGCGAGCTGGGCCTTGTACTGCTCGAGAACGCTCTGTGCCTCGGTCTGAGCGGCCTCGGCCTTCTCGATACCGCCCTCGATGGCCTCGCGACGCTGTTCCAGAACCTTGTTGATGTTCGGGAGGAGCTTCTTGGCGAGGAAACCGAAGACGATGACGAAGGCGAGCAGGCCGATGACGAGCTCGGGAATCGGCGGGACGAGGGGGTTCTGAGCCTCCTCGGCCGCGATATGAAGCAGTGCGCTCATATCAGAGTGCCTTTCGTCTAGGGGGCCGGTCGTGAATCAGATGATCACGTGCCGTAGACGAACGGCATGACCAGGCCGATGAGGGCGAGCGCCTCACAGAAGGCGAAGCCGAGGATCTGGTTGGCACGGATCAGACCGGCGGCCTCGGGCTGGCGGGCGAGGGCTTCGGTGCCCTTGCCGAAGATGATGCCGACGCCGATGCCGGGGCCGAAGGCGGCGATGCCGTAACCGATGGAAGCAATCGAGCCGCTGACAGCAGCCAGGGTCTGGGACATTCCGGTTCTTCCTTTTCTTCACGGGCCGGTGGGGGTGGGCCACCGGTCGAATGGGGGCGGTACGGGACGCTCAGTGCTGCTCGGCGAGCGCGCCCTGGATGTAGGTAACGGTCAGCAGGACGAAGACGTACGCCTGCAGGGCCTGGATGAAGAGCTCGAAAGCGGTCATCACCAGGACCATCACGAACGAGACGCCGGCGTAGGCGATGCCGATGCCGTTCAGCAGGTACCAGCTGGCGATGGTGAACAGCACCAGCAGGATGTGACCCGCGAACATGTTCGCGAAGAGTCGCACGGCGTGGGTGAAGGGCCGCACGAGCAGGTTGGAGAAGGCCTCGATCAGCATGACGACCGGCAACGCGGCGCCGAGCGACTTGTCGTAGCCGGTGAAGTTCTTCAGGGCGCCGACGAAGCCGTGCCGCTTGAAGGTCAGCGAGACCCAGACGATGTAGACGAGCAGCGCGAGGCCCAGCGGGTAGGCGAAGATCGACGTGACCGGCATCTGGGCGAGCGGGATGATCGACCAGAGGTTCATCATCCAGATGAAGAAGAACAGCGCGACGACGAACGGAACGTACTTCTCACCCTCGCGCTTGCCCATCGTCTCGTAGACGATGCCTCGGCGGACGAAGTCGTAGCCCGTCTCGGCGACCATCTGGAGCTTGCCGGGGACGACCTGGGGCCGGCGGAAGGCCGCCCAGAAGAAGCCGATGATGATGATCGAGCCGAGCAGCGCCAGCAGCATTGTCTTGTTGAAGTACACGCTGCTGTCGCCGTCGCCCCACAGGGGTTCGAACAGGAACGAGTGCAGCCCGGGAGACGGGAAGCCACAGCCGTCGAAGATGTGGCAGTCGGTCTCGAAGGCGAGCACCTGTGTCGGGTCAGCACTCACCGCGGGCTCCTTCAGCGTGGCGCATGGATTCGGCAACCTCGTGGTGTCGGCGCGGCACGGGGCCGCGGTTCGGCACGGGACTGGTGTTACGGATGTGGGGGCGGCAGTGGGGCATCTCGCCTCGCGATGTGACAGGCGTCAGCGTGGATGCCCGTGCCCGCGATGCCGCAGTTGGCACCGGACGATAGCAGGGTCCGTCGTGCGCCCTTATCCCGGCCCTACGCCTCACGACGGCCGCTCCGATGTTTCCTTCTCCTCGGTCGCGTTCCCGGTCGGCGTCGCCGGGTCGGGGTCCACGTAGAAGGTCTTCGCCTTCATCGTGGCCCGTGCCTGCGCGGCGACCCAGGTGAGGGTGGAGACGAGCAGCGAGAGGGCGAAGACCTGCGGGTGGAACAGGGTCGTGTCCTTGAAGAGCGCGATGAAGACGAAGATCAGCAGGATCTGCGTCATGTACATCATCAGCCCCATCGCCTGGAACAGATGAGGTATCGACCTGGCGATCCACTGCAGGACGTACAGGCCCGTGCCCATGAGCAGGATCACGAGCAGCGCCCCGAGGACCGCTCCGATCACCCCCTGGCCGCCTTCGACGGCACCACCGACCGCGACCGCGACCGCACCGACGACAGCGGTGGGTACGGCGGACTGAATCAGGATCCGGACGTCGTTGGACGGCATGGCGGAACTCCGCATGTTTGTAACAGGGGGCAAAGGGCGGTCGTCGAGGACGAGCGTAGTCCCCCGGATGGAGTGTGATTTCCCCCCACCGACGAACCGTCGCACTGCGGTTCCCCGGCTCTCTCCGGCGAGACTCGTGAACGGTATCACAAACTATTTGATGGAGTCTTTACCTAATGGGCGTGCGGAACATCACGCACGAGAGTGAAGCGGCACACCTGAGTGCGCACAAGGATGACTTGTCTGGTATTAGGGCGCTTCGCACCCCCAAGAGCGCCCCATCGCAGCCCCACGACTTGGCAATGCTCTAGTCGGATTCTTACCTTGTGCCGGGGCGGACCGTGCTGTCCGCCCCGGCGCCCGTCGTGGCGCCCGGTCAGCGGGAGCTGCCGGCCTTCCCCCGGTCGCCCAGACGTGCGTGGTGGCCGAGGGCCGTCGCGCCGTTGACGCCCGAGACGCCGGCGGTGACCGGGGCACGGTGGCCGTCGACGGCCTCTTCGGGGCCGTCGGGGGCGTCGGCGGCCCGTGACGGCGCCGGGTCAAGGTCGCCGGACGGCTCGGGTGCCCTTGCCGCCACCCGGGCCCTGCGGCGGCGGTAGCGCGGCGGGACGACCGCCTCCGCCCAGCGCGGGGCGCGCGGGGTGAACCGGGGCAGCAGGAGCAGCAGCAGGCCGAGGGCGCTCAGGATGACGACGCCCAGCACGATCCACATGGACGCCGAGTTGACCGAGTAGGCGAGCGCGCCGAAGGCGATCAGCGCCGACCAGAAGTACATGATCAGCACCGCCCTGCTGTGCGAGTGGCCGATCTCCAGCAGACGGTGGTGCAGATGGCCCCGGTCCGCCGCGAACGGCGACTGGCCGCGCCAGGTACGCCGCACGATGGCCAGCACCAGGTCGGCCACGGGCACCGCGATGATCGTCAGCGGCATGATCAGCGGGATGAAGACGGGCAGCATCGCATGGGTCGCCTCCCGGGTGCCGCCCAGGTCGACGTTGAGCGCCTCGACGTCCAGCTGGCCCGTGACGGACACGGCGCTCGCCGCGAGGACCAGACCGATCAGCATCGACCCGGAGTCCCCCATGAAGATGCGGGCGGGGTGCATGTTGTGCGGCAGGAAACCGATGCACATGCCGATCAGCACGGCGGAGAACAGGGTGGCGGGGGCCGCCGCCTCGGCACCGTAGCCGTACCAGATCCGGTAGCTGTACAGGAAGAACGCCGTGGCCGCGATGCCCACCATGCCGGCCGCGAGGCCGTCCAGTCCGTCCACGAAATTGACCGCGTTGATGGTGATGACGACCAGCGCCACGGTGATCAGGTTCCCCTGCCACGGGGTCACGGAGACCATGCCGACACCGGGGATGGGGAGCCACAGGATGGTCAGACCCTGAAGGATCATGACGCCGGCGGCGATCATCTGGGCGCCCAGTTTGATCAGGGCGTCGATCTCGAACTTGTCGTCCAGGACGCCGAGCAGCCAGATCAGGGCGGCCCCCGACAGCAGGGCGCGCGGTTCGTTGGACCTCTCGAAGACATCGTTCAGGTTCGTCAGGTGGCTGGCCACCAGCAGGCCCGCGCACAGGCCGAAGAACATGGCGATACCGCCGAGCCGCGGAGTGGGTTCCCGGTGCACGTCACGTGCCCGGATCTCCGGCATCGCCCCCGCCACGATCGCGAACTTCCGCACCGGCCCTGTCAGCAGATACGTCACCGCGGCCGTGATGCAGAGCGTCAGCAGGTATTCACGCACGGGCTTCCCCACAGATCTCGCTGGCCATCACAGCCCCACACCCTAGCGAGGCATGCATACGGGTGAGGACTTCCGGGTAGCGACGATGGTTGCACGAGTGACGGTGCGGCCGGTCCGGCATACGGGCGCGCCTACCCCGCATGCGCGCCGATACGGGTGCGAAACCCCGGCCGGAGTGACACGTCTCAGCCGGGATATGGCGGAAAGGCCGCGGTCAGTTCCCGTACGTCCTGGCGGGCCCGGGCGGGCTCGGTGCCGCCCCGCAGGACGCTCGCCAGCAGGCCCGCGATCAGCGTCATCTCCGGCTCCCCCATGCCCTGCGTGGTCACCGCGGCGGTGCCCAGGCGCAGCCCGCGGTCGTCGGCGTGCGGCAGCGCGCAGCAGTCCAGGACGATCCCGGCCCCCGCCAGCAGACCGCGGGCCGCGCGCCCGTCGACGCCGAGCGGGGCGGGGTCGGCGGTGATCAGATGGGTGTCGGTGCCGCCGGTGGTGACGGCCAGTCCCTCGTCGGCCAGTGCGGCGGCGAGCGCCCGCGCGTTGGCGACCACCCGGTGGGCGTACACGGTGAACGCCGGTGTCGCCGCCTCCCCGAACGCGACCGCCTTGGCGGCGATCGTGTGCATCTGCGCCCCGCCCTGGGTGAAGGGGAAGACGGCGCGGTCGACGCGCTCGGCCAGTTCCGCGCCGCACAGGATCATGCCGCCGCGCGGTCCGCGCAGCACCTTGTGCGTGGTGGCGCAGACGATGTCCGCGTACGGGACCGGGTTCGGGGCCGCTCCCCCGGCGACCAGGCCGATGGGGTGCGCGGCGTCCGCGATGAGGTAGGCGCCGGTCTCGTCGGCCACCTCCCGGAAGAAGGCGTGGTCGAGGTGGCGCGGGTAGGCGATGGAGCCGCACACGATCGCCTTGGGCCGGTGCGTACGGGCCAGGGTGCGGACCTGGTCGTGGTCGATGAGCCCGGTCTCCGCGTCCACGCCGTAGCCGATGAAGTCGAACCAGCGGCCGGAGAAGTTCGCGGGCGAGCCGTGGGTGAGGTGGCCGCCGTGGGGCAGGCCGAGGGCCAGGACGGTCTCTCCGGGGCGCAGCAGGGCGGCGTAGGCGGCCAGCACGGCCGACGAGCCGGAGTGCGCCTGGACGTTGGCGTGGTCGGCGCCGAACAGCGCCTTGGCGCGCTCCACGGCGAGGCGTTCGGCGGCGTCGGCGAACTCGCAGCCGCCGTGGTGGCGGGCGCCCGGATACCCTTCCGCGTACTTGTTGGCCAGCGGGGAGCCGAGGGCGGCCAGCACGGCGGGCGAGGTGAAGTTCTCGGCGGCGATCAGCTGGAGCGTGGTCGCCTGCCGCTCACGCTCGCCGAGCAGGATCTCGGCGAGTTCGGGGTCCTGCCGGCGCAGGACCCCGAACTCGCTCCCGAGGGCATGGGTGACCGTCATGGTGGACTCCCGCACGTCGACGCCGGCGTACGACCAATGTAGGCCCGCCGTCCCCGGGCCGCCCGGCGCCGCACCCTTCCGGGGCTGCCGGACGCCACCCGGAGGCCGGCGGGCGGACTCCTCGCAGCCACCACCCGACAGCTCGTACGGAGCCCGCCCGGACGCCCGGACGGCCCGCCGCACGGCGGCGCGGTGCGAACGGCCCGGACCGCGGCGCCCGGGCCGGGGAAGCCCCGGCGCCCCGGGCGGGGCGGTCGGGCGCGCGGCCCGGGCAAAGCGGTCAGGCCCGGGTCGGGACGCCGGTGAGGGCGGTGACGACCGGGTCCAGGGCCTGGTGTATCTCGTCGCCGATGGAGCGGAAGAGGGGCAGGGGCGCCCCGTACGGGTCGAAGACCTCGTCCGCCTCGGCGGTCGGGGCCAGCAGCCAGCCGCGCAGCGCGGCGGCGGCACGGACCAGGGCGCGGGCGCGCATGACCAGGCCGTCGTCCAGCGGGGGCAGCGTCGCCGGGTCGATCGCGTTCACCAGGCGCGTGAACTCCTTCAGGGTGAAGGTGCGCAGGCCCGCCGAGTGGCCCATGGAGATGACCTGGGCGCGGTGGTCCCGGGTCGCGGTCAGGACCAGGTCGGCGCGGATGACGTGCTCGTCCAGCAGCTCACGGCCGACGAAGCCGGAGGCGTCCGCGCCGAACTCGGCCAGCACGGTCTCCGCGTGCGTCTCCATCGGCGCGCCCTCGTGACCCCAGGTGCCCGCGCTCTCCACGATCAGGCCGCAGCCCAGGATGCCCAGCCGCTGGTTCACGAAGTGCCGGGTCAGCCGCTCGGTGATGGGCGAGCGGCAGACGTTTCCGGTGCTGACGTGGAGGATGCGGAAGCTGTCGCGCGGGAACCCGAAGGTGGTCGTCTCCTCCGCGCCGCTCTCCCCGTCGCCTATGCCGCGCCCCGACTCGGGCGCCGTCAATTCGCCACCTCGAGGTCGGGTACCACTTTGCGCAGCTCCTCCGGGGAGACGGCGCCTTCGCGCAGCAGTACGGGCACGGGGCGCGTGACGTCGACGATCGACGAGGGGACGATGCCCGGGGTGGGCCCGCCGTCGAGGTAGACGGAGACGGAGTCGCCGAGCATGTCCTGCGCCGCGTCGCAGTTCTCCGGCGCGGGGTGCCCGGTCAGGTTGGCCGAGGAGACGGCCATCGGGCCGACCTCGGTGAGCAGTTCGATGGCGACCGGGTGCAGCGGCATCCGCACGGCGACCGTGCCCCGGGTGTCGCCGAGGTCCCACTGGAGGGACGGCTGGTGCCGGGCGATCAGGGTCAGCGCGCCCGGCCAGAAGGCGTCGACCAGTTCCCAGGCCTGTTCGGAGAAGTCGGTGACCAGCCCGTGCAGGGTGTTCGGCGAGCCGATGAGCACCGGCGTGGGCATGTTGCGGCCGCGTCCCTTGGCCTCCAGGAGGTCGGCGACGGCCTCCCCGGTGAACGCGTCCGCGCCGATGCCGTAGACCGTGTCCGTCGGCAGCACCACGAGTTCGCCACGGCGGACGGCGGACGCGGCTTCACGCAGACCGGTCGCGCGATCGGTCGCGTCGTTGGTGTCGTATCGCCGAGCCATCTGGCGGGCCTCCTCGTACACGTGCGGCTGGGGGTGGATGAAGTCTGCGGGGGGCTCACGGGACCGCCTTGCGGGCGGTGGCGAACCGGGGCCGGTTGTTCAGGTCCGGGTGGTCGGCGGCGTCGGTCCAGCCGCGGTCCTCGGCGAAGATCCACGGCACCTGGCCGCCCTGGGTGTCGGCGTGCTCGACGACGACCACCCCGCCGGGGCGCAGCAGCCGGTGCGCGGTGCGTTCCAGGCCGCGGATGAGGTCGAGGCCGTCCTCGCCGGAGAACAGCGCCATCTCGGGGTCGTGGTCCCGCGCCTCGGGGGCGACGTACTCCCATTCGGTGAGCGGGATGTACGGCGGGTTGGAGATCACCAGGTCGACCTGGCCGTCGAGGTCCGGGAAGGCCGTCAGGGCGTTCCCCTGGCGCAGTTCGACCCGTGACCCCTCCATGTTCTTGCGGGTCCACACCAGGGCGTCCTCGGACATCTCCACGGCGTACACCCTCGACCGCGGGACCTCCTGGGCGAGCGCGAGCGCGATCGCGCCCGAACCGGTGCACAGGTCGACGACGCACGGCTCGACGACGTCCATGGCCCGTACCGCGTCTATGGCCCAGCCGACGACCGACTCGGTCTCCGGGCGCGGCACGAACACCCCGGGCCCCACCTGGAGTTCGAGGTAGCGGAAATAGGCGTGCCCGGTGATGTGCTGGAGCGGTTCGCGCGCCTCGCGGCGGGCGACGACCTCCCAGTACCGGGCGTCGAAGTCCGAGTCCTTCACCTGGTGCAGCTCGCCGCGCTTGACTCCGTGCACGAACGCGGCGAGCTCCTCCGCGTCGGTGCGCGGCGAGGGCACGCCGGCGTCGGCGAGCCGCTGGGTGGCCTGGGCCACCTCGGTGAGCAGCACGCTGCGGGGGTTCGGGGGGCGCCCCCCAAATGGTTGCTGCACGCTGGTCCTCCGGACTGTCTACGAGAGTTACGCCGCGGCGAGCTTGGCAGCCGAGTCCGCGTCGACGCAGGCCTGGATCACCGCGTCCAGTTCGCCGTCCAGGACCTGGTCCAGGTTGTACGCCTTGAACCCGACGCGGTGGTCCGAGATGCGGTTCTCCGGGAAGTTGTAGGTACGGATCTTCTCGGAGCGGTCGACGGTACGGACCTGGCTGCGACGGACGTCGGAGGCCTCCCGCTCCGCCTCCTCCTGTGCCATCGCGAGCAGCCTGGAGCGCAGGATACGCAGTGCCTGCTCCTTGTTCTGCAACTGGCTCTTCTCGTTCTGGCAGGAGGCGACGACTCCGGTCGGCACGTGCGTGATGCGCACGGCGGAGTCGGTGGTGTTGACGGACTGGCCGCCGGGGCCGGAGGACCGGTAGACGTCGATCCGCAGATCGTTCGGGTTGATCTCGACGTCGATCTCCTCCGCCTCGGGCGTCACCAGGACGCCCGCCGCGGAGGTGTGGATGCGGCCCTGCGACTCGGTGGCCGGCACCCGCTGCACGCGGTGCACGCCGCCCTCGTACTTCAGCCGGGCCCACACGCCCTGTCCGGGCTCGGTGGCGCCCTGGCCGCCCTTGGTCTTCACGGCGACCTGGACGTCCTTGTAGCCGCCCAGCTCCGACTCGGTGGCGTCGATGATCTCGGTCTTCCAGCCGACGCGCTCGGCGTAGCGCAGGTACATGCGCAGCAGGTCCCCCGCGAACAGGGCGGACTCGTCGCCGCCCGCGCCCGCCTTGACCTCGAGGATGACGTCCTTGTCGTCGCTGGGGTCGCGCGGGACCAGCAGGAGCCGCAGCTTCTCGGTCAGCTCTGTCTGCTGCCGTTCCAGGTCCTTGACCTCGGCGGCGAAGTCCGGGTCGTCGGCGGCCAGTTCACGCGCGGTCCCGATGTCGTCGCCCGTCTGCTTCCAGGAGCGGTACGTGGCGACGATCGGGGTGAGCTCGGCGTACCGCTTGTTCAGCCTGCGCGCGTTGGCCTGGTCGGCGTGGACCGACGGGTCGGCGAGCTTCGTCTCCAGGTCGGCGTGTTCGGTGACGAGTTCCTCGACGGCCTCGAACATCTTGGGCTCCTGCTGCTGCGTGGGAAGGGGAAGGCGGGCGACCAAAAACGCCGGTCCCGGCGGGCGCCTCCGAAAGGAGACGCTGCCGCGGACCGGCGATAGGGCCTGCCTCGCGTTTCCGACAGGATCCGTCGGGCAGGCCCTGGGTGGCTCGCTACTTCTTGGAGCCGGAGGCCTTGCCGAAGCGGGCCTCGAAGCGGGCCACACGGCCACCGGTGTCGAGGATCTTCTGCTTGCCCGTGTAGAACGGGTGGCACTCGGAGCAGACCTCGGCCCGGACGGTGCCGGAGTCGATGGTGCTGCGGGTCGTGAACGACGCGCCGCAGGTGCAGCTGACCTGCGTCTCGACGTACGCGGGGTGGATGTCGCGCTTCAAGGTGTCTCCTAGATCGGGAGGGCGCCGGGTCGCCACCACGGGATGCGGGAGCGTGAACCGGAACCGACGTACCAGTCTGCCAGGACTGGGGCCATCCCCCCAAACCGAGGGTGGCCGTCGTTTGTTCCCGGGGTTTCCCCGAGGCGGGCCCGGCTCGGGGCGGCGGGGCCCGAGGGGGCCGCTCGAGGCGTGCTCACGAGGCGCTGACGACGTCCTTGGCCCCGCCCGTGGCCGTGCCCACCGTCGCCGCGCGCGGGATCGGCTCGTCGTTCCTCAGGGCCTCCCAGACCAGCCCCGCCTTCTCCTTCCACGGCAGGACGCGGTGGGGGGCGGCGGGGTCGTAACGCACCGGCATGGTCACCATGTGCATGCCGCCGGGATCGATGCCCTTCAGGCCGTCGGCGAAGGACATCAGGGAGTTCACCGAGCCCAGGCCGGAGTCGGTGGTGACGGTCCGGGTGACCGTGTCGGCGACGTCGTAGAGCTTCTTGGGGTCGGTGAGGAGACCGAGGTCCTTCACCTGCCGGACCAGGGCCCTGAAAAAAGCCTGCTGGAGCTGTATGCGGCCCAGGTCGGAGCCGTCGCCGACGCCGTGCCGGGTGCGCACCAGGCCGAGGGCCTGCGCGCCGTCGAGCCGGTGGGTGCCGGCCGCCAGTTCGAGGTGGCTGTCGGGGTCGTCGATGTCCTCGGTGGTGGTGACCTCGACGCCGCCCAGTTCGTCCACGAGTTTCCGGAAGCCGGTGAAGTCGACCTCCAGGTAGTGGTCCATGCGCAGGCCGGTCATCGACTCGACGGTCTTCACCACGCAGGCGGCCCCGCCGGTGGCGTACGTGGAGTTGAACATCACACCGTTCGCGGCGGGGCGGGTGCCGCCCCCGGGGTGGGCGCACTCGGGCCGGTCGACGACGGTGTCCCGCGGGACGGACACCACGGACGCCTTCTCGCGTCCCTCGTGGAGGTGCACGATCATCGCGGTGTCGGCGCGGGCGCCGCCGCCGTCGGCTCCGCCGCCGAGCTTCCGGTTGCCCCCGGAGCGGCTGTCGGAACCGAGGACGAGGACGTTCTCGGAGCCGTCAGCGGCCTTCTCGGGCCGGTCGGTGCCGAGGAGACGGTCGATGTCGACGCTCGTGAGGTTGCCGTCGAGTCCCGCGTACACGTATCCGGCGCCGGCGCCGCCCAGGACGAGGACGGCCGCGACGGTCCACGCCATGGCCTTCAGACCGCTGTACCGCCGGTCGTGCGGCGTGCGGCGCCTTCTTCCGTCCCGTGGACCGGCCTCGGGTGTGCTCTCCGCGGACATGCGCTCCTCAGCTCCTGCCCGGTCGGTCACCCCCCGCATCCGGCACCGGACGCGGGGGGTGACCCGTACAGCAACCATCGTCCCGCCGTATCCGTCGTCCCGCCGCCCGGCCGGAGGGGGAGTCCGGCGGGCGGCCGCACGGCAGCCGGGCCCGGCCGTCGCGCGGCCGGGCCCGGGGTGTTCTGCTCAGGAGCGGTGAGCACGGCGCTCACCTGCGGTGTTCCGCGCCGTCAGCCGAAGATGCCGTACTGCTGGAAACCGGTGCCGACGGAGATCCGGGTGGCGAAGATCTTGCTCGTGGCCTTCCCGGTGCCCTTGTACAGGTACAGGGTGCCGCCGGGGGTGCGGGCCAGGAAGTCCGCCTTGCCGTCTCCGCTGACGTCGCCCACGGCCGCGAAGGCGTTGTACGTCTTGTTGCTCCAGGTGCGGACCTTGACCCGGCCGGAGAAGGCGCCGGTGCCGGCCTTGCCGGTGCCCTTGTACAGGTACACCGCGCCGGTGCTCTTGTGGCGGGCGATCAGGTCGGTCTTCCCGTCGCCGTTGAAGTCGCCGTGGCCGCGCACCGAGTTGTACTGGTTCCAGCCGGAGCCGGCCTTCACCCGGGCGGAGAAGGTGCCGTTGCCCTTGCCCGGGTAGATCCACAGCACGCCGGCGGAGTCCACGGACAGCAGGTCGGGCAGGTAGTCCCCGGTGACGTCGCCGGGGGCGACGATGCGGGTGCGGGTCTTCCAGTTGGCGAAGATGCGCTTGGTGGACCAGGAGTCGCTGGAGACCACGTACCGGGTCCAGTAGACGGCGCCGTCGCTGCTGCTCCGGTACACCAGGTCCTGGTACCCGTCCCGGTCGAGGTCGGTCTGCAGGACGGTGTTGACGCCCTTCCAGTTGCCCCAGGACCTGCGGGTGGCGAAGGAGGAGCCCTTGGAGTCCAGGGAGTAGCCGGTCGTCGTCGAGGACTTGCGCGCCCACAGGTCGGCGCGGTGGTCGCCGCTGATGTTGGTGTCGTCGACGCGTGCGTAGGCGGCCCCGACATAGCTGCTCACCTTGGCGAAGACGCTGTAGGCGCCCTTCTCGACGCAGTCCCGCACGCCCCAGGAGACGACGCCGACGATCCGGTTGTTCACGACCAGCGGGCCGCCGGAGTCGCCGTTGCAGGCGGAGGTGGTGCCGCTGTCGGCGCCGGTGGCGGGCTTGCCGGCGCAGACCATGTGGCCCTTGACGAAGTCGGCGCCGTAGGTGCGGGCGCACGTCGCGTCGGACTGGAGGGGCAGCGTGGCCGCCTTCAGCGTCTCGGAGACGTCCTGGCTGGTGGAGCTGGTGCGGCCCCAGCCGTAGACCTTGGCGCTCTTTCCGGCGGCGTAGGAGGCGGTGTCGCCGGAGGTGGTCATGCGGATCGGGGTGGCCTTGACGGGGCCGGGCAGGGTGAGCACCGCGATGTCGTTGTCGATGGTCGTCGCGTTGTACGACGGGTGGTTCCACTGGCGCCAGACACCGGAGACGGTGCCGCCGCGCAGGTTTCCGTCGACGGAGGGGAGCTGCGTGGCCCCCGTGACGACGGCGCCGTTGGCGTTCCAGTCGTATCCCTTGACGCAGTGCGCGGCGGTGAGGATCTTCGTCGGGGCCACGACGGCACCACCGCAGAAGAAGCCGATGTCGTCGCTCGTGCGGCTGGTGCCCCGGTCGTCGTAGTAGTGGAGCTGCGCCATCCAGGGCGCGGAGGTGATGGCGGTCGTGCTGCCACCGATGATCTTCGCGTCGATGACGGAGCCGCTGCCGCCGGCACCGGTGGTGGTGCCGGTGGTGGTGCTCTTGCTCAGCGACGACCGGTTCGCCTGGCCCGCGGTGTCGTCACCGGCGAGCGCGCCGGCGAGGCGCTTCTTCAGCTCGGCCGGTGACGGCGAGCTGAGCTCCGGGGCCGCGGTCGGCTGCGGCTGCGGCAGCGCGGTGGCGGCGCCGGCGGACGAGGTCAGCAGTGCGGCGGTGACGGCCGCGGCGACGCCGGCTGCGGCTACGGGCAGTGCGATTCTGACCCGGCGTCTGTGCCGACCGCCCCCGGACATGGAAGTACCCACTCAAGTCCCCCCTCGGGATCGGAAGTTCGGGTCTCGATGCGAAGATCGGCCCGGAACAGCGCGATCGTACACCTGTCCGAGTACAGGCAAAGGGCCGCTCCCCTCGGAGGGGAGCGGCCCTTTGCCGGGCGGAGCCGAGGCGGCGGGAGTGGCGTCAGTCGCCGTTGCCCGGTGTCGGCGTCGTCTTCTGGATCTGCAGCAGGAACTCGGCGTTCGACTTCGTCTGCTTCATCTTGTCGAGGAGCAGTTCGATCGCCTGCTGCGAGTCGAGCGCGTGCAGCACCCGGCGGAGCTTCCAGGTGATGGCCAACTCGTCGCTGCCGAGCAGGATCTCCTCCTTGCGGGTGCCGGACGCGTCGACGTCCACCGCGGGGAAGATGCGCTTGTCGGCGAGCTTCCGGTCGAGCTTGAGCTCCATGTTGCCGGTGCCCTTGAACTCCTCGAAGATCACCTCGTCCATGCGGGACCCGGTGTCCACCAGCGCGGTGGCGAGGATGGTCAGCGAGCCGCCGTCCTCGATGTTGCGGGCCGCACCGAAGAAGCGCTTCGGCGGGTAGAGCGCCGTCGAGTCGACACCACCGGACAGGATGCGGCCGGAGGCCGGGGCGGCGAGGTTGTACGCACGGCCCAGACGGGTGATCGAGTCGAGCAGCACGACCACGTCGTGACCCAGCTCCACCAGGCGCTTGGCGCGCTCGATGGCGAGTTCGGCGACCGTGGTGTGGTCCTCTGCGGGGCGGTCGAAGGTCGAGGAGATGACCTCGCCCTTCACCGACCGCTGCATGTCGGTGACCTCTTCCGGACGCTCGTCGACGAGGACGACCATCAGGTGGCACTCGGGGTTGTTGTGCGTGATCGCGTTGGCGACCGCCTGCATGATCATGGTCTTGCCGGTCTTCGGCGGAGCCACGATCAGACCGCGCTGGCCCTTGCCGATCGGCGACACGAGGTCGATGATCCGCGTGGTGAGGACACCGGGGTCGGTCTCCAGGCGGAGGCGGTCCTGCGGGTACAGCGGGGTGAGCTTGTTGAACTCCGGGCGGCCGCGGCCGTGTTCGGGCGCCATACCGTTGACGGAGTCCAGGCGGACCAGCGCGTTGAACTTCTCGCGGCGCTCGCCCTCCTTGGGCTGGCGCACCGCGCCGGTGAGGTGGTCGCCCTTGCGCAGGCCGTTCTTGCGGACCTGGGCGAGGGAGACGTACACGTCGTTCGGACCGGGCAGGTAGCCGGAGGTCCGGATGAACGCGTAGTTGTCGAGGATGTCGAGGATGCCCGCGACCGGGATCAGGACGTCGTCCTCGGTGATCTGCGGCTCGGAGGCCATGTCGTCGCGCCCGCGGCGGCCGCGGCGGTCGCGGTAGCGGCCGCGCCGGCCGCGACGGCCACCGTCGTCGTCGTAACCGTCGTCCTGACCCTGGCCCTGACCCTGGCCCTGACGGCCGCCGCCCTGCTGCTGGCTCTGCTGACGGCCCTGACCGCCCTGGCTGCTCTGACCGCCCTGGCTGCCCTGACCGCCCTGGGTCTGCTGCTGGTCGTCGCCCCGGTGGCGACGGTCACCGCGGTCCGTCCGATCGCTCCGGTCGCTCCGGTCATTGCGGTCGCGGCCGCGGTCACGGCGGTCGCGGCGGCGCCCGTCGTGGCCGTCGTGGTCGGACCTGGCGTCGCCCTGCGACTGCTGCGACGGAGCCTCGGTCTTCGACTCGTCCTGCGGCTCGGGCTTCGACTCGACGGCGGTCTTCTCCGTCGCGGCGGCCGGAGCGCCCGCCTCGGCGGTGACGCGGCGGCGGCGCTCGACGGGGGCGGCCGCCTCGGCGGCGGGAGCCTGCTCGGCCGGGGCGCCGGCCTTCGGGGCCGTCTGGCCGGGAATGTCGATCTGCTGCTGGGCCGCGGCGTCTTCGGCGGCGGCCGGCTTCGTCTCGGCGGCCTCACCCGTACGGGTCCGGGAGGTGGTACGGCGCTTGGGCTTACTCTCCGCCGCCTCGGCCGGGGCCTCGCTCTTCGGCGCGGCGGCGCCCGCTCCCGCCTGCGCCTCCTTGATGACCTCGATCAGCTGACTCTTGCGCATACGCGCGGTGCCCCTGATACCGAGGCCCGATGCGACCTGCTGAAGCTCGGCCAGCACCATGCCTTCGAGGCCGGTACCGCGGCGCCGCCGGGATCCGGCACCGCCGGCAGGCGCGGAGGCGTCCGTGGCGGGCGCGGCAGCGGTCTCCTCGACACGTGCGCCCATCAGATCGGTGGTGTCGCTCACGAAGGGTCCTTCCCTGGAGCGGACGTCGGCCTGTCTGGCTCGGCGACCGGTTGTGCTGTCCGGCTTCGGTCCTTACTGTGCGGACCGTGCCGGGGCGGTTGTCCGCCGGAACGGCGGGAGGAATTTCTGGTGATGGCGCTTGCCGAGCCGTGACATCCAGTGTCACGTGGCGCGGTCGCACCGGTTCCGGAGCGTGCTCGGGGGGCCGTTCAGTGTCCGCGTGTGCCGTACTGTGCGCGTACGGCGCAGAGAACACGGTGTGGCTTGGGGAGCTCCCGGAAGAATGTCTGTCCCGAACGGGGACACGAGGCACCTCGCCGTGGTGGGGTCGGGTGCAGACTTGAGGTTAACACTACCGGATCCAACAAACATTCCCCCTCTCCTCATCCGGCAACCGTGTCATCCGGCAACCGTGTGTCAGGCGGCAAGCGGAAGCACGCTCGCTCCCTGCAGATCGAGACGGAGCCGGTTGGCGGCCCAGTCGGCGCCGGCCAGTGCTTCGACCTTGTCTGCGGTGTCGGCGTCGGCCAGCGCCATGACGGTGGGCCCGGCACCGGAGATCACCGCGGGGACGCCGTCCGCGCGCAGCCGCTCGACCAGCGCCGCGCTCTCGGGCATGGCGGGGGCCCGGTAGTCCTGGTGCAGACGGTCCTCGGTGGCGGGCAGCAGCAGCTCGGGACGCCTGGTCAGCGCCTCGACGAGCAGGGCGGCACGGCCCGCGTTGGCGGCGGCGTCGACGTGCGGCACGGTACGCGGCAGCAGGCCGCGGGCGGTCTCGGTGAGGACGGGTTTACCCGGTACGAAGACCACCGGGACGATCGATTCGGCGGGCTCCAGCCTGATCGCGCGGGCCACGCCGCCCTCCATCCAGGAGAGGCTGAAGCCGCCCAGCAGGCAGGCCGCGACGTTGTCGGGGTGGCCCTCGATCTCGGTGGCGAGTTCGAGCAGCGCGGCGTCGTCGAGCTTGGCCTCCGCGCCTATGGTCACGGCGCGGGCGGCGACTATGCCGGCGCAGATGGCGGCCGAGGAGGAGCCCAGGCCCCGGCCGTGCGGAATGCGGTTGGCGCAGACGATCTCCAGGCCGCGCGGCTGTCCGCCCAGCAGGTCGAAGGCGGTGCGCAGGGAGCGCACGAGCAGATGCCTCTCGTCGCGCGGGAGGGTCTCACCGCCCTCACCGGCGATGTCGATGTGCAGCCCGGCGTCGGCCACCCGGACGACCACGTCGTCGTACAGGCCCAGCGCGAGGCCCAGGGCGTCGAAGCCCGGACCGAGGTTGGCGCTGGTGGCGGGGACGCGCACCCGGACGGCGGCGGCGCGGAAGGCGGGACCGGCCATCGCTCGTTGACTCTCCTTGAGCTGGTGACTGTCGTGGGATCTGGGCGACTGTCGATTGAGCTGGTGACTGTCGAATGACATGCGACGACGTACGAAACCCCGAGGTCGCCGCCGACCAGGAGGGCCGGCCGCTTTCCGCGCCTCTCGGCGGTCGCTTCCGGACCACGGGGACGACGCGGTACCGCGGCATATGCGGCGGGTGGGTTGACTACAGCCTATCGAAGGACGGTTCCGTGTCGACATAGGGCGCACGGGAGGCGCACGATGCGTGTCGTAAGCCCCTTGTGCACCCCCTGAGGGAGACCTCCCCCGGCAAGCGCCCTCTTACGCCCTTCCTGCCGTCCGATGCGGCGGCTGCGGGGCGCGGAGGGCGCCCGAAGGGGCCGGGGGCGCACGGGCCCGCCGACCCCGTCGCCCCCCTCGGCCCTGTCAGACCAGCCCGAGCCGCTCGGCGGCCGCGGCGGCGTCCACCGGGACGGTGACCGGCTGCGGGGCGCCGGCGACGGCCCAGTCCGGGTCCTTCAGACCGTTGCCGGTGACGGTGCACACGATCTTCTGCCCCGGGTCGACCTTGCCCTGCTCGGCGGCCTTCAGCAGACCGGCGACCGACGCGGCGGACGCGGGCTCGACGAAGACGCCCTCCTGCGAGGCCAACAGCCGGTAGGCGCGCAGGATCTCACGGTCCGTCACCTCGTCGATGAGGCCGCCGGACTCGTCCCGCGCGGCGAGCGCGTACTGCCACGAGGCCGGGTTGCCGATCCGGATGGCGGTGGCGATGGTCGCCGGGTCCTTGACGACCTCGCCGCGCACGATCGGGGCGCTGCCGGAGGCCTGGAAGCCCCACATGCGCGGGGTCCGGGTGGCCACGCCGTCGGCGGCGTACTCCCGGTAGCCCTTCCAATAGGCGGTGATGTTGCCCGCGTTGCCCACCGGGAGGACGTGGATGTCGGGGGCGTCGCCGAGCATGTCCACGATCTCGAAGGCGGCCGTCTTCTGCCCCTCGATACGCACCGGGTTGACCGAATTGACCAGCGCCACGGGGTAGTTGTCGCTGAGCGCGCGGGCGAGGGTGAGGCAGTCGTCGAAGTTGCCGTCGACCTGGAGGATCTTCGCCCCGTGCACCAGGGCCTGGCCCATCTTGCCGAGCGCGATCTTGCCCTGCGGCACGAGCACCGCGGAGACCATCCCGGCGCGCACCGCGTAGGCGGCGGCGGAGGCGGAGGTGTTGCCGGTGGAGGCGCAGATGACGGCCTGCGCGCCCTCCTCCTTGGCCTTGGAGATGGCCATGGTCATCCCCCGGTCCTTGAAGGACCCGGTCGGGTTGGCACCCTCGACCTTGAGGTGGACCTCGCAGCCCGTGCGCTCGGAGAGCACCTGCGCGGGCACGAGCGGCGTACCGCCCTCACGGAGTGTCACGACCGGCGTGGTGTCGGCGACCGGCAGCCGGTCCCGGTACTCCTCGATGATTCCGCGCCACTGGTGGGTCATTGCTGCTTACTCTCCTTCAACCCGCATGATGCTGGCGACACCGCGCACGGTGTCGAGCTTGCGCAACGCCTCGACGGTGCCGCCGAGGGCCGCGTCGGACGCACGGTGGGTGACGACGACGAGGGATGCCTCCCCGTCCTTGCCCTGCTGGCGGACCGTGTCGATCGAGACCCCGTGCTCCGCGAACACGGTCGCGACCTGGGCGAGAACACCCGGCTTGTCGGCCACGTCGAGGCTGATGTGGTACCGCGTGACGACATCACCCATCGGCGAGACCGGCAGCGCCGCGTAGGCGGACTCGCCCGGTCCGGTGGCCTCGCCCAGCCGGTTGCGGCAGACGGCGACGAGGTCGCCGAGCACGGCGGAGGCGGTGGGCGCCCCGCCGGCGCCGGGCCCGTAGAACATCAGCTGCCCGGCGGCCTCCGACTCCACGAACACGGCGTTGTAGGCACCGCGCACCGAGGCCAGCGGGTGGGTGAGCGGGATCATCGCCGGATGCACGCGCGCGGTGACGGAGGCGCCGTCCCCGGCCCGCTCGCAGATGGCGAGCAGCTTGATGGTGCAGCCCATCTCCTTGGCCGAGGCGATGTCGGCGGCGGTGACCTCGGTCATGCCCTCGCGGTGGACGTCGTCGAGCCGCACCCGCGTGTGGAAGGCGATCCCGGCGAGGATGGCGGCCTTGGCGGCGGCGTCGAAGCCCTCGACGTCGGCGGTGGGGTCGGCTTCCGCGTACCCGAGGGCCGTGGCCTCGTCGAGCGCCTCCTGGTAGCCGGCGCCGGTGGTGTCCATGGCGTCGAGGATGAAGTTCGTCGTCCCGTTGACGATGCCGAGGATCCGGTTGACCTTGTCGCCCGCGAGCGACTCTCGCAGCGGCCGGATCAGCGGGATGGCACCGGCGACGGCGGCCTCGTAGTAGAGGTCCTTGCCGTGCTCCTCGGCGGCGGCGTGCAGCGCGGCACCGTCCTGGGCGAGCAGCGCCTTGTTCGCGGAGACCACGGACGCGCCGTGTGCGAAGGCGGTGGTGATCAGCGTCCGCGCGGGCTCGATCCCGCCGATGACCTCGATGACGACGTCGAGGTCGCCCCGTTTGACGAGGGCGGTGGCGTCGGTGGTGACCAGCTCGGCCGGGATGCCCTCCCGCACCCGGTCGGGGCGCCGCACGGCGACCCCGGCGAGCTCCACCGGGGCGCCGATGCGGGCGGCGAGGTCGTCGGCCTGCGTCGTCATGATGCGCGCCACCTCTGAGCCGACCACTCCACAGCCCAGCAGCGCCACCTTCAGCGGACGCGTACGCATCATCCGACCTCGTTTCCCGATTACCGTCTCGATTGCACCAGTCTCACTCACCGGACGGAAGTTTCTGCCCTTTGTCCGGATCGTGAGACATCAATTTCATTGCGGAGCCCGCGAGAACCGAAGATCTTCCACCTCGCGGTGCCTCGCGGTGCCTCTCGTATCTCACTCGTACCTCACCCGTACCTCACCCGACGTCGAGGCGGAGGAGGTCCTCCTCGGTCTCGCGCCGGACGATCACCCGTGCCTCGCCGTCCGCGACGGCGACGACGGGCGGGCGGAGAACGTGGTTGTAGTTGCTGGCCATCGACCGGCAGTACGCCCCGGTGGCCGGTACGGCGATCAGGTCGCCCGGCGCCAGGTCCGCCGGCAGGAAGGCGTCGCGCACCACGATGTCCCCGCTCTCGCAGTGCTTGCCGACGACCCGGCTGAGCATCGGCTCGGCGTCGGAGCGGCGGGAGACGAGGGCGACGCTGTACTCGGCGTCGTACAGCGCGGTGCGGATGTTGTCCGACATCCCGCCGTCGACGGAGACGTAGGTGCGCAGGCCGTCCAGCGGCTTGACGGTACCGACCTCGTACACCGTGAAGGCGGTCGGCCCGACGATGGCGCGTCCCGGCTCCACGGAGATGCGCGGGACACTGAGACGGGCGGCCTCGCACTCCCGGGTGACGATCTCGGTCAGCGCCTTGGCGATCTCGTGCGGCTCGCGGGGGTCGTCGTCGCTGGTGTAGGCGATGCCGAGGCCGCCCCCGAGGTCGATCTCGGGCAGCTCGACCCCATGCTCGTCACGGATTTCCCTGAGCAGCCCGATGACCCGGTGCGCGGCGACCTCGAACCCCGACATGTCGAAGATCTGCGACCCGATGTGCGAGTGGATCCCGATGACCTCCAGCCCGTCCAGCCGGAGCGCCCGCCGCACGGCCTCGGCGGCCTGCCCGCCGGCGAGCGGGATCCCGAACTTCTGGTCCTCGTGGGCGGTGGCGATGAACTCGTGGGTGTGCGCCTCGACGCCGACGGTGACCCGGATCTGCACCCGCTGCCGGGTGCCGAGCGACTGCGCGATGTGCGCGACCCGGACGATCTCCTGGAAGGAGTCGAGCACGATCCGCCCGACACCGGCCTCGACGGCCCGGCGGATCTCCGCCACGGACTTGTTGTTGCCGTGGAAGGCGATCCGGTCGGCGGGCATACCGGCGGACAGGGCGGTGGCCAGTTCCCCGCCGGAGCAGACGTCGAGGTTCAGCCCCTCCTCGTCGAGCCACCGCACGACGGCCCGGGAGAGGAACGCCTTACCGGCGTAGAACACGTCGGCGTCGTTCCCGAAGGCACTGCGCCAGGCCCGCGCGCGGGCGCGGAAGTCGGTCTCGTCGAGGATGTAGGCGGGGGTCCCGAACTCCTCGGCGAGCCGCGTCACGGAGATCCCGCCGACGATGACCACACCGTCCTCGTCACGGCCGACGGTCTGCGCCCACACCTTCGGGTCGAGGGCGTTGAGATCGGCGGGCGGCGCGGAATAGTGCCCCTCGGGGAGGACGTCGGCGTAGCGGGGTCCGGCGGGGTGTGCGGAACGGCTCATTCTTCGCGTGCTCTTTCACAGATGGTCGGGTGCGTCGATGCCGAGCAGGAACAGGCCGCCGGCCAGCACCGTCCCGGCGGCTTCGGCGAGCGCGAGCCGGGCGCGGTGGGCGGCCGAGGGTTTCTCCTCACCGAGGGGCAGCACGGTGGGGAGCAGGGGCTGCGTGGCATCGGCGACGGTGACGAGGTGCCGGGCGAGCCGGTCGGGGGCACGGTGCCGGGCAGCAGCGGCCAGGACGCGGGGGTGGTCGGCGAGGGCGGCGAGCAGGGGCCGGGTTCCGCTCACGTCGACGGGGCCGGGCTCGGGAGCGAACCCGAGGTCGGCGGCGTTGCGCAGGAGGGCACGGGTACGGGCGTGGGCGTAGCGCACCCGGAAGAGGGGGTTGTCCTCCCGCTGGACCAGGTGCTCGCCGGTGATCCGGGGCCGGTCGTGCGCCGCGGGCCGGAGCAACGCCCACCGCGCGGCGTCCCGGCCGAGGGGCAGCGGGTCACCGGGAGCGGGCACGGGCCGGACCTCGACCCGGGGGGCGTCGTACGGGTCACCGTCGCCGGCGCCGTCGAGGACGACCCCCAGGCCGTCCAGAACGGCATCCCACTCGGGCGCGGAGACCGCCGCATCGCACCTGGTCCGCACCTCCACACCCTGGGACCGCAGGATGCGCGCGAGGGCGTCGACCTGCACCAGGGCACGCACCTCGGCGGCCCCGTGCAGCAGCACCCGCTCCCCGCTCGCACCGTACCGATGCCCGTAAGGAGTGCTGCCGGCGCTCCCGGCCCGCAGGATCTCCTCCACGAGGGCGGCGGGAGCGGCCCCCCGCAGACTGATGTTGATGAACCCGGGCCCGGTGACGACGACGTCACTGATGCCGCCGTCCTGGCCGTCCTGAAGGAGCCGGGCCCGCAGCACCTCGGCGACGTGCCGGGGCGTGTGCCCGGCCGGGCCGGCCAGCTGAAGCGCGACGTTGGTGGCGTACTCCCCGCAGCCCCCGGGTCCCGGCGGCGCGAGGGCGACCCGCTCGGGAACGGTCACCCGCAGCTCCCCTGCGTCGACAGCACGACGCACCGCGTGCAGCACGGTGCGGGAGAGCTCGACGGGGGTCACGGGACCAGCGTAGGGGAGGAGGGGGGTGGGTGGGCGAGCCGTTTCCCCGGGAGTCCGCCATGTGGACGCCTTGCCGGACAGGTCCTACCCCCCGGCGTGCCCGGCGGCCCGCTCGGCGCCCCCGGTACCACGACCACCGCTCCTGCCCCCGTCGCCCCCGTTACCCCCGCATCGCCGCCGCTCTATCAACTGCCCGACGACGCGTACGAGTTCACTGGGCTCGAAAGGCTTGGCGAGGAAGGCGTCGACCCCGGCCTCGAGCCCGCTCTCGACCTCGTACTGGGTACAGGCACTGATGATGGCGAGCGGAAGCTCACGGGTACGGGGATCGGAACGCAACCGGGCCGCCGTCCTGAGCCCGTCCAGCCGCGGCATGGCGACATCGAGGGTGACGAGGTCGGGCCGCACCTGATGGACGACTTCCAGACACTCGGCACCATCGGCCGCGGTCACGACCTCGATGCCCTCAAGCTCGAGATTGACCCTGATCAACTGCCGGATGACCTTGTTGTCGTCCACAACAAGAACCCGGCGCGACGCCCCTGGCACCACTCGAGAGTAGGTCGAGACCGGCCACCGCGTCCGCGTTTTCCGCACTTCCACCCCCAGGGGTGCCCCGCGAGCACCCAGGGTGACGCCCTCCGGGAAACGGGTTCCTACCCACCCCTCCAGAACTGGTACTGTTCTACCCGTCGAAGCGATCACCGCAACCGACACGCCCCCGTAGCTCAGGGGATAGAGCAACGGCCTCCGGAGCCGTGTGCGCAGGTTCGAATCCTGCCGGGGGCACCTTGCATGAGGTGCCCAAAGACCCCGTCACCAGCGGAAACGCTGAGAGCGGGGTCTTCGCGTATGTGCAGCCGTGTGCCGCTCGGAGTGGGCGTATGTCGGGGGCCGTGGACTATTCGTGGACAGGATCTTGGGGCGTCTGCCCAGGTCAGCCCCCGTAAACGGCAAAGTCTCCGGACAGCTCGGCAGACCGAGCGGGTGGCACCGCACCGCACAGGGAACCGGCCGGCGGTGATGCCGCGTCCGCAGCGAATCACCACTGTTTGCACCAGGCCGTACGGGCGCGTTAGCTACCGTCTACGCAGCAGGGTGACACATGTGAACGCCAGGGGGTGGGGATGTCCGGCGCGACCATCTCTGTGATCGTTGCAATCGTTGGTGTGGGCGGCACGCTCGCTTCGGCAGTGATCACTCAGGTTCTGGCCCAGCGGGCTGAGTTAAGGAGGTTGGAACGGGAAGAGCGGATTCGTCTTGGGGAGCAGCGGGCTTCTGAGGATCAGCGCAAGATCGACCAGCTTCGGAACTGTTATGTGCAGTTGAACGCACATGATCGGCACTACAGGGACGCGATGCTGGCGTACGCCTACGCGCTTAAATCTGGATCCGCCGAAGCGGAAGCAGCGGAAGTGAGCAGTGCGCGGCGTGCTCAACGGGATATCCGCGCTGAAGCTCAGCTGGTGGCAAGCGACGCAGTGCTCGAGATCGAGGGTCGAGTGAATGCTCAGCTCACGATCGCCTACAGACGCCTGATGGAGGCAACAGCCGAGTCGGACTCATCCACTCGTCAGGCGAGGCTTGACCAGGTCATTGACCTCTTGGACTCGATCACCCCGCAGCAGGGGCACGTGCGAGCACCCATGCGCCTTGAGGTGCGCGCTACTCAAGAACTTCCGGACTGGTACAACCCCGAGATCGGACTAGCACCACACCAACTGGCCGATTACTGATGTTCTACAGCTGACGTCCTGAGGCGTAAGCCCTCAGACAGCCCGAGGGCTTACGCCTCGTAAGACAACGATCACTCGTACTCGCGCAACAACTCCTCGATCTCGCGGTTGACGATCTGGCCGGGGATGAGCGCCGGTTCCCGAGCCTGCTTCTTCCCCGCGGTGGGCTGGGTCTCCGTCAGCTCGACACGACCGCGGTGCCTGCCGCAACCCCGCCGACCTTGCCGGGCGAGCCTTGCCGTTCGCATCGCGGATGTCATGGCTTCACACACCCCCACGCGTCATGACTACAAGTCATATCACCCTTACGCATCGTTACTTCATCACGCGCCAAGGGGAGATCTACATCACAGTGGCCCGACATGAAAGCCCACCGATCGCTGCGCAGGTTTCCTGGCGAGAGCAACAACCGGAGGGCGGGCACCCAGGAGGTACTGCTATGAGTGTGACCTCGGCAAACTCACTTTCGATCCCCCGACTGCGCGACCGGGCTGCCGTCCTCGTCGTCATCGTGGTCGTCTACGTCCCCGTCGCACAGATCCAAGACGTGCTGACCAGCCTGATCGCGCTGTCAGCGGTCCTGGTCTGTGGCTCCGCGGTGAGCGCCGTATCAGCCCGACGGCCGCAAGCGAACGTGACCGTCGGCTAGACCCGAAGAGACACTCTCCCCCGGCCTCCCCTCACCGGGAAGCCGGGAGAGCCGCCCGTGCCCCGGCGTGCCCGATCGAGCGGGAAACCACGGGGAACACGGGGCAGTCACAGGAGCCGGACACGAGAACGGCTCCGACCGGACACCCGTGCCAGGAGGCTTTGGAGGAGGCCTCCTGGTGTTGGCCTGGTCATTGACCGCAGGAAATCTCAGCCAGCCATTCCGGGGTGTGGCACTCAGCGAACGACCACTTCCGGTCCGAGTAGCGGTCGTCCGTGCTGTCGGTGTACACCTCAAGCCCGCCCTGCGGCGTCAAGCGGTAGTACTCGCGGATCGGGTCACCCTCCACAGTGGGATGAGTCACCTTCAGTTCCGCGCTCTCACCACTCTTCAGGGCTCGCCGGAGACAGACGATTTCCCGCACCGCCTGCTTCTGTATCTCCTCGCCCTGGGCCAAGCTCACTTCGCCACAACTTGAAAACTCGGTTCTGGACTCCCAGTGGTCCTTGACCGGATCGCCCAGCATGCCGCAGCCTGCCCCCAGCAAGGACGTGGTCGCCACCGCGACGAGCCGCGCGCGGACCGAAACGGCCGTCCCCCAGCGACGACAGGCCCTGTTCCGGCCTGTCGTCCGCGTCAGGTCCGCCGACCCCACCCGTCGCAACCGGTCCGGCACATCGTTGCCGACGTACGCGAGTAGACCCGTTTCCGTTCCCAAAGCCCCTCCCCGAATCCAGTACTTGATCGCGGCCGCACCACACCCGTCAGCTCCGGCATGAGATGCACCGATGCCGCTTCTCCGGACCGTTGGTCCGACCGACCGCGGTGAGGATGCCCGCCTCGGCGAGGGTCTGCACATCACGAGTGGCCTGCTGGGAGTCCAGCCCTTCGCTCTTCTCGTAACGGGAGCGGCACACGCGTACGGCCAGGGCCACTTCGTGGAGGGCGGCGACCTGCCGTTCGCTGACACCCAGGGCGTCAGCGTGCCGGTCGAGCAGCCATGGAACAGGAAGGGTCCAAGAACTCGAGGATGGAGCGCCTCCCTGCCCTGACAGTGTCCGGGCGCCGTGAAGTCAGTACAAGGCCTCGGCGGCTTTGGTCAGTGGCCCACCCGCGTCACCTGTGTTGAGGACCCCTGCCGGTTCCAGCAGCAGGATGGCGGTCTCCTCGTCGGCCACGGGGCAGTGTTCGACACCGCGGGGCACCACGAACAGCTCGCCCGGTTCGAGCGTGACGTCGCCGTCCCTGAGCTGGATGGTGAGCCGGCCGCTGATGCCGAGGAACAGTTCGTCGGTGTCCTCGTGGGTGTGCCAGACGAATTCACCCTTCAGCTTGGCCAGCTTGACCTCGTAGTCGTTGGAGAGGGCACACCGTCCCGAAGTCGTGAGCACTTTGGAGACTGCTGTCCTGGTGTCGCTCATGTGAGCGCTTGAGTGACACACGCCCGCTGACTGTTCACGGTTTTCGGCATGGCACCCGTCGCCGACGCCGACCCCGCAGCACAGGGGCCGCACAGCTCTCCGCACCACCCGGCGGGCGCCGTTCTGGGCAGTGGCTCGTGCCGGGAACGCCGTCGACGCCATGCTCGGCCTCGCCGCCCTCGCCGCCCCGGGCCCGGGGCGGTTCGTACCTCGGCACCCGAGGGTCTCACCGCCCTGTGCGGCTCCCGCGTCACCGTCATCAAGGTCTGACATCGGCGTCGGGGCGGGGTGCCCGGCCGGGGGCTCCCTCCGGGAGGAGCCGCAGCGACTGAAGGGGAGGGCCGGATTGTCCGGCCCTCCCCTTGTGTGTGCCGGGAGTTACTCGGTGACCTCGTGGCCGTGGCCCTCGTGCAGGCCGCCGCCGCTGCCCGCCGAACCCTCGGTGTTCCGCGGCGCCACCGGCTTGCTCAGCGGGCTGGTGTCCCAGGCGTACCGGCCCACCGCGTTGGCGATGACGTCGATGTTGACGTCGAACGCCTTCATGCTGATGTTCTTCAGGTTGTCGCAGGCGGCGTGGTAGCAGGCGTCGTACGCGACACCGGCCTTGCCGCCGTACGCCTTCGCCTGCTCGGCCGTCTTGATGCCCTCGGCACCGGTGAAGGTGCCGCCCGAGGGGATGCCCACCTCGATGAACGGCCCGTAGTCCGACCGGCCGGTGAAGTCGGTGCCCTCGTACGGGATGCGTCGGCTGTCCAGGTAGTCGGTGATCTGCCGCTCCAGCTGCGCCGAGCCCTCCGGGCCGGGGCCGGCTCCGACCCGGTCGGAGTCGTCGCCGTCGTAGACGAACTGGGCGTAGTTGGGCGAGGCGATCATGTCGAAGTTCAGGTACAGCTTGATCTTCGCGCGGTCCGCCGCCGAGAGGCTGCCGACGTACGCCTCCGAGCCCAGCAGGCCGAACTCCTCGGCCGACCACCAGGCGAAGCGCACCTTGTTCCCGGTCTTCTCGTGGGCGAGGTTCAGGGCCACGTCGAGGATGCCGGCGGAGCCGGAGCCGTTGTCGTTGATGCCCGGGCCGTCCGCCACCGAGTCCAGGTGGGCACCGAACATCACCACGTTGTCGGCCTTGCCGCCCTTGGTCTCGGCGATCACGTTGTAGGTGCGCCGGGTCTCCGAGAAGGTGCGGATCTCCAGGTTGACGGTCACCTCGCCGGCGGCGGCCTTGGCCGCGAGCGCCTCGCCGTCCGCCTGGGTGACGCCGCCTGCCGGGATCTTGGCGACGGACGGGTCTCCCAGGGTGCCGCTGAGCGCGCCCTCGGTGTTGTTGTAGATGATCGCGCCGGCCGCGCCCGCGCCGGCGGCGGCCTCCTGCTTCTCCGCGAAGGTGCAGCCGCCGCGCTTGATCAGCGCGATCTTGCCGGTGAACGTCCCGGAGGCGTAGTCCCCCGGCTCGCAGCCGGTGGTGTCGTCGACCGGCACCACCGCGACCGGTGCGGTGATGCCGCCGACCGGGCTGCTGGCGGAGTACGTCATGGCGGTCACCGGAACGTCCTGCTGCTGCGGCGACACCACCCGCAGGCTCTGCGCCAGCGTCTCGGTGAACGGGAAGTCGAACGCGTTCCGGGTCACCGAGTACCCGGCCTTCCGCAGCAGGCCTTCGACGTACTCGGCCGACTGCCGGTGCCCCTTCGACCCGGCCACCCGGGTGTTCCCGTTCTTGTCGGCGATCCGCTGGAACTGTCTCAGATGCTCGTGGGCATCCTTGGCGTCGCTCTTCTTGACGAGCTTCTTCGCGAGCTTGGCAGCCTCCTTGGCAGGGTCGCTGTGGGCGGAGGCGGTGCCCGAACCGATCAGCAGCAGCGGCGTTATGAGCCCTGCGACGGATACGGCGACTACCGTGGTGCGGCGGTTCCGAGCGTTCAAAGCGCTTCCTTCCGGTGGTCCATGAGGAATGGGTGTAGAACCGAAAACAGGCCGAACGACGTGCGGTGGTACTCCGGACAGGCGGGGATGGCTGGATCGCTCCACCCCTACCACCGGCAAGGAGAAAGGTATCTGCTCGATAAACGCTTGGTAATGGGTCGACGGGAATCTTCGGCGTCACCGCCACCCGTACGCACGATCGGCCGTCGCTCCAGTGGAGTTGACCGGAAGTCACCGGCGCCGCCCGGCGCCGCACCAGGCACGCGTTCGCCCCGTGGCGACGTGTCACCCGGTTGCCGGGCCGGGCCGGGCGAGCCGGGCCGGGCGGGCCGGCGGGGTCGTGGGTCAGTGGCTGTCGGTGAGTTGTCCGGCCAGGCGTCGGCGCATGTGGGCGCTGGGCTCGTTGAGGCCCGTGACGGTGACCTTCTTGCCCCGTCGGGCGTACTTGGTCTCGATGGCGTCCAGGGCGGCCACGGACGAGGCGTCCCAGATGTGGGTGCCGGAGAGGTCGATGACCACGTCGTCCGGGTCGCCCTTGTAGTCGAACTGATGGACCAGGTCGTTGGAGGAGGCGAAGAACAGTTCGCCGGTGACCGAGTAGACGACCTGTGTGCCGTCGGGGTCGACCACCCCGGAGACGTCGGCCAGATGGGCCACCCGCTTGGCGAAGATGACCATCGCGGTGACGGAGCCGACGACGACGCCGACGGCGAGGTTGTGGGTGGCGACCACGACGATCACGGTGGTCGCCATGACCACGGTCTCGCCCGGCGGCATGCGCTTGAGGGTCTTGGGCCGGACGGAGTGCCAGTCGAAGGTGGCCACCGACACCATGACCATGACGGCGACGAGGGCGGCCATGGGGATGTCGGAGACGACGGGCCCGAAGACGATGCACAGCACCATCAGGAAGGCGCCGGCCAGGAACGTGGACAGGCGGGTCCGGGCGCCGGAGACACGGACGTTGATCATCGTCTGGCCGATCATGGCGCAGCCGCCCATGCCGCCGAAGAACCCGGTGACGATGTTGGCGATGCCCTGGCCGACGGACTCGCGGGTCTTGTCGGAGTGGGTGTCGGTGATGTCGTCGACGAGCTTGGCCGTCATCAGCGACTCCATCAGTCCCACCAGCGCCATGGCGAGCGCGTACGGGGCGATGAGGGTCAGCGTGTCCATGGTGAAGGGCACGTCCGGCAGGCCGGGGACGGGCAGGGAGGACGGCAGTTCGCCCCGGTCGCCGACCGTGGGGACCGCGATGCCGGCGGCGACGGTGATCACGGTCAGCACCACGATGGAGACCAGCGGCGCCGGAACGGTCTGGGTGACCTTCGGGAAGAACACCATGAGGGCCAGGCCGGCGACGACGAGCGGGTAGACCGCCCAGGGGACGTCGCGCACCTCCGGCACCTGGGCCATGAAGATCAGGACGGCGAGCGCGTTGACGAAGCCGACCATCACCGAGCGGGGCACGAACCGCATGAGCTTCGCCACGCCGAGGGCCCCCAGAACCACCTGGAAGACACCGGCCAGGATGACGGCGGCGACCAGGTACCCCAGTCCGTGCTCGCGGTTGAGGGGGGCGATGACGAGGGCGACCGCGCCGGTGGCGGCGGAGATCATCGCCTTGCGGCCGCCCACGACGGATATGACGACCGCCATGGTGAACGAGGCGAACAGGCCGACGCCGGGGTCGACGCCGGCGATGATCGAGAAGGAGATGGCCTCCGGGATCAGGGCCAGGGCCACGACCAGCCCGGCCAGCACCTCGGTACGGAGGACCTTGGGGGAAGCGAGCCAGTCGGGCTTGGACATGCGCGGTTCGAGGGCTGCGGACAGCGGTGAGGACATACAACCGTTCCTGTTCGGGCGCACACGTCCATGCCGCTGGACGCACGTGCGCGTCGTACCGACTCCGCAAGGTGTGGAGTCTTCGGCGGTCCGGCCGCCTCGGCGGGACCCTGCCGGACAGGGCGGCAGCCATCCGGTGCCGGTCGGGCGTCATCGCCCGGAAGTCTTCGGGTGCCGTCCGGGTCCGATCGGGACCCCGCCACGGCGGTCGCGCTCCGGGCCGCACGACGGAACGGCGGGAACGAGCGCAGCGGGAAACTCTACCTCGCAAGGGGCCCGGGCCCGCTGCGCGGCATCGCGCCCGGTGCCCCGCGGAGGGCCTGCCAGGCTGCTCCGGCGGCGGTGAGCACCTCGCCCGCGGGGTGCGGCGCCCCGGCGTCGCACGGCGCCCTGGCCGCTGCCACCGCGGTGCCGGACCTGATGGGGGCGCTGGGGACGACCCCGAGGCCTGGCCCGAGGGGCGCCACCCGTGCTGGTACCGGCGATCGGTCGGTGGGCGGTTCGCGTGGCCCCTTCGGTGGCGTGTCACCTGCTGGAAGAGGACCCTGGAGGCAGGGGCGACGTGATGGAGAGACCCCATGACTCGGACCGGTACAGGCCACAAGGCGCACACGCCGTTCTTTTCCCGCCCGGGCGTCCGCCGCCTCGCGCCGTTCGTCCTGATCACCGCGATCGCTCTGATCTTCATCTTCGAGAACCGCGCGAGCGTCGAGATCCGGCTTCTCGTTCCGATGGTGACCATGCCGCTGTGGGGCGCCCTCCTGATCGCCTGGGCCCTCGGCATGCTCGCCTGCCTCTTCACCCTGCGTCGACGCTCGAACCGGCGCCCATGACGGACGGGGTGGGTTCAGGCGACGGCACCGCGTCCCTCCCGAACGGTTTGCCGCCGCCGGTACGGGCTACGCGGGCGGTGCGACGGACCGCCGACGCAGGAACCGGAGGTTTTCATGACCACGCGGATACGTGACGTGATGTCGCCCGGCACCGCCGCCGTCGAGCCCATGACCACGGTGGCGCGAGCCGCCCGGCTGATGCGCGAGCAGGACATCGGCGATGTCCTGGTGACGTACGACTGTGATCTGTTCGGCATGCTCACCGACCGGGACATCGTGATCCGGGCCCTCGCCGAGGGCCTCGACCCCGCGGCCACGTCCGTCGGCTCGGTGTGCACCCGCCCGCCGGTGGTGACCCTGGCGCCGGACGACAGCACCGATCACGCGATCGAGCTGATGCGGCGGTACGCGGTGCGCCGCCTGCCGGTGGTGGAGCGCGGTGGCTGCCCGGTCGGCATCGTCAGTCTCGGCGACCTCGCCACCACCGAGGACCCGCGCTCGGCCCTGGCGGACGTCAGCAGGGCCGCCCCCAACCGTTGACGGAGGCACATCGTGCGCGACGAAGACCCCGACGCGACCACTCGGGAGGCGCCGAGGGCGCGCTCCGGGGCGATCGGCGGGCGGTGGCCGCGGACGGGCACCGAACCGGTCACCGCCCGCAGTCCGCTCCGGCTGCGGCTGCTGCTGGCGGGTGCCTTCCTGCCGCTCTTCACCGCGGCGGCCGTGCTCTTCGGCCTCTGGGCCGCGGAATCCGGGCCCGGCGACAGCCCCGGCCGCGGCGCGCTGGTCATGCTCACGGTCGTCTGCGGTGTGCTCGCCCTGTCGGCGGCGGTCGATCTGTGGGTCGTGCTCCGTCGGCTGCGGCGCGAGCGGGAAGCCGGCGCCTCACGGTAGCGAGGCAGCGAGGCAGCGAGGAAAAGGGTGAGGCCGATGATCTCCCGAGTGTGCACGGTGCCCGTCGGCGACATCGAGCTGACGGGCGACCTCGACGTGCCGGCGCCCGCACGGGCGGTCGTGCTGTTCGCGCACGGCAGCGGCAGCTCCCGGCACAGCCCGCGCAACCGCGCGGTCGCCGCCGAACTGCGTACCGCGGGGCTCGGCACCCTGCTGATCGACCTGCTCACCGAGGAGGAGGAGCGGCGCGACACGGTGACCGGCGAGCACCGCTTCGACATCGCCCTGCTGGCCCGCCGTCTGGTGGCCTCGATCGACTGGCTCGAGGTCCTGCCCGAGACCCTGGACCTTCCCGTCGCCCTGTTCGGCGCCAGCACCGGTGCGGGCGCGGCCCTGGTCGCCGCCGCCGAGCGGCCCGCCCGGGTGCTGACCGTGGTGTCGCGCGGTGGACGGCCGGATCTGGCGGGCGACGCCCTGGAATCCGTACGGATGCCGGTCCTGCTGATCGTCGGCGGACGGGACGACCAGGTGATACGGCTCAACCAGGAGGCGGCCCGCAGGCTGGGCGGTCCGCACACCCTGCGGGTCGTACCGGGCGCCACCCACCTGTTCGAGGAGCCCGGCGCGCTGGAACAGGTCGCCGAGACCGCCAGCCGGTGGTGCGACGAACGCCTGCGGTCCGCGGCCGGCTGAGCGGTTCCGGACAGCCGTTCACCTCGGCGCCGGGTTCGGTCGCCGACGTCGCGCAGGACGCGTGGGGCGTGCCTGATCACCCCCCTGAACGCGGTGCTCGCCGTCTTCGGCCTGGAGCCCGGCGAGTTCCTCAACTCGCCGGGCAGCTCACTGGCGTCCATCGCCTTCCTGGCACTGCAGCGCTCGTTCATCCGGGGGCTGACGTCGGTAGCGGTCGCGGGGGTCTTCAACTGCTGGTCTTCAAGGTCGGGTGAGTGTGCGTAACCATGTGTGAGTGAGTGTCGTTGTCAGAGCATGAATCTCACGGAATGGGCGAAGGCGCAGGGCGTGCATCCGCAGACCGCGTATCGCTGGTTCCGCGAGGGGACGCTGCCGGTACCGGCGGATGGGGGTCCCCCCCGGACGGAGTCTGGGGGAGGGTCGGCCCGCGTACGATCCTCGTGAACGTGGGGGGCAACGCCGCGCCCGAGGCGGTCGGCGGGCTGGGCTTGTATGCCCGTGTCTCCTCCCATGACCAGAAGACCGACCTGGAACGGCAGGTCGCCCGGCTGTCCCGGTGGGCGGCGCAGGCCGGTCACCGGGTGGTGCGCGTGGAGGCGGAGATCGCATCCGGTATGAACGGTGCCCGTCCCAAAGCCAAGCGGCTGCTGGCCGATCCGGACGTGACCACTGTGGTGGTCGAGCACAAGGACCGGCTGGGCCGGATGAACACCGAACTTGTCGAAGCCGCCCTGTCCGCACATGGGCGCCGCCTCGTGGTCCTTGATGACGGCGAGGTCGAAGACGACCTGGTGTGCGACATGGTGGAGGTGCTGACCTCGTTCTGTGCTCGCCTGTACGGTCGCCGGTCGGCGAAGAACCGTGCCCGCAAGGCTTTGGAGGCCGCCGAGCATGGCTGACTCCACACTGCACGCGATCGAGGCGCCGTTCGTTGCGCCGGGCCCGTCCGGGGTGGCGATCCGCACCAGCATCAAAGGCATGTCCCAGCGGGACCGTGAGGTGTTGCCCCTGGTGGGCGCACATCTGGGTTCGCTGGCCTGTGCCGACCTCAGGGCACGTTGCCGGGCGGGTACCGATCACGACAGCGACCAGTGGGCGGAGCGCAAGCGGGCCCTGACCGAGGAGTCGTCCTCCCGCTGGGCCGGGAGCATCACGAAGGCCACCCACGACCAGTGGGGCCTCTCGCGCCGTGCCCAGCTCGCCCACATCCAGAACCTTGAGGCCGGGGTGCGCACGATCGCGCACCGCCTGTCCCGGCCGGTCGGGGAGAAAGGCACGAAGCGAGCGCCGGGCGGCTACCGCACGAAGCAGGAGTGGTTCCAAAAGACCCGGCGCCTGCATGTGCTGGAAGACCGGCTGGAGCGCGAGCGGTCCGACCGTGGGGCCGGTGTCGTGCACGTGGTGCGGGGCGGGAAGCGACTGGCTCGCAGCCGGCACAATCTGGAAGCCGCCCAGCTCGCCGAGCACGAGTGGCGGCAACGCTGGGAGGCCGAACGCTGGTTCCTCCAGGCAGACGGGGAGTCGGGCAAGCGTTTGGGAAACGAGACCATCCGCGTGGGCTCCGACGGCGAGGTCAGCATCAAGCTCCCGGCTCCGATGGCGCACCTGGCCAACGCCCCGCGTGGCCGGTACGTGCTCGACGGCCGGATCGATTTCCGGCACCGCGGCGAGGAGTGGGCCGACCGCGTATCGGCGAACCGGGCGGTGGCCTACCGCATCCACTACGACGTGGACCGGGGCCGCTGGTACCTCACCGCGTCGTGGACGATTCCCCCGGTCCAGACCGTTCCCCTGGCCGTAGCCAGGGCGAACGGGCTCATCGGTGTGGACACCAACGCCGACCACTTCGCAGCGTGGCGTCTGGATGAGCACGGCAACCCGATGGGTGAGCCCCGCCGCTTCCGCTACGACCTCGACGGCACCGCCCACCACCGGGACGCCCAGGTGAGGCACGCCCTCACCCGCCTCCTTCACTGGGCACGGCGCGAAGGCGTCGCCATCGCGATCGAGGACCTGGACTTCGGCGCGGAGAAGACGCGGGAGAAGCACGGCCGCAGGAAGCGGTTCCGCAAGCTGATCTCCGGCATGCCCGTCGCCAGGCTGCGGGCACGGCTGGTGTCGATGGCGGCCGAACTCGGCATCGCCGTCGTCGCGGTCGACCCCGCGTACACCTCGATGTGGGGCGCGCAGCACTGGCAGAAGCCCCTCACCTCGAAGAACCGCAGGACCACCCGTCACGACGCCGCTGGCGTCGCGATCGGGCGACGCGCTCTCGGGCACCGTATCCGGCGACGGACGGCACCGCCCCCACACGACCAGAGCGATCGTGTGGGGCATCGGACCGCCCAGGCCGGACACGGCACCCGCGGGCGTGAGGAAACCCGCCCCCGCATCCCCGGACCACGGACACGATCCGTGTCGCCGGACGCGGCGCGAACGCGGGTGACCAGTGCATCCACAACCGTTCGGGATGCGCCAGTCGACCAGGTTTGGGTCCAAGACTCACTCCTGCTCACTGATTAGGAACGGTGGAGGTGATCTCGATGAGTTCGCCCTGCCGGATGCGGGCGTAGAACCACCGCGCGTCCTTGACGCTCAGGCCCAGCCAACCGGTCTTCGCGCCGGGGACGCCCAGGGGCTTGGTGCCGCCGGCCAGGGCGCCCGCGTAGACGGGCGGCCGGTCGCCGGTCCGCAGTTCCACCACGTACGGGACCTCGGTGCCCCGGCGGTTCTCGGCGCTCGGGTCGCCCGGCAGCGTCACGGCCTTGTGCTTGGCGCGCACGGTCAGTAGGTGGCCGGGAGGCAGCGCGGTGACGGCGTACGAGTCGACACGCATGACGTGGCCGCCGATCGTGAGCGTGCGGCGGTCCAGGTCGAGGAAGCCGTCCGTGGCGGCGGCCGAGCGGGTGGGCGCCCCGTCGGGCGCCGACGTGCCGGCGGCCGTCGGGGCACCGGAGGCCCGGGCGCCGGACGAGGCGGCCGGGAGGTGACGGTGGTGGCCGGGCTCCTCGGCGTGCACGGTGAGCCCGATCGTCGTCAGCACGCAGGCCGCCGTGGTCGCCATGCCGAACGCGACCGTGGTCCGGCGACGGCGGGCACGGCGCCGTGCCCGGGTGCGTACCTCGGCGGCCGGCACGGGCGGCGGCGCTTCGTGGTCCGCCGCCAACTCGCGCAACGCGGTGGCGAGTTCATCCGACACGGCCGCCCTCCCTCCAGGCCGTCTCCTCGGCCTCGTCCACCGCCAGCTCCTTGGCCAGTGCCGCCCGCCCCCGGAACAGCCGAGCCTTGACCGTCCCCACGGGCGCGCCGGTCTCGGAGGCTACCTGCTCGACCGTGAGGTCGCACAGATGGTGGAGGACGACGGCCATCCGCTGGGTTTCCGGCAGCCGGCGCAACGCGGTCACCAGCGCGGCGCGTTCGGGGCCGGGGCCGGGGGTCGACTCCGGCGGCGCGGAATGGCGCACCAGTTCCAGCCAGCGCTTCGCCCGTCGCCAGCGACTGACCGCCAGACGCATGGCGACGGTACGGGTCCACGCCTCGGGTGCCCCGTCGGCCTGGAGCTTGTGGCGCCGGTCCCAGGCCCGCACGAACGCCTCCTGGACCACGTCCTGGGCCTCGCCCAGATCCCCGGTGAAGGCGAAGAGCTGCCCGGTCAGACGGGGGAACGCGGCCGCGTAGAAAGCGTCGAACTCGTCCTCGGTCATGCCCTCCGCCGGTGTCCTTGAATGTCCCTTACAACCCGGCCGTACCTGTCATGTGCACAGATCCCGCAGATCACGCACATGGAAGCACAGCCCTGAGGGAAGACGCCGAACACGGGTCCGAGGATCCATCGTCCGCCGTTCGGCCGACCGCACGCCGTCCCCGTCCGCTCTTCGCCGTCCACGGCGCCGCCGTACTCACCCCACCGAGATGCCGTCGGGTCACCGCCATGTCACGATCGAGGTGATTTATCACCTGATGATCATTCAAGGGTGCCGTTGCTCGTACCCAGTGCCCGGGGGTCCGGTGCGAGACGCCTGGAGGTAGTGATGCTGCTGAGTCTGCCGGAGCGGGAACGCCTGATGATCTACACGGCGGCCAAGCTCGCCCTGGAGCGCAGGGAACGCGGCCTGAGACTGAATCTCCCCGAGGCGACCGCGTTCATCGCCTCGTTCCTCCTCGAGGGCGCCCGCGACGGCCGCACCAAGGCCGATCTGCAGAACGCCGGCCGGGGTCTGCTGCGCCGGGAGGACGTGATGGAGGGCGTACCGGAGATGCTCACCCAGGTGCAGGTGGAGGCGACCTTTCCGGACGGCACGAAGCTGATCGCGGTGCAGGAGCCGATCCAGTGACCGGCCCTCGGCTCGGTCCCGGCTCGGGGGAGGAACTCGTACCCGCGTCCGGGAGGAGCGGGCATACGGGGATGATTCATTTTGACGCCGACTCGGGCGAGTTGGAGGGGTCGCCGGGGCAGATCGTCTATGCCGACGGACCCGTCACCATCAACGCGGGGCGGTCCGTGGTCACGGTGCGGGTGGACAACACCGCCGACCGGCCGGTCAGCGTCGGCTCGCACTACCACTTCGCCGAGGCGAACCCGGCCCTGCGGTTCGACCGGGACCTGGCCTGGGGCAGACATCTGAACATCCTGGCGGGCGCGATGGTGCGGTTCGCCCCGGGCGCCACCGTGGAGGTCGAACTCGTCCCGCTGGCCGGCCGACGCGTCGTCCTCGGCCTGCGCGGCCTGTGCGGAGGTGCTCTCGATGGCTGAGATCGACAGACGGCAGTACGTGGCCTCGCTCGGGCCGACCACGGGCGACCGCATCCGGCTGGCGGACACCAATCTGTTCATCGAGGTCGAGGAGGACCGCTGCGTCGGGGGCGACGAGGCGGTGTTCGGCGGCGGCAAGTCGGGCCGGGAGTCGCAGGGGCAGTCCCACGCCACCCGCGCCGAGGGAACACCGGACCTCGTGATCGGCGGCGTGGTGGTGCTGGACCACTGGGGCGTGGTCAAGGCCGACGTCGGCATCCGGGACGGCCGGATCGTCGCGCTCGGCAAGAGCGGCAACCCCGACATCATGGACGGTGTCCACCCCGACCTGGTGATCGGGCCGTCCACCGAGATGGTCAACGGCAGCGGGCTGATCATGACGGCGGGGACGGTGGACACCCACGTCCACTATGTCACCCCGGAGATTTCCGTGGTCGCGCTGGAGATGGGCACCACCACCCTGGTCGGCGGCGGCACCGGCGCCACCGACGGCTCGAAGGCGGCCCTGGCGACCCCCGGCGGCTGGTGGATGGAGCGCATGCTGGAGGCGTTCGACCCCTGGCCGGTCAACGTCCTGTTCCTGGGCCGCGGGACCACGGTGTCCGAGGAGGCGCTGTGGGAGCAGTTGCGCTCCGGGGTGGGCGGTTTCAAGGTCCACGAGGACTGGGGCGCCACCCCGGCCGTGATCGACACGGCGCTCCGGGTGGCGGACGCGGCCGGCGTCCAGGTCGCGATCCACAGCGACACCCTCAACGAGGCCGGCTTCGTGGAGGACCTGCTGCGCACCGTGAACGGCCGCAGCTTCCACGCCTTTCACACCGAGGGCGCCGGCGGCGGCCACGCCCCGGACATCATCCGGATCGCCGGTGAGCCCCATGTGCTGCCGTCCTCGACCACACCGACCCGCCCGTTCACCGTCAACACCGCCGACGAACAGCTCGACATCTGCCTGATCGCCCACCATCTGAACCCGAACGTCCCCGCGGAACTGGCGTTCGCCGAGAGCAGGGTGCGGGCCTCCACGATGGCCGCCGAGGACATTCTGCAGGACATCGGGGCCATCTCGGCGATGACCTCCGACGCCCTGGCGATGGGCCGGCTCGGCGAGGTGGCACGCCGTACCTGGCAGACCGCGCACGTGATGAAGGAGCTGCGCGGTCCGCTGCCCGGCGACAACCGGGCGGACAACCACCGTGCCCGCCGTTACATCGCCAAGTACACCATCGTCCCGGCGGTGATCCACGGGCTGGAACGCGAGGTCGGCTCCGTCGAACCGGGCAAACTCGCCGACCTGGTGCTGTGGGATCCGGCGCTGTTCGGGGTGCGCCCGGTGGCGGTGTACAAGGGAGGCATGCCGGCCATGGCGCTGGTCGGCGATCCGAACGCGGCGGTCCCCACGCCGCAGCCGGTGCTGCCGCGGCTGGGGTACAACGCGCACACCCGGGCCTCCGCGGCGACCAGCGTGGCGTTCGTCGCTCCGGCGGCCGTCGAGGACGGGCTGGCCGACCGGCTCCGCGTCGAGCGCCGGCTGGTCCCGGTGGAGAACATGCGCGGCCGGTCGAAGGCCGATCTGCCGGAGAACGACGCACTGCCGGACATCGAGGTCGACCCCGACACGTTCGCCGTACGCATCGACGGCCAGGAGGTCACCCACGAACCCGTGTCCCATCTGCCCATGTCCCAGCGTTACTTCCTCTTCTGACAGTCCGATGACACACCGGCAGACCCCTGACCCGGCCCCCGGACCGGCACCGACCGCCGGTCTGTCCGCCCTGCTGGTGCTCGCCGACGGCCGGTTCCCCGCCGGCGGTCACGCCCACTCCGGCGGGCTGGAGGCCGCGGTCGCCGCCGGCCGGGTGCGCGACGCGGCCGACCTGGAGTCGTTCCTGCGGGGCCGCGTGGCCACCAGCGGCGCCACCGCCGCCGCGTTCGCCGCCGCCGCGTGCGGCCGGCCCGCCGACCCGTCCGGGGCGGCGCTGCGGGAGCTGGACGCCGAACTGGACGCCCGCACCCCCTCTCCCGCGCTGCGCGCCGCCTCGCGCAGACTGGGCCGCCAGCTCCTGCGCGCCGTCGGGGCGGTTCGCCCGCACCCGGAGCTGGACGTCCTCGCCGCCGCACTGCCCGAGGGCCCCCACCAGCCGGTCGGACTGGGGGTGGCCGCCCGGGTCCTCGGGCTCGGCCCGCACGCGGCGGCGACGGCGGCGCTGCACGAGGCGGCCTCGGGCCCCGCGACCGCGGCGGTGCGGCTGCTCGGGCTCGATCCGTTCGCCGCCCACGGCGTCCTCGTACGGCTCGGGCCACAGCTGGACGCACTGGCCCGCGACGCCGCCGCGTCCGCCTCCGCCGCTGCGGCGCGACTGGCCGCACTGGGAGCCCCGATGCTCGACATCTCCGCCCAAACCCACGCTGCCTGGGAGGTGCGTCTCTTTGCTTCCTGAACCCGCTGACCCGAGCCACCCGAACCCGACCCCCGTCCCCACCGCTTCCGATGCCACGCACCCGCGCCCCCATCCGCATCCGCATCCGCATCCGTCGGAGGATTCGTCCCCGGTTCCCTCCGGTGGGCCGGCTCGCGAAGCCGGGCGGCCGCTGCTGATCGGGTTCGGTGGTCCGGTGGGGTCCGGCAAGACCGCGCTGGTGGCCGCGCTGTGCCGCTCGCTCGCCGGGGAACTGCAGGTGGCGGTGGTGACCAACGACATCTACACCACCGAGGACGCCGACTTCCTGCTCCGTAACGGCGTCCTGCCCGCCGAACGCGTCCGCGCGGTCGAGACGGGCTGCTGCCCGCACACCGCCATCCGCGACGACATCTCGGCCAACCTCGAAGCCGTCGAGGACCTCGAACGGAGTCTGCCCCCGCTGGACCTGGTCCTCATCGAGAGCGGCGGGGACAACCTCACCGCCACCTTCAGCCGAGGACTCGTCCATCACCAGATCTTCGTCATCGACGTCGCGGGCGGCGACAAGGTGCCCCGCAAGGGCGGTCCGGGTGTCACCTCCGCCGATCTGCTGGTCGTCAACAAGACGGATCTGGCCGGTCAGGTGGGCGCCGACCTGGCGGTGATGGCCCGCGACGCGAAGGAGCGGCGCGGCGACCGCCCCGTGTGCTTCCTGTCCCTGACCGAGGACCCCGCCGCCCGGGAGGTCACCGCGTGGGTGCGTACGCTGCTGGCTCCGGCCGGCGGCTGAGGAGCGGCGGTGCATTCCGCACGGGCCCGGCTGGCGACCGAACGCGACCCGCGGCGCGGCGGAGGGCCGCCGCGCACCCGCGTCCGGCTTCTCCACTCGGACTGGCCGCTGATGCTGCGGCGCACCCTGCTCGCGGAGCGCGCGGCGGTCATCGACTGGGCGGAACGCGAAGCCACCGCCACCGGCGTCCATCTCACGGCCGGCGGTGCGGGCCCCTGCGGCGGAGACCGGCTGGGGCTCGAGGTACGGGTCGGTGCCGGCAGCACGCTCGTCCTGGGCGAGGTCTCCGCCACCGTGCTGCTGCCCGGCCCGCACGGCGAGGAATCACGTCTCCACATCGACATCCGGGTCGAGGCCGGCGGAACGCTGGTCTGGCTCCCCGAACCGGTGATCGCCGCGCACGGCTGCCGCCACCGCACCCGGATCCACATCGCGCTGGCTCCTGGGGCGCGGCTGCTGCTGCGGGAGGAGGTGTTGTGCGGCCGGTACGGTGAACAGCCCGGCGCCTTCCGTCAGCGGCTGCGGGCCGTGGTCGGCGACCGACCGCTGTACGACCAGGAGCTCGCCGTCGGGCCGGACGCGCCCGGCTGGGCGGGCCCGGCCGTCACCGCCGGCCACCATGCCATCGGGTCCGTCCTCGTCGTGGACCCCGCCATGGACCTCCCCACAAGTCCCCCCGCAGGCCTCCGCTCCGGCGGTGGCGGGGCCGGTGAGGGCACGGTCATGCCGCTGGCCGGCCCCGGCCTCCTGGTCGGCTCGCTCGCCCCGGATTCGACGACACTGCGCCGACGGCTCGACGCCGCCCTGGACGACATCCTCACCGGCGTCCTCACCGGCCGACCGGCCGAAGGGCTGTCCCGTGGCCCCCGGCCGGTCTCCGCACCGGCTCGCGGCTGAGGAATCCCGCGGCGGGCCGCCGACGGCGTCGAGGCGTACGCCAGGACGTCCGGCTCGAAGGGGCTGCGTCTGCCGACCGTGCCTGCGGGACCACGGCGATCTGCCGGCGTCCCTGCCGGACCCGGAGCGGGCCGGGGCGCCGCCCTGAGCGGGCCCGCGCCCGAGCAGGCCGTAGCGGTCCACGGCTGACCATCACGGCTGCCCATCGAACCGGACACGGCCGGGCCCGTCCGGTCCGGCTCTCCGGCCGGCCCGGACGGCCCCCTCGGCCGGTGCCGCTTGTCCCGTTCACAGTCGGGCCCACGTGTTCCGGTCCCGTGCCACTGCGTGCAGGGCCTCCACGTCGGCCGGTTTCAGCACTCCCCCCAGGCGACCCAGGCTCTCCACGTCGCCGTCCGTCAGGACGCGCACCTCGCGCGGCGGGGCCGCCACCGTCACATGGGACGCGCCGACCAGCACCAGCACCGGACGGACCTCCGCGGTCAGGGCGTACGAGACCCGGTCGGCGTCGGCGCGGAGACGGCGCAGCAGGGAACGTGGCTCGCGGCGGCCGAGGGCCACCTGTGGGTCGGAGACCGTCACCCGCTGCCTGTGGGCGTACAGGGCGTGGACGGCGTACAGCCCGCCGGGGCCGATGAGCAGGTGGTGGACGCGGTCGCCGCCGGGGAGCGGCACCGAGTGCAGGGTGCGTACGCCCAGGCCGTCCATGCGGTCCAGGGCTTCCCCCACCGCCTGCTCCGCCGTGAGTGCCTGCCGCCGCGGGTCGGCGCGGAAGCGGCGGGCCGGGCCGGGGTCGCGGTCGAGGGCGATCAGCAGGGCCTCGCCCGGGCGGTTCGGCGCGAGATCGTCGTCGGGGTGCAGGGAGAGCCGGGCCAGTTCGACGGGGGTGGGGACGGGGGGCGGGCCGACCGAGACCGGGCCGGTGAGGAAGGGGCCGAGCGCTTCGAGCGCATCCGCCTCGTGCTCCTCGCCGAGCACGTTGACCCTGGCCGACTCGCGGTCGTACCAGGCGAGGTTCCTGCCGTCCGGGAGACAGACGTACAGCCGCTCCTGGCCGTGCCGCCAGGCCGGTATGACGCGCAGACCGTTCATGCACCATCACCCCGTCTTCCATGGGAACAGGCGGGTGCTCCCGGGGCAAGAACCCGGATACCTTTGAGAGGACCCGGATGGTGATGTCGGTGATGTCGGTGACGTGGGGAGGCACCGTTGCACACCCGTAGGAACCAGCCCGATGTACCGGCGCCGGACAGTCCGTGGAACGAGATCGCGCCCGGTCTGTGGATGGGCGGGCACGAGTTCAGGGGCCGGTCCGGGCAGCTGGAGCCCGCGGTGGTCCGACAGGAGTTCGATCTTGTGCAGACACTGCTGCGGCTGCCGGGGCACGGGCCCGGTCCCGGGGTCGAGCACCATGTGTGGCCCATCCCGGACGGGCCGCTCGACGGAACGCAGCTCCTGGGGGTCATGCGGCTCGCCGAGGCGGCGTGCGAGGCGCTGGACGACGACCGCAAGGTCCTGGTGCGCTGCCACCACGGGTACAACCGCTCCGGCCTGGTGGTCGCGCACGCGCTGATGCGCCGGGGCAGCTCCGCCGATGCGGCCATCCGGCTGATCCGGGCCCGCCGTTCGAGCTGGGCACTGCACAACGAGCTGTTCGCCGACTACCTGCGAGCGGGGCTGACGACGGCCCGGCTGCTGGAGGAACTCGCCGAGTGACAGCGCCGTCCCTGATGGCGCACCCAGGCAGGCGGGTGTGAAGGGCTGCTCCTAGTGTGGCGATCAGTCACCTTCGACTCTTTCGCCACCATATGGAGGTACTGCATGTCCTCGCACTCCTCACGTTCGGCGCGCTCGTCCCGCTCTCCTCTCATCCGCCGGCTACCCATATCCCTGGCCGTCGGCGCCCTCGCCCTCGCGACCGCCGTCGTCCCCGCCGTCGCGAGCGACGGAGGGGGCGACGGCGACCAAGCGAGTTGGAGCCAGCAGGGCGGCAACGGCCACACCAACGGGAACGGCAACGGCAACGGGAACGGAGGCAACCAGCAAGGCGGCGGAAACGGGTACGGCAACCAGCAAGGCGGCGGAAACGGGAACGGCTACGGCAACAACCAGCAGGGCGGCAACAACGGCAACGGCAACCAGCAAGGCGGCGGAAACAGCAACGGTGGCAACAACCAGCAAGGCGGTGGAAACCAGCAGGGCCACGGAAACGGAAATCAGCAGGGCGGTGGCAACGGCAACGGCCACGGCAACGGCAACAACCAGCAGGGTGGCGGCAACAACAACCACGACGGGGGCAACCAGGCCGGCGGCAACCACGGCGACCAGGGCAAGTTCAAGGGCGTCGTCACAGCACCCTCGCTGGCCCTGCGCAGCTCGCCGGACCGCGGTTCACGCATCATCCGTTACGCCCACAAGGGCGAGATCGTCTCGATCTACTGCAAGGTCGGCGGGGGCTCCGTGCAGGGCAATTCGCTCTGGTACCTCCTCACCGACGGCACCTGGGCCTGGGGCCCCGCCCGCCACATCGACAACATCGGGCCCGCGCCACGCTGGTGCTGACGGGCACACCACGTAAGCCGTCTCATATGGGTAGGTTCCGCACATGAGCAAGGCCGGAATCTCCCTGGCGACGGCTGATCCGCCCACGCCCGCCGCTCCCCTCCCCCGGCGCCGTGGCATCGAGCTCGTCCTCATCGTCCTGGCCGTCCTGTTGTCGGTGTTCGGCTACTGCGCCGTCGGAATCGCGAGGAACGGCTCCGTCCCGCCCGGCGCCGCCGGTTACGGCGCCGGGCTCGGCGTGCTCGCCCTGCTCGCGCATCTCGCGGTGCGCTTCCGGGCCCCCTGGGCCGATCCGCTGCTGCTGCCCATCGCCGTCCTGCTCAACGGGCTCGGTCTGGTGCTGATCTACCGGCTCGATCTGGAGACACCCGGCGACCGGGCCGCCCCGACCCAACTGGTGTGGTCGACGCTGGGAGTGGCCCTGTTCATCACGGTCGTCCTGCTGCTGCGCGACCACCGGCTGCTCCAGCGCTTCACCCGTGCCTGTGCCGCCTCGGCGCTCGTCCTGCTCGCGGTGCCGATCCTCTTCCCGGCGGTGAACGGGGCCCGTATCTGGATCCGGGTCGCCGGGTTCTCCATCCAGCCGGGCGAGTTCGCGAAGGTGCTGCTCGCGGTGTTCTTCGCCGCGTACCTGGCGCAGAACCGGGCCGCGCTCACCTATGCCGGCCGCAGGGTCTGGCGGCTCCAGCTGCCCACCGGCCGGGTGCTCGGACCGATCGTCGCGGTGTGGCTGGTGAGCGTGGGTGTGCTGGTACTGGAGCGGGATCTCGGCACGTCGCTGCTGTTCTTCGGCCTGTTCGTCGTCCTGCTGTACGTCGCCACCGGCCGCACCGGCTGGCTCGCCGTCGGCCTGCTGCTGGCCTCGCTGGGCGCGGTGGCCGTGGGCCGGCTGGAACCGCACGTGCACAGCAGGATCGAGACCTGGCTGCATCCGTTCGCCTCGATCGAGGCGGGCGAGGGCCCGAACCAGCTCGCGCAGTCCCTGTTCGCCTTCGCGGAGGGCGGGCTGCTCGGCACCGGGCTGGGGCTCGGGAACTCCGTCCTCATCGGTTTCGCGGTCAAGTCCGACTTCATCCTGGCCACGGCGGGCGAGGAGCTGGGGCTGGCCGGACTCTGCGCGATCTTCCTGCTGTACGGGCTGCTGGTGGAGCGCGGCTACCGCACGGGGCTCGTGCTGCGCGACCCGTTCGGCCGGCTGCTCGCCGTGGGGCTCGCCGCGCTCGTGGCGCTCCAGGTGTTCGTCATCGCGGGCGGGGTGACCGGGCTGATCCCGCTGACCGGGATGGCGATGCCGTTCCTGGCGCAGGGCGGTTCGTCGGTGGTCACCAACTGGGCGATCGTGGCGTTGCTGGCCCGGCTGAGCGATTCGGCACGGCGCCAGGGGGACGGGTGCCTCCCAAGGGACGGAGGTGCCGGGTCGTGACGCGGTACATCCGGCACGCCGCCGTCTTCTGCGCGCTGCTGCTGCTCGCCCTGCTGCTGAACGCCCTGCGCGTGCAGGTGCTGCGGGCCGACGCCTACGAGGGCAACCCGGCCAACCGCCGTGACGCCATCGCCCGCTACGGCCAGCCGCGCGGCGACATCCTGGTCGACGGCCGCCCGGTCACCGGGTCGCGGGACACCGGGGAGCATCTGCGCTACGAACGGACCTACGGAGCCGGGCCGTTGTACGCGCCGGTGACCGGGTACGCCTCGCAGGAGTACGGGACGACCCTGCTGGAGGACACGGAGGACGGGCTGCTGTCCGGCACCGACCCGGTGCTCCAGCCGTTGCCGCTGTGGAACGACTTCACGCGCTCGCGCAACGCGGGCGGGAACGTCGTCACGACGATCGACCCGGCCGCGCAGCGGGCCGCGTACGAGGGGCTGCGCTCGCGCAAGGGCGCGGTGGCCGCGGTGGAGCCGTCGACCGGACGGATCCTGGCGCTGGTGTCCGTCCCGTCGTACGACCCGGAGCTGCTGTCCGGGAACGGTACGGCGGCGCGCGGCGCCTGGGAGCGGCTGAACTCCGATCCGGGCCGGCCGATGCTGAACCGGGCGGTGCGGCAGACGTACCCGCCGGGGTCGACGTTCAAGGTGGTCACCGCGGCGGCGGCGCTGGACGCGGGCGCGGTCACCGACCTCGACGCGCCGACCGACTCCCCCGACCCGTACCTCCTGCCGGGGACGACGACACGGCTGACGAACGGGTCCCGGGGCTGTACGGACGCCTCGGTGCGGGAGGCGTTCACCTGGTCCTGCAACACCGTGTTCGCCAAGCTGGGCGTGGCCACGGGCCTGGCGGACCTGACAGCCACGGCCGAGGGCTTCGGCTTCAACGAGGACGGGCTGCGGATTCCGTTCCCGGTGGCGCGCAGCACCTTCGACACCACGATGGACCGGGCGCAGCTCGCGCTGTCGTCGATCGGGCAGTACAACACGCGGGCCACCCCGCTGCAGATGGCGATGGTCGCGGCGGCCGTCGTCAACAACGGGCAGGTGCGGGAGCCGTATCTGGTGGAGCGGACGACCCGGGCGGGCGGCGGCACGGTGTCGACGGCCGGCTCGCGTCCGACGCGGCGCGCCATGTTCCCGTCGACGGCGCTGCGGTTGCGGGAGCTGATGCGGGGGGTGGTGGAGGGGGGCACCGGCACGAACGCCGCCATCCGGGGGGCCGTGGTCGGCGGCAAGACCGGCACCGCCCAGCACGGCATCGGCAACTCCGGTACGCCGTACGCCTGGTTCGTGTCCTGGGCACAGGCCGACGGAGAGGCGGAGGCGAAGGTCGCGGTGGCGGTGGTGGTGGAGGACGCGGCGGCGAACCGCCGGGAGATCAGCGGCGGCGGAACAGCAGCGCCGATCGCCCGGGCGGTGATGGAGGCGGTGCTCAACTCGTAGGAAAAGAAGCCCACTTGCTGAGACGTGGACTACCGGAGCATTCCGTTCCCGGCTTACCGTCCGGTTCATGACCGAAGCCGAGAGCACCCACGAACTCGCCCAGGTGAACATCTCCCGCCTCAAGGCCCCTGTGGACTCACCACGGTTGAAGGACTTCGTCGACCACCTCGACCCGGTGAACGCGGACGCCGAGGCCGCCGACGGCTTCGTCTGGCGTCTGAAGAGCGAGGAGGGCAACGCGACGGACATACCGGTCTTCGACGACGCGTGGCTGATCATCAACATGTCGGTGTGGCGGAACACCGACGCCCTGACCGCGTTCATGTACCAGGGACGGCATCGGGAGATGCTGGGCCGGCGGCGGGAGTGGTTCGAGCAGGTGCGGGAGGCGATGACGGCCCTGTGGTGGGTCCCGAAGGGGCACCGCCCCACGGTCGCGGAGGCCGAGGCACGGCTGCTGCACCTGCGCGCCCACGGCCCGACCCCCTACGCGTTCACCCTCCGGACGTCGTTCCCGCCCGGCGCGTCGACGCCGGTGACTGGCGAGGTGCCGGACGGGCCGGGCTGCTCGGCCTAGCGGCGGCGGTCGACGGCGGTGAGGTCGATGTCGACGGGGAAGGGGACGGTGAGCTTGAGGCGGTTGTGGAAGATGCCCATGGGCACGTACGCCTTGGTCGCGGCGTCCAGCTCGTAGACGTAGACCACGGGGAGCCCGTCGCTCTCCTCAACGCGCCAGAAGTGTGCGATACCCGCGGCCGCGTACTTGCGGGGCTTGGCCTCACGGTCCCGCTCCACCGAGTCCTTGGAGACGACCTCGATAGCGATCACCACGTCCTCCGGCCGGTACCAGGTCTGACTCGGGCCGGTGTCGGCGCCTGCCCGGAACACCAAGACATCGGGCTCCGGCCGATTGCGCTGGTTGAGCTTGACGGTCATCTCACGGATGACGTCAAGCTCGTCCGGCACCTGAGCCAGCAGGGCGTTGTCCAGCAGGCGAATGACACGGGAGTGGAAATTGGTCTGCGGACTCACGAAGACAAGGCTCCCGTCAATCAGCTCCGTGTGCGGAGGCAGGTTGGGAAGCTCGTCGAGGTCGTCCGCAGTCCAGCCGCCCTCGGGCGGACGCGGCCACTGGTAGTCGTCGTCCAGTTCGGAGTCGCGTACGGCGCTCATGATTACTCCCATGCGCTGGAGTCTGACCGGCACAGTCAGCCTACCCAGGGGGAACGCCGATTTGCCGCTCCATGAGGTGATCCGGAGGGCGCGCCATTGACGCCCGCGAGAAGGGAGCCTCTGTCGACAAGCCGATCCCAGGGGATTGACGGGCCTGCTGACAAGCAGTCTCATAAGGGAGGTGAACCGCCGGTGACCCGATACACCCGCGAGGTGGAGCCGCCATGACACCCCAGAATCGGACCCTGACGGAAGCCGACGCGCTCGACGGGCTGCGCGACGCGCTCGGCCTGCTCAAGGACCGGGAACAGGTGGCCCAGCGACTGCTCGACGCCTCCGCCAGGCACTCCTTCGACCCGGACGCGGAGCTGGACTGGGACGCCCCGTTCGAGGAGGGCAAGTGGTTCTGGCCGCCGGAGCTGGTCTCCCTGTACGGCACCCCGCTGTGGAAGCGGATGGGAGAGGAGCAGCGCATCGCGCTCTCCCGGCACGAGGCCGCGGCGCTCGCCTCGCTCGGCATCTGGTTCGAGCTGATCCTGATGCAGCTGCTGGTGCGGCACGTCTACGACAAGGCCGCCACGAGCGCGCATGTGCGGTACGCGCTCACCGAGATCGAGGACGAGTGCCGGCACTCCAGGATGTTCGCCCGGGTGATCACGCGTGGCGGCACCCCGTGGTACCCGGTGAGCCGGTCCCACCAGCAGCTGGGGCGGCTGTTCAAGACGGTCTCCACCACGCCCGGCTCCTTCACGGCGACCCTGCTCGGCGAGGAGGTGCTGGACTGGATGCAGCGGCTGACCTTCCCGGACGAGCGCGTCCAGCCGCTGATCCGGGGCGTCACCCGCATCCACGTCGCCGAGGAGGCCCGGCACGTCCGCTACGCCCGTGAGGAGCTGCGGCGCCAGATGGTGACCGCGCCGAAGTGGTCGCGGGAGTTCACCCGGATCACCTCCGGCGAGTTCGCCCGCGTCTTCTCGGTGGCGTTCGTGAACCCCGAGGTGTACCCGAACGTGGGGCTGGACAGGCGCGAGGCCGTCGCCCAGGTCAGGGCGAGCGGGCACCGGCGGGACGTGATGCGGCAGGGGTCGAGCCGGCTGACGGAGTTCCTGGACGACATCGGCGTGCTGCGCGGGGTCGGGCGGAGGCTGTGGAAGTCGTCCGGACTTCTGGCCTAGGCGGCCGCCGGAAGCGGTTGGTTACGCTGCGGGGCATGACCCCGCAGGCTCCCACCCCCGCCTACCGGCGCCTCGGCGTCGAGGAGCGGCGCAGTCAGCTGATCGACGCCGCGCTGTCCCTCTTCGCCCACCGCGCGCCCGACGAGGTGTCGCCGGAGGACGTGGCGGAGGCGGCCGGGGTGTCGCGCCCCCTGGTGTACCGGTACTTCCCGGGCGGCAAGCAGCAGTTGTACGAGGCGGCGCTCAGGTCCGCCGCCGACGAGCTGCGGCACTGCTTCGACGAGCCGCGCGAGGGTCCGCCGCTGCCCCGGCTGTCCAGGGCCCTCGACCGCTATCTCGCCTTCGTCGACGGGCACGGCCCCGGGTTCAGCGCGCTGCTGCAGGGCGGGAGCGTCGTGGAGACCTCCCGTACGACCGCCGTCGTCGACGGTGTGCGCCGGGCCGCCGCCGAGCACATCCTCGGCCATCTCGAAGTCACCGAGCCGGGGCCCCGGCTGCGGATGACCATCCGGATGTGGATCACCGCCGTGGAGGCGGCCTCGCTGATCTGGCTCGACGAGGACCGGCTCCCGCCGGCCGACGAGCTGCGGGACTGGCTGGTGGAGCAGTTCCTGGCCGCCCTGGAGGTGACCGCGCGGCGGGACGCCCAGACCGAGGCACTCGTCCGGACCCTGCTGACGGACGCCTGACGGACGCCTGACCCACTGCCGCCGCCGGCGGACGGCCCGCGTGGGGCATGGCCGACACTGGAGGCGTGAAGAGTCAGGACACCCCCTTCGAGGGCGGACCCATGGACGGGCGCGTCCTGCCCGTGCTGCTGGGCATCACCGGGCACCCGCCCAAGACGTACCGCATTCCCGTCCCGGCCCCGGACGGCGGCCCGGCCACCGTGCTGGTCTACCGGCGGGTGCCCCGGGAGCGGGGCGGGCGGATCGGGCTGACGCGGGGGTGGAGGTACCTGTACGACCCGAGCGGGGCAGTGGGCGGCCGGCCGCGGTGGCCGTGGTCGGGGCGCGTCCGCGAGCCCGCCGCCGGTCCGGACGCCACGCCGGGTGGCAAACCGGACGACGCCGTCGGGTGACGTCGTTGCGCCGAACCGCGCACACCCGGCGAGCGGGCCCGGCCGGGCCGCCGGATGCTCACGGTGCGGAGCGGAGGAACCGCCCGCGTCGGAGGTGATGGCATGTCAGTAATGCTTCTGCGTCTGGTGTGTACGGCGGCGGTCACGGCCGGGACCGTTCTCGCGCCGGTGCCCGCGACGGCCGCTCCGAAGCCGCCGGAGAGGGCCGCGGTACGGCCCCCCGGGGCCTCCAGGAGCGACGACGGCGTCCCCGGACCGCCCGCGGGCACCGCGGCCGCACCCCGCGAGCGTTCCGTCGCCGAGTTGTTGACGGACCTTCAGCGGCTGTACCGCGCGGTGGGGAGGGCCACCGAGGCCTACGAGGCCACCGAGGAGCGGCTGACGGAGCAGCGCGCCGAGACCCGGCGGCTGGAGAGCGCCCTCGCCCGCGCCCGGCTCTCCCTGCACGACAGCCGGGGCGCGGCCGGACGGCTGGCCCGGCACCAGTACCAGAACAGCACCGGGGTCTCCCCGTACGTACGGCTGCTGCTGGCACGCGATCCGCAGCACGCGCTCGACCAAGGGCATGTGATCGGGCGGCTGGCGCGCAACCGGGCGGACACGGTGGGCCGGCTGGCCGGCGGTGAGAAGCGGGCCGACGTGCTCGCCCGGCGGGCCCGCAGGGCACTCGACGTCCGGCTCGCCCTCACCGAACGGCGCAGGAAGGAGCGGGACGCGGTGCGTGAGCGGCTCGACGAGGTCGAGGAACTGCTCGCCTCGCTCAGCCCCGGGGAACTGGCCGCCCTCGCCGCGCGGGAACGGGCCGAAGTGGCCCGGGACCAGGCGGAGTTCCTGGCCTCCGGCGCCCTGGGCGCACCCGGTGCCTCCGGTGCCCCCGGCGGCGGGCGCACCCCCTCCGCGGCGGGCGGCCGGGCCGTGCGGTACGCGGTGGAGCAGATCGGCAAGCCGTACGAGTGGGGCGCGGAGGACTCCGGGGCGTACGACGGTGCGGGGCTGACGTCCGAGGCGTGGGGTGCCGCCGGAACGCCCGTCCCCCGGACCAGCCGGGAGCAGTGGGCCCGGCTGGAGCGGGTCGCGCTGGACGAGCTGCGGCCGGGCGACCTCGTCGTGTACTTCCCCGAGGCCACGCATGTCGCCCTCTACCTGGGTGACGGCATGGTGGTGCAGGCACCCCGGCCCGGCGCACGGGTCAAGGTCTCCCCGATCGCGGCCAACCCGGTCCTGGGCGCCGTACGCCCCGACCCGGCCGGGGAGCCCCTGCGGCACCATGTGCCGCCGGAGCTCCCCGAGGGGGCGACCGAGGGACCCGACCAGGGCTACGCGCGCGCCTACGCGCCGCCCGCCGCTCCCGAGACCTCCGCCAGGTAGGCCCCGGCCTTCTCCGGGTCGTAGAAGAAGTTCTCGAGGTCGGCCGGGTCGTCGAAGCAGTTGACGAACCGGTCGGCGACGGGCTGGAGGCTGCCCGCGGCGCCGAGCACCTCGAGGACGTGCGCGGGCGGCGGGGCCAGCATGGCGTTGGTCCACTTGGTGACGTGCTGGGCGGTGGCCCAGTAGCGGTCGAAGGTCTGCCGCATCCACGCCTCGTCGAACGGCTGCTCACCGTGCTCGACGATCGAGGCGAGGTAGGAGGCGGCGCACTTGGAGGCCGAGTTGGAGCCCTGGCCGGTGATCGGGTCGTTGGCCACGACCACGTCGGCGACGCCGAGGACCAGGCCGCCGCCGGGCAGCCGGCCGACGGGGTTGCGGACGGTCGGGGCGTAGCGGCCGGCGAGGGTGCCGCCGGCGTCGGTCAGTTCGACCTTGCTGGTCCGCGCGTGCTCCCAGGGGAGGAACTTCTCCATGAGTTCCAGGGTCAGGGAGAGGTGCTCCGCCGGGTCCTTGACGTCCTTGAAGGCGTCCAGCGGGCCGCCGGGTATGCCCTCCCAGAACAGGATGTCGGCACGGCCCGACGTGGTGAGCGTCGGCATGATGAACATCTCGCCGACGCCGGGGACGATGTTGCAGCGGACCGCCTCGGTGTCCGGGTGCTCCGGACGCGGGTCCATCCCGTGGACGTAGGCCACCGCGAGCGCCCGCTGCGGCTCGGCGTACGGGGAGCGCGAGGCGTCCCGGCCGAACATCTGCACGAGCTCGCCCTTGCCCGCGGCGACGAGCACGAGGTCGTACGTACGGGAGAAGTAGTCCAGGTCGCCGACGGCCGCGCCGTGGATGACCAACTGGCCGCCACGCTGTGCGAACGTGTCCATCCAGCCCGCCATCTTCACCCGCTGGTCGACCGACTGCGCGAACCCGTCGAGCAGGCCCAGCCAGTTGATCGCGCGTTGCGTCGGGCCCGGGTCGTGCGAGCCGGGGGCCGCGACCGAGACACCGAGCCCCTGGATCTTCGGGGCCTGGGACTCCCAGAAGTTCAGCTGGAGATCGCGCTCGTGCTGCAGGGCCGTGTGGAACATGCACTGCGTCGACATCACCCGTCCGGTGCGGATCTCGTCCGCGGTCCGGTTGGACATCAGGGTGACCTCGTACCCGTGCGACTGAAGGCCGAGGGCGAGCTGGAGACCGGACTGACCGGCTCCGACGACGAGTATTTTCCGCATACGGGGGTTCTCCTAGGGGACGAGGACTTCCGGGCTACTCCGGGGTTTCCTCGAGCGCGTGACCCACCAGGGACAGGAGGGTCTCGATGACCGAGATCCGGTGCCGGGCGTCCATGATCATGACAGGTATGCGGTCCGGGATGGTGAGCGCCTCCCGCACGTCGTCCGGCTCGAACCGCTCGGTCTCGTCGAAGTGGTTGACCGCGACGACGTACGGCAGTCCGCAGCTCTCGAAGTAGTCGAGCGCCGGGAAGCAGTCCTTGAGCCGGCGGGTGTCGGCCATGACGACCGCGCCGATCGCGCCGCGCACCAGGTCGTCCCACATGAACCAGAACCGCTGCTGCCCCGGCGTGCCGAAGACGTAGAGCACCAGGTCGTCGTCGAGCGTGATGCGGCCGAAGTCCATGGCCACGGTGGTGGTCAGCTTGTCCGGCGTGGCGGTGAGGTCGTCGGTCTCGACGCTCGCCTCGGTCATCAGCGCCTCGGTCTCCAGAGGCTTGATCTCCGAGACGGTGGAGACCAACGTGGTCTTGCCGACTCCGAAGCCGCCGGCCACCACTATCTTCGTGGCGATCGGGGCGCGGGTACGGTCCGTCTGCCAGGGCTGCAACTGCTCGTCGTCCTCGACGAGCGGGGAGACGCCTTGAACTGCGTCAGAGACGGCGGAGTCCACTCAGCACCCTTTCCAGCAGTACGCGGTCCGGGCGGCCCGTGCCGTGGCCGGTTCCCGTTCCGTAGACACGGATCCTTCCCTGGTCCGCGAGGTCGCTCAGGAGCACCCGGACCACGCCGAGCGGCATCTTCAGCAGCGCGGCGATCTCGGCCACCGTGCGCATCCGGCGGCACAGTTCGACGATGGCCCGCATCTCCGGCATGATCGTCGACTTCAGCGAGCCCTTCGTCAGCTCCTTGCGCTGCCCGGCGGCCTCCAGTTCGGCGGTGGCCGCCACGAACGTCTCGACGAGGAGCACATGGCCGAAGCGGGTACGGCCGCCGGTGAGCGAATAGGGGCGGACCCGGGCGGGTTTGCGGTCCCCGCCGCGGATCGGGAGGTTCTTCCTGGTTTTACCGCTCAACGGGGGCTCCCGGTGGACTCGTTCTCCAGGGTCTTGTTCTCCAGGGTCTTGCGCAGTTCGCTGCGGAGCTCGGGGGTCAGGACATGGCCGGCCCGGCCCACGAACAGAGCCATGTGGTACGCGACCACGCTCATGTCGCACTCCGCGGAACCGTGCACACCGAGCAGCGAGCCGTCGCTGATCGACATCACGAACAGACTGCCCTCGTCCATCGCCACCATGGTGTGCTTGATCTGGCCGTAGTCCATCAGCTTGGCGGCGCCGACGGTCAGGCTGCCGATGCCGGAGACGACGGTGGCCAGATCGGCGGCGGAGCCGCGCGGGCCGGCACGTTTCCCGATCCGCACCTCGAGCGCCCCGGCGGCGGCCTCGCTCTGGTGCGTCCGGGCGTGCGCGAGGTCGGGGTCGGAGGAGAGCAGCAGCAGCCCGTCGGAGGAGACCACGGCGACCGAGAGGATGCCGGGCACCTCCTCGACGAGGTTGGTCAGCAGCCAGTGCAGGTTGCGGGCCTCACTGCTCAGTCCGAAGGTACTGGGCGCGGTCAACTGCTTGCCTCCTCGACGGTGCCCCCCGTGACTTCTTCGGACGGTGCGGCCGCGGGGGACGGCGGTCGGTGCGGTCCCGTCTCCTCGGCGATCTCCACTTCGACGTCCCGGCGTCCGGCCTCCGCCCCCTGGCGGAAGCCGCCGAGGCGGCGCCGCAGGGCATCGGCGTCCACCGAGCCGGTGCGCTGCCTGGGGGGCTCGGCGCGCGCGGCGATCTTCGGTGTGCGTTTGGGCAGGCCCTTGGCGGTGACCGGGTCCTCCTCCGCCTCCGGGCCGTCGGGCACGCGCGCGTGCTCGGCCTCGGGGGCGGGCGCGGGTGCGGGCACCGACCGGGCCGGCGGTGTGGCCGAAGCCTCGGGCCCGGTGTCCGGCTGGGCACCCGGGGCCTTCGTGTCCGCCGCCGCGGTCGCGTCGGGCGCGGGCGAGGGGATCAGCAGTTCCATGGTGGTCTCGGCGGGCCGCTGATGCGTCCCGTCCGCGGCCTCGGGAGCACCGGCGCCGGCGCCGTCGCCGGCTTCGGCTTCGGCTTCGGCTTCGGCTTCGGCTTCGGCTTCGGCTTCGGCTTCGGCTTCGGCGGGAGGCTCGGCGACGGCCTCGGCAGGGGCCTTCTCCGCGGGCTCCTTCGGCGCGTCGCCCGGGGGCTCCGGCGCGGCAGGGGCCTTCGTCTCGGCGGGGGCCTCGGCGGCCGGCGCCTCCGCGGCGGGCTGCTGCTGCTCCACCGCCTGTTCCGCCAGGGCGACCAGCGGATCCTCGTTCTCCGTGCCCTCTGCGCCCTCTGCACCCTCCGTGCGGCCGTGCAGGACGTTGGCGTTGGCCTCGGCGTCCGCGCCCGGCAGGGAGACACGCTGCGCACCGGCCGTGCCGGAGGCGGGCACGGCGGTGGGCGGGGCGGGCTTGGCGGCCAGCAGGGTCGTGGGAAGGACCACGACCGCGGCGACGCCGCCCTGCTTCTGCTCCCGCAGCCGCACCCGCGCCCCGTGCCGCTGGGCGAGCCGGGCCACGACGTACAGGCCGAGCCCGAGGCCGTCCTCGCCCTCGTGCTCGTAGGGCGCCTCCGGGTCGAAGCCGGCCAGACGGGTGTTGAGCCGCTCCAGCCGGTCCTTGGTCATGCCGATGCCCTCGTCCTGCACGGAGAGCATGACCTCGCCGCTCTCCAGCAGCCAGCCGGAGACCTCGACGGGCAGGTCGGGCGGGCAGAACGAGGTGGCGTTCTCCAGGAGTTCGGCCAGCAGATGACTGAGGTCGTCGGCGGCGAACCCGGCGATGTGGGCGTGCGGCGGCAGCGAGGCGATCCTGACCCGCTCGTACCGCTCGATCTCGCTGACCGCGGCCCGTACGACGTCGACGAGCGGCACCGGTCCCGCCGCGTGCTGGACGTGTTCGGTGCCGGCGAGGACGAGGAGGTTCTCGCTGTGCCGGCGCATCACCGTGGCGAAGTGGTCGAGCTTGAACAGGGTGGCCAGGCGGTCCGGGTCGTCCTCGCGCTCCTCCAGGCCCTCGATGACGCCGAGTTGCCGTTCGACCAGGCCGAGGGTGCGCAGCGCCAGGTTGACGAAGGTGCCGCCGATGCTGGTGCGCAGCTGCTCCAGACGGGCGGCGGACTCGGTGAGTTCGGTGCGCAGCTCCTCGCGGGCGTCGGCCATCCGCTGCCGCTGCGCGACGAGGTGCTTGCGGTCGGCCTCGAGGGTGGCGATCCGCGTGGTGAGCTGCGCGGCGTGCGCGTGCAGGGTATTGACGGAGCGGACGACCTGGGCGAACTCGTCGTTGCGTCCGGTGAAGGTGACCGGCTCTTCGGCGCTCGGGTCCTCGGCCCCGGCGAGGCGGGCCGAACCGCGGCGCAGCACGGACAGCGGGCGGGTGAGGGTGCGGGCCATGGCGGTGGCGACGCCGACCGCGAGCAGCATGAGAGCGCCGAGGACGGCGATGTGGATCTCCAGCGCGGTGACGTCGTCGTCACGCAGCTGGGCCAGGTCCTTGGTGCGCTTCTCGAAGAGGGCGGACTCCACCCCGCGCATCGTCTCGACGCGGGCGGTGAGCGCGGCCTCCAGCTTCTTGACGTCGGTGGCGAGTTCCTCGTCCGAGAGGGACGGCTGGTCGGTGAGGCTCGCGAGGTACTTCTCGGCGGAGTCGACCTCGGGTCCGGTCACCGTGGAGTCGTAGGACGCGCGGGCCGCCTTGGGCGCCGTGTCACGGAAGTCGGCGAGGGCGGCGTCGGAGCGCAGGCGGGCCTGGAGGGCGGCGGCGGTCAGCTCGTCGCGCAGCTCGGCGTCGGCCTCCGAGGAGGCGGTGGAGGTGGCGGGCAGACCGGTGATCGGGTCGATGACGGTCTGGGTGGTGCTCGGCACGTTGAGTGCGGCGAGCAGCAGCCCGCGGGTGGCGGCCGCCTGCTGGACGGCGGAGTCCAGTTCGGCGAGCGCGTAGGCTCCGGCGCCCGCGCGGGGCGGGGTCCGCTCCGCGAGCTGCTCGGCGAGCCGGTGCAGCTGGGTGACGGCGGTGGAGTACGCCTGGTGCGCCTCGAGCGCGCTGCTCTTGCCGGTGAGCGCCGCCCTGCGCACGGCCGCGATGGCGTCGAGGCCGTCGCGCATGGCCTGCGGGATGCCGGTGTCGGCGCGCAGCTCCTCGACCTGCCGGTCGACGCGGGCACTGTCCTGTTCGGCGGGCGCCTTGGACTTGGGGCGGCCGGCCGCGATGTAGGACGTGACCTCGTCCCGTTCGTCGGCGAGGGAGTGCGCGAGCGTCAGGGAGTCCCGGGTCCGCTCGGCGTGGGTCACCAGGTTCTGGGAGTCGTTCAGTTGCCCGGAGGCCGCCAGCACGGACGGTGTTCCGGCGCCCGCGATCGTGGCGGCCACCACCGCGACGGCCACGATGAGCCGGTTGCGCACATGGGTGGGGCGGCCCTTGCCTACGGTGGGCTTCTGGTCGGCGTCCCCCGTGGGGGCCGTCTGCTTGCCTGTGCGACGAGGCCGCGTCTTCTGCACCGGTGCTCGCATTCCTGACTCGTGTACCCGTGGGTCGGGGTGACGTTCCGTCAACGGACGTCCACGCCCTGCTCGTGACAGGCACCTGCGTCCTGCCCGGACCGTCGACCGCGCTGGGCCCGTGAGACGCCCCCAGCGCCTCCCGACCCTCCCAGCGCCTCTGGACGCTGGATACGCATCACCTGACCCGCCACTCGAAGGAGTGAACATCGGAGGCGAGTTGAGGGGCAAGTTCCGACACGCCCCGCAGCGGCCGTGCACGGCAGGCCGGTTGGACGTCTGCGGCGGCCGATGGCAGGATTCGCCGCCACGCGCGCCCGGAGCACGGCATTCCCACCCAAACTCGGCTCCTGACCTGCACGGTCCCGGAAAATCAGCGGCCGTGTCCGGCCTCCGGCGGTCCCTGTGGAGGCCTCGTGCAGACTAGGGGAATGCGTACTGAACTCGCCTCGGAACCCGGCGACGCGGACCGCCCCAACGAGGACTTCGCCGGTGTCGGACTTCCGGCCTCCGGGCAGGGCGGTTCACTGGTGGTACTGGACGGCGTCACGCCGCCGCGGGGCGGGGCGGGCTGCCGGCACTCCGTCCCCTGGTTCACCGCGCGGCTCGGCGGGGCACTCTCCGAACTGACCGTTTCACTCCCGGATGTCCCCCTGGCCGACCTGCTGTCCCGGGCCCTTGTGCGTACCGCTGACGCGCACGTCGAAACCTGTGACCTTTCTCACCCGCGTACTCCTCAGGCGACGGTGGTGCTGGCCCGCTGGTCACCGGAGTCCGTCGAGTACCTGGTGCTGTCCGACTCGGTCCTGCTCGTCGAGTCCCCCGACGGGGCGGTCACCCCGCTGCTGGACGACCGGCTGGCCCTGCTGCCCCGCTCGGCCCTGGCCACCGACGCGCTGGTGGACGCCACGGTGCGGAACAAGGAGGGCGGCTTCTTCACCGCGGCCGCCGATCCGTCGGTCGCGGCGCGCGCGGTCACCGGCACCCTTCCGCGTGCCGAGGTGCGCGCCCTGGCCGCGCTGACGGACGGGGCGGCGCGCTGGGTGGAGAAGTTCCGCGAGGGCGACTGGACGGAGTGTCTCGCCCTCGTCCGCAAGGAGGGGTCGCGGGCGCTGGTGGATCGCGTACGGGCCCTGGAGCGGGCGGACACGGACCGGGTGGTGCTGGGCCGGAGCAAGACGCACGACGACGCGACGGTGGTGTACGTGGAGTTCTGACTCCCCGTACACCACCCCGCCCACCCGTCACCGTCCCGCCCACCCGCACGCGCCGGGCTCCCCGTGCCCGCGGGGTTTCCCGTACCCGCCAGGTCTCCCGTACGCCGGATTCCCGTACCCACCGGGTCCCCGTACGCCGGATCCTCGTACCCACCGGATTCCCGTACCCGTCGGGTCTCCCGTACCCATCTGATCCCCATACGCGCCGGGCCCCCGTACGCACCTGACCCCCCGTACGCCGCCGGGCCCGATCGCTCCGGTACGCCGAACGGTGCGCCGCTTCCCCCGAACGGCGTCCCGCTCACTCCGGTTGCCCGGATCACTCCGAGGAGCGCCCTGCGTCCCCCGGACGGCCCCGGGTCGCCCCGGACGGCGCTCCGGTCACCTGTCCGTCCCGCGGTTCAGCTGGTGCAGCAGCCGGGCGAGTTCCGTGACCTCGCCGGCATCCCAGTCGGCGAGGCTGCGGGCGTAGCGCGCGCGGCGGGCCTCGCGAACCCTGCTCACCCGGTCCCGGCCCTCCGGGGTGAGGGCGACCAGCCAGGCGCGGCCGTCGGCGGGGTCCGGCTCACGGGTGACGAGCCCGAGTTCCTCCAGGGCGTGCAGCTGACGCGACATCGTCGCCTTGCCGACGCCGATGTAGGCGGCGAGTTCGGTGGCCCGCTGCTCGCCGCACTCATCCAGACGGACGAGCAGACCGTACGCGGACGGTTCCAGGTCCGGATGGACCTCGCGGGACATCTCGCCCTGGCTGGCCCTGGCGCGGCGCAGCAGCACCGTCAACTCCCTTTCCAGAGCGAGGAATCCGGGCTGTTCCACACCGCTCGCGGGCGCCTCGGACGGGGTGTCCGCCGCGCCTCCGTTTCCGCCTTCGTGCACGTCAGTTCCTGCCTCGGTTTTCCCGGTCGTCCGTGTTCCCGCCAAGTGGCGACGCCGCTGCGGCTCCGCAAGTATTTCGCAGACGCGGCCCGGCGGCGGTTTCCGAACCCCCGGGGAGCCCCGGTGAGCCCCGGGGCTCACGTCGCGGTCCGCGTGCGTCGCCTCCCTTGCGTCCCCTCCTCAAGGGTCCCGCACCACGTTCCTCGGAGACACGTCATGCCCGTGCACAGATTCGGCTTCACCCGTCTACGCGCGTTCACGACCGTCGCGGCGGTCCTGCTCGCGCTCCTCTCGCTTCCCCGCGCGACACCCGCGGCCGCGGCGGCCGCCCCCGACGTCCCCCCGCGCGGCTCCGCCCACATGGGCATGGGCGTCCTCGCCCATGACGGCCGGGACGGCACGCCCACCAGCCGCGCCACCCGGACGGAGGGCGTGGACGTCTCCAGCCACCAGGGCGACGTGCCCTGGTCGACCCTCTGGGACAGCGGGGTCAGATGGGCCTACGCGAAGGCCACGGAGGGGACGTACTACCAGAACCCCTACCACCCGCAGCAGTACAACGGTTCGTACGACGTCGGCATGATCCGCGGCGCGTACCACTTCGCGACCCCCGACAGGACGAGCGGCGCCGCCCAGGCCGACTACTTCGTCGACCACGGCGGCGCCTGGTCACCCGACGGCATGACGCTGCCGGGCGTGCTCGACATCGAGTGGAACCCCTACGGGGACGCCTGCTACAGCATGTCGCAGAGCGCCATGGTGAGCTGGATCGGCGACTTCCTGGACCGGTACCGGGAGCGCACCGGCCGGCACGCCGTGATCTACACGGCGACCAGCTGGTGGAAGCAGTGCACCGGGAACTACACCGGGTTCGCCGCCGACCATCCCCTGTGGATCGCCCGGTACGCCTCCACCCCGGGCGAGCTGCCCGCGGGCTGGGACTTCTACACGATGTGGCAGTACACCTCGACCGGGCCGACGGTCGGGGACCACGACCTCTTCAACGGCACGGTCGACCGGGTGCGGGCGCTGGCGCTCGGCTGACGCCGCCGCCTCGCGCCTCGCCCCCGCCCCGCCCGGTGACGGCCCGGGCCTCCCTCACGGGACCCGGGCCGTCGCCCTTGTGGTGGCGGACGGCGATCAAGCCGCCACCGGGACCTCCGGCACCGCGCCGTCCGCCGCCGGCGCGAGCGCCAGCTCCAGGACCTGGCGGACGTCGGTGACGGCGTGGACGTCGAGCCCGTCCAGCACCTCGGCGGGGACGTCGTCCAGGTCGGGCTCGTTGCGCTTGGGGATGATCACGGTGGTGATCCCCGCCCGGTGCGCGGCGAGCAGCTTCTGCTTCACCCCGCCGACCGGCAGCACCCGCCCGGTCAGCGAGACCTCGCCGGTCATCGCCACATCCGTGCGGACCAGCCGCCCGGAGAGCAGCGAGGCCAGAGCGGCGGTCATCGTGACGCCGGCGCTGGGGCCGTCCTTGGGCACCGCGCCCGCCGGGAAGTGGATGTGCGCGCCCCGTTCCTTCAGGTCGCCCACCGGCAGCTCCAGCTCGGCGCCGTGCGACCGCAGGAAGCTCAGCGCGATCTGCGCCGACTCCTTCATCACGTCACCCAGCTGTCCGGTCAGGGTCAGTCCGGCGGCGCCCGTCTCCGGATCGGCCAGGGACGCCTCCACGTAGAGGACGTCCCCGCCGGCGCCGGTCACCGCCAGCCCGGTGGCGACACCGGGGACGGCGGTACGGCGCTCGGCCGGGTCCTGGGCGGACTCGGGCACGTGGTGCGGCCGGCCGATCAGTCCGCGCAGATCACCTTCCGTGACGGTGAACGGCAGCTCCCGCTCGCCCAGTTCGTGCTGGGCCGCGACCTTGCGCAGCAGCCGCGCGACGGTCCGCTCCAGGGTGCGTACGCCCGCCTCACGGGTGTACTCGCCGGCCAGCCTGCGCAGCGCGCCGTCGTCGAGGCCGACCTCGTCCGCGGCGAGCCCGGCCCGCTCCAGCTGACGCGGGAGCAGGTGGTCGCGCGCGATGACGACCTTCTCGTCCTCCGTGTAGCCGTCCAGCCGGACGATCTCCATCCGGTCCGCCAGCGCCTCCGGGATGGCTTCCAGGACGTTGGCGGTGGCGAGGAAGACGACGTCCGAGAGGTCCAGCTCGACCTCCAGGTAGTGGTCCCGGAAGGTGTGGTTCTGCGCCGGGTCCAGCACTTCGAGGAGGGCCGCCGACGGATCGCCCCGGAAGTCCGAGCCCACCTTGTCGATCTCGTCGAGCAGCACCACCGGGTTCATCGACCCGGCCTCCTTGACCGCCCGCACGATCCGGCCGGGCAGCGCGCCGACGTACGTACGCCGGTGGCCGCGGATCTCGGCCTCGTCGCGGACACCGCCGAGGGCGACCCGGACGAACTTCCGGCCCATCGCGTGGGCGACGGATTCACCGAGGCTCGTCTTGCCGACACCGGGCGGTCCCACCAGGGCGAGCACGGCACCGCCGCGGCGGCCCCCGACCACGCCGAGTCCGCGCTCGGCGCGCCGCTTGCGCACCGCCAGGTACTCAGTGATGCGTTCCTTCACGTCCTCCAGGCCCGCGTGCTCGGCGTCGAGCACGGCCCGGGCGCCCCGGATGTCGTGCCCGGCGGCGCTGTCATCGGTTCGCTCGTTCCACGGCATCTCCAGCACCGTGTCGAGCCAGGTGCGGATCCACGATCCCTCGGGCGACTGGTCGGAGGAGCGCTCCAGCTTGTCGACCTCCTTGAGCGCGGCCTCGCGCACCTTCTCCGGCAGGTCGGCGGCCTCGACGCGGGCCCGGTAGTCGTCGGACTCCTCGGCGGAGTCCTTGCCGTCCTCTCCGTTCAGCTCGCGCAGTTCCCTGCGCACCGCCTCCAACTGGCGCCGCAGCAGGAACTCGCGCTGCTGCTTGTCGACGCCGTCCTGGACGTCCTTGGCGATGGACTCGGCGACCTCCTGCTCGGCGAGGTGGTCGCGGAGCTGCTGGGTGGCGAGCTTCAGCCGGGCCACCGGGTCGGCGGTCTCCAGCAGCGCCACCTTCTGTTCGGTGGTCAGGAAGGGCGAGTAACCGGAGTTGTCGGCGAGGGCGGCGACGTCGTCGATGGCCTGGACCCGGTCGACGACCTGCCAGGCGCCGCGCTTGCGCAGCCAGGCGGTGGCGAGCGCCTTGTACTCCGTGACCAGTTCGCCGACCTGCCCGGGCAGGGGGTCGGGCACGGTCTCCTCGATCCGGGCGCCCTCCACCCACAGCGCCGCACCCGGCCCGGTGGTCCCGGCGCCGATCCGCACGCGGCTCCGGCCCCGGATCAGGGCGCCCGGGTCGCCGTCGGCCAGCCTGCCGACCTGCTCGACCGTGCCCAGGACACCGGTACCGGCGTAGGTCCCGTCGATACGCGGCACCAGCAGGACCCGGGGCTTGCCCGGCGCGGACGCGGCGGCGGCCTGGGCGGCCTCCACCGCGGCACGCACCTCGGAGTCGCTCAGGTCCAGCGGAACCACCATTCCGGGCAGCACGACCTCGTCGTCGAGCGGCAGCACGGGCAGGGCGAGCGGTGTGGACTCAGCAGCCATGATCTCCCCTTCGGCAGTCAAGTTGAGCTACACCGACTCAATGCTGGTGAGCCACCGAATGTTCCCCGGACCATGTTCGCCCTCAGCGATCACCCGCGAGGGCCACGGAGGGAACTCCCGTACGGCACGACCCGCACGACCCCCCGAACGGGAAGTGCTGCCAGGATGAACGCATGACCACCCCGTACGACATTCCCGAAATCCTGGACCGCCGCGAGGGCCCGTACGGGGAGGTGGCGCTCCGCCGGCACGGCCACCTGCTGCAGATCATCGCGAACGGCTGCTTCCTGATGGACACCTCCGACGGCCGTTCGGAGCGGCTGCTGATCGACGCCGCCCTGGCCGCACTCGACGCCGCCGACACCCGCGCGAAACACGGCCCGCGACCGGGCCCGCACGTCCTCATCGGCGGGCTGGGCGTCGGCTTCTCGCTCGCCCACGCCGCCACCCAGCCCCGCTGGGGGCGCATCACCGTGGTGGAGCGCGAACCCGCCGTCATCGACTGGCACCGCGCGGGCCCGCTGCCCCCGTTCGCCGAGGTCTCCGCCCCCGCCCTCGCCGACCCCCGCACGGCGATCGTCGAGACCGACCTGGTGGCGTACGTCAAGGAGACGTCCGACACATTCGACGCGCTCTGCCTCGACATCGACAACGGGCCCGACTGGACCGTCACCGAGGGCAATGAAGGGCTCTACTCCCCCACCGGACTCCTGGCCTGTGCAAGGGTGTTGAACCCCGGCGGGGTGCTCGCGGTGTGGTCGGCCAAGCCCTCTCCGGATTTCGAAGAAACCTTGCGTAATGCCGGATTCCAGCAGGTGCGTACCGAAGAGGTCCCGGTTGCCCGGGGCGTTCCGGACGTCGTACACCTCGGCGTCCGCCCTGGATAGCAAAGGCACGGCGCCTCCCCGTACGCTGCTGCCCTGGCGCCGATCACTCAAGCGCCGATCGCAGTCATGCGCAGGAACGGATCACCCCACGGATTCCGGAAAGCACACTTCAGGGGCGGGCGATGGAGCAGACACACACCTCCCACAACGGCACGGCGGCGGCCACTCCGGGCGCACAACGCCGGGTCCTGGTGGTCGAGGACGACGCGACGATCGTGGACGCCATCGCGACCCGCCTTCGTGCCGAGGGATTCCTGGTGCAGACGGCGGGCGACGGTCCGTCCGCCGTCGACACGGCGGAGGCATGGCAGCCCGACCTGCTGATCCTCGACATCATGCTGCCGGGCTTCGACGGCCTGGAGGTCTGCCGGCGCGTGCAGGCCCAGCGGCCGGTGCCGGTCATGATGCTGACCGCGCGTGACGACGAGACCGACATGCTGGTCGGCCTGGGCGTCGGCGCCGACGACTACATGACCAAGCCGTTCTCCATGCGGGAACTGGCGGCCCGCGTGCACGTACTGCTGCGCCGCATGGAGCGGGCGGCCCTGGCCGCCACCACACCGCGCAGCGGCATCCTGCGCCTGGGCGAGCTGGAGATCGACCACGCGCAGCGCAGGGTGCGGGTGCACAGCGATGACGTCCACCTGACGCCCACCGAGTTCGACCTGCTGGTGTGCCTGGCGAACACGCCCCGCGCGGTGCTCTCCCGGGAGCAGCTGCTGGCCGAGGTCTGGGACTGGGCGGACGCCTCCGGCACCCGTACCGTCGACAGCCACATCAAGGCGCTGCGCCGGAAGATCGGCGCCGAGCGCATCCGTACCGTGCACGGCGTGGGCTACGCCCTGGAGACGCCGACGCCGTGAGCGACGGGCCCGCCGCACGGAGAGGCCCCGGGGACCGCGGTCCCCGGGGCGGTGTCCGCCCGTTCTCGATCAAGACCAAGCTGGGCGCGCTGGTCGTCATCTCGGTGCTGATCACCACCGGTCTCTCGGTGGTCGCGGTGCACACCAAGACCGAGCTGCGCTTCATCACGGTCTTCTCGATGATCGCCACGCTGCTCATCACACAGTTCGTGGCGCACTCGCTCACCGCGCCGCTGGACGACATGAACGCCGTGGCCCGGTCCATCTCGCACGGCGACTACACCCGCCGGGTGCGGGAGAACCGCCGGGACGAGCTGGGCGACCTGGCCCAGACCATCAACGTCATGGCCGACGAGCTGGAGGCCCAGGACCATCAGCGCAAGGAGCTGGTGGCCAACGTCTCGCACGAGCTGCGCACCCCGATCGCGGGGCTGCGCGCGGTGCTGGAGAACATCGTCGACGGCGTCACCGAGGCCGACCCCGAGACGATGCGCACGGCGCTGAAGCAGACCGAGCGGCTCGGCCGGCTGGTGGAGACGCTGCTCGACCTGTCCCGCCTGGACAACGGTGTCGTCCCGCTGAAGCGGCAGCGCTTCGAGGTGTGGCCGTACCTGTCCGGCGTGCTCAAGGAGGCCAACATGGTCGCCTCCGCGCGCGCGGGCATGGCCACCGGCTCCGGCAGCCACACCCGTACGGACGTCTATCTGCGCCTCGACGTCTCGCCGCCGGAGCTCACCGCGCACGTCGACCCGGAGCGCATCCACCAGGTGGTCGCCAACCTCATCGACAACGCGGTCAAGCACAGTCCGCCGCACGGCCATGTGACGGTCAGGGCGCGGCCCGGAACGCAGCCGGATTCGCTGCGGCTGGAAATCCTGGACGAGGGGCCCGGTATTCCGCGGACCGAATGGCACCGCGTCTTCGAGCGCTTCAACCGCGGCAGCGTCAATCTGCCGCACGGCCCGGGCAGCGACGGCGGCACCGGTCTCGGTCTGGCGATCGCCCGCTGGGCCGTCGATCTCCACGGCGGACGGATCGGGGTGGCCGAATCCGAGCGCGGTTGCCGGATTCTTATCACTCTTCCGGGAGCCTCTCCCACGTCAGGTTGACGTAAGGTTCGAAACCGAGCCGCAAGATCCACACGCGTTCGCCCTGACGGGCACGTGTGATCAGGCAAAGACCCGGGTCGCGAGTGCGCCGGGCCGCGGTCGACGCATGCCCGACATGTGTCTGACGCGACCCGAAGAAGTGGAACCAGGCTTGTTTCCCGCCATTTCCCCCGCCGAAACGCCCTCCACGATGTGACTTACACGACGTTGAACGGGCCCGACCTGACCTTCCCGCTCTTGGAGGCGTAGCCTTAATTTCCGCTGTCCATCATCTTGTGAAGCGGAAGAGGGCGGTTGACGCCGTGTCGCCACAGTCCCCCAGTAACTCGAGCATCTCGACCGACACCGACCAAGCGGGCAAGAACCCCGCTGCGGCCTTCGGTGCCAACGAATGGCTCGTCGACGAGATCTACCAGCAGTACCTCCAGGACCCGAACTCGGTCGACCGGGCCTGGTGGGACTTCTTCGCCGACTACAAGCCGGGGGCGCCTCAGGCCTCCGCGCCGGTGAGCAACACGTCGACGGGGACCGCGGGCACCACGACGGCTCCGCCGGCCACCCCGGCCCAGCCGGCCGCCGCGCCCGCGCCGCCCGCCGCCCCGCAGCCCGCCGCCGCGGCGCCGGCCGCCAAGGCCCCGGCGCAGGTGCCCGCTCCGGCGAAGGCCGCCCCGGCCCCCGCCCCGGCCGCCCCCGCCAAGCCCGCCGCCGCGAAGGCCCCGGCCGCCAAGGCGCAGCCCTCCGGCGAGGCCAAGCAGGGCCCCGAGCAGGTGACGCTGCGCGGCCCGTCCGCGGCCGTCGCGAAGAACATGGACGCCTCGCTGGAGGTGCCCACGGCCACGTCCGTGCGCGCGCTCCCGGTGAAGCTCCTGTTCGACAACCGCATCGTCATCAACAACCACCTCAAGCGTGCCCGCGGCGGGAAGATCTCCTTCACGCACCTCATCGGCTACGCGATGGTCCAGGCCATCAAGGCGATGCCGTCGATGAACTGGCACTACACCAAGGTGGACGGCAAGCCCACCCTGGTGAAGCCGGAGCACATCAAGTTCGGCCTCGCCATCGACCTGGTCAAGCCGAACGGCGACCGCCAGCTGGTCGTCGCGGGCATCGAGAAGGCCGAGACGCTGAACTTCTTCGAGTTCTGGCAGGCCTACGAGGACATCGTCCGTCGCGCCCGCGACAACAAGCTGACGATGAACGACTTCACCGGCGTCACCGTCTCGCTGACCAACCCCGGTGGCCTGGGCACCGTCCACTCCGTGCCCCGCCTGATGCAGAACCAGTCGGTCATCCTGGGCGTCGGCTCCATGGACTACCCGGCCGAGTTCCAGGGCACCAGCCAGGACACCCTCAACAAGCTCGGCATCTCGAAGGTCATGACGCTCACGTCGACCTACGACCACCGGGTGATCCAGGGTGCCGCCTCCGGCGAGTTCCTGCGCGCGGTCGCGAACCTCCTGCTCGGCGAGAACGACTTCTACGACGAGATCTTCGAGGCGCTGCGCATCCCCTACGAGCCGGTCCGCTGGCTCAAGGACATCGACGCCTCCCACGACGACGACGTCACGAAGGCCGCCCGCGTCTTCGAGCTGATCCACTCCTACCGGGTCCGCGGCCACGTCATGGCCGACACCGACCCGCTGGAGTACCGCCAGCGCAAGCACCCCGACCTGGACATCACCGAGCACGGGCTCACCCTGTGGGACCTGGAGCGCGAGTTCGCGGTCGGCGGTTTCTCGGGCAAGACCCTGATGAAGCTCCGCGACATCCTGGGTGTGCTGCGCGACTCGTACTGCCGCACCACCGGCATCGAGTTCATGCACATCCAGGACCCGAAGCAGCGCAGGTGGATCCAGGACCGCGTGGAGCGCACGCACTCCAACCTGGAGCGCGAGGAGCAGCTGCGCATCCTGCGCCGGCTGAACGCCGCGGAGGCGTTCGAAACCTTCCTGCAGACCAAGTACGTCGGCCAGAAGCGCTTCTCCCTGGAGGGCGGCGAGTCCGTCATCCCGCTGCTGGACGCCGTTCTGGACTCGGCCGCCGAGTCCCGTCTCGACGAGGTCGTCATCGGCATGGCCCACCGTGGCCGGCTGAACGTGCTGGCCAACGTCGTGGGCAAGTCGTACGCGCAGATCTTCCGCGAGTTCGAGGGCAACCTCGACCCGAAGTCGATGCACGGCTCCGGCGACGTGAAGTACCACCTGGGTGCCGAGGGCACCTTCACCGGTCTCGACGGCGAGCAGATCAGGGTCTCCCTGGTCGCCAACCCGTCCCACCTGGAGGCGGTGGACCCGGTCCTGGAAGGCGTCGTGCGCGCCAAGCAGGACATCATCGGCAAGGGCGGCACGGACTTCACCGTCCTGCCGGTGGTGATCCACGGCGACGCGGCCTTCGCGGGCCAGGGCGTGGTGGCCGAGACCCTGAACATGTCGCAGCTGCGCGGCTACCGCACCGGCGGCACGGTCCACGTCGTCATCAACAACCAGGTCGGCTTCACCGCCGCCCCCGAGTCCTCGCGCTCGTCGATGTACGCGACGGACGTGGCCCGCATGATCGAGGCCCCGATCTTCCACGTGAACGGCGACGACCCGGAGGCCGTGGTCCGCGTCGCGCGGCTGGCCTTCGAGTTCCGCCAGGCGTTCAACAAGGACGTGGTGATCGACCTCATCTGCTACCGCCGCCGCGGTCACAACGAGTCGGACAACCCGGCCTTCACGCAGCCGCTGATGTACGACCTGATCGACAAGAAGCGCTCGGTGCGCAAGCTGTACACCGAGTCCCTCATCGGTCGCGGCGACATCACCCTGGAAGAGGCCGAGCAGGCACTGCAGGACTACCAGGGCCAGCTGGAGAAGGTCTTCACCGAGGTCCGCGAGGCGGCGTCGCAGCCGACGGCCGTCGAGCCCTCGGAGCCGCAGGCCCAGTTCCCGGTGGCGGTGAACACGGCGGTCACCTCCGAGGTCGTCAAGCGGATCGCCGAATCGCAGGTCAACATCCCCGACCACGTCACCATCCACCCGCGTCTGCTGCCGCAGCTGCAGCGCCGGGCGGCGATGGTCGAGGACGGCACGATCGACTGGGGCATGGGCGAGACCCTCGCGGTCGGCTCGCTGCTCCTGGAGGGCGTCCCGGTCCGGCTCTCCGGCCAGGACTCGCAGCGCGGCACCTTCGGCCAGCGCCACGCGGTCGTCATCGACCGTGAGACGGGTGCCGAGTTCACGCCGCTGATGTACCTGTCCGAGGAGCAGGCCCGGTACAACGTCTACAACTCCCTGCTCTCCGAGTACGCGGTGATGGGCTTCGAGTACGGCTACTCGCTGGCCCGCCCGGACGCACTCGTGATGTGGGAGGCGCAGTTCGGCGACTTCGTCAACGGCGCGCAGACGGTCGTGGACGAGTTCATCTCGTCGGCCGAGCAGAAGTGGAACCAGACCTCCGGTGTGACCCTGCTCCTGCCGCACGGCTACGAGGGCCAGGGCCCGGACCACTCCTCGGGCCGCCCGGAGCGGTTCCTGCAGCTCTGCGCGCAGAACAACATGACGGTCGCGATGCCGACCCTCCCGTCGAACTACTTCCACCTCCTGCGGTGGCAGGTGCACAACCCGCACCACAAGCCGCTGGTCGTCTTCACCCCGAAGTCGATGCTGCGCCTGAAGGCGGCGGCCTCGAAGGCGGAGGAGTTCACCACGGGTCAGTTCCGCCCGGTCATCGGCGACGACTCGGTCGACCCGGCCGCGGTCAGGAAGGTCGTCTTCACCGCCGGCAAGGTCTACTACGACCTGGACGCCGAGCGGCAGAAGCGCGGCATCACGGACACGGCGATCATCCGCCTCGAGCGCCTGTACCCGCTGGCGGGTGCCGAGCTCCAGGCGGAGATCAAGAAGTACCCGAACGCCGAGAAGTACCTGTGGGCCCAGGAGGAGCCGGCGAACCAGGGTGCCTGGCCGTTCATCGCGCTCAACCTGATCGACCACCTCGACCTGGCCGTCGGCGCCGACGTCCCGCACGACGAGCGTCTGCGCCGCATCTCGCGTCCGCACGGCTCGTCCCCGGCCGTCGGTTCCGCGAAGCGGCACCAGGCCGAGCAGGAGCAGCTGGTGCGTGAGGTGTTCGACGCCTGACCGACGCCGTCACGGGTCGTTCCCGGCCGGGCCGCACCCCCTCTTCGGGGGTGCGGCCCGGCCCGTTTGCGCGCACATATCCTTGTTCTCATGTACTTCACGGACCGTGGCATCGAGGAACTGGAGAAGCGGCGCGGCGAGGAGGAGGTCACCTTCGAGTGGCTCGCCGAGCACCTACGGACGTTCGTCGACCTCAACCCCGACTTCGAGGTGCCGGTGGAGCGCCTGGCGACCTGGCTGGCCCGGCTGGACGACGAGGACGACGACGAGTAGCGGGATTCCAGCCGCACGGGCCTTCCAGCTACGCGGGCCTTCCAGCCGCGCGGGCCCCTCGGGCGTTTCACCCCTTCTGCATGAGGACTGATCACCAGAACGAGTGTCTTGACTTTCCCCGACCGCGATATATCGTGAATTACGTGAGACGCGATATGGCGCGTCGGGGTTCTTGCGTGCCGGGCGTCCGCCGCCGGCGCCACTCCCGGTCGGCCGTCCCGTCGCCTCGCCGTCCGGCAGTCAGGCAGTCCGGCTCAGGAGGTTCCACCATGGCCGAAAGGCCCGCAAGGTCCGAAAGGTCCGTCTCGGAGGCCACGAAGCTCACCTTCGACGAGCCAGTGAGCGAACTCCGCATACGCATCGTCAACGGAACGGTGAACGTGGTGGGGACGGACGAAGGTTCCGCCCGCCTGGAGGTCTCCGAGATCGAGGGGCCACCCCTGGTGGTCACCCAGCAGGGCGGCACCCTCACGGTGGCCTACGAGGACCTGCCCTGGAAGGACTTCCTCAAGTGGCTGGACAGCAGGGGCCGGCACCGCAGCGCGGTGGTCTCACTGGCGGTTCCGGCGCAGGCGCGGGTCGAGGTGGGGGTGGTCGGTGCCGGGGCCGTGCTCTCCGGGGTCAAGGGGCCGGCGGTGGTGCGGGGAGTCACCGGCGACACCACTCTGGTGGCCCTCTCCGGCCCGGTCCGCGCGGACACGGTGTCGGGGAACGTCGAGGCCCAGTCCGTCACCGGTGCCCTGCGGTTCCACTCGGTCTCCGGCGACCTCACCGTGGTCGACGGGTCCGGGCCCACGGTGCGGGCGGACTCGGTCAGCGGCTCCATGATCGTGGACCTCGCTCCCGAGGGCCCCACCGACATCCGGCTGGCCAGCGTCTCCGGCGAGATCGCGATCCGGCTGCCCGATCCGGCGGACGCGGAGGTCGAGGCCAACACGGCGAGCGGCGCCGTCTCCAACGCCTTCGACGGCCTGCGGGTGCACGGCCAGTGGGGCGCCCACAAGATCACCGGCCGGCTGGGCGAGGGCAACGGCAGGCTGCGGGCCACCACCGTCTCCGGTTCCATCGCCCTGCTGCGCCGCCCGCCCCGCGAGGAGGAGAGCGAGCCGCGGGACGCGCCTGCCGACGCCACGGCCCGCGGAACGACCGACGGCACGACCGACAAGAAGGTGCTCTGACATGGCCCCCGTCTTCGCTCACGGACGTCTCCGTCTCTACCTGCTGAAGCTGCTGGACGAGGCCCCGCGCCACGGCTACGAGGTGATCCGCCTCCTCGAGGAACGCTTCCAGGGGCTGTACGCACCGTCGGCGGGCACGGTCTACCCGCGCCTGGCCAAACTGGAGGCGGAGGGCCTGGTCACCCACGCCACCGAGGGCGGCCGCAAGGTGTACTCCATCACGGACGCCGGCCGCGCCGAACTGGCCGACCGCAGTGGTGAGCTGGCCGATCTGGAGCTGGAGATCCGGGAATCGGTCGCCGAACTCGCCGCCGAGATCCAGGCCGACGTCCGCGGCGCGGCCGGCGACCTGCGCCGCGAGATGCGGGCCGCCGCCGGCCAGGCCCGCCAGGGGCGGGGCGCGGGGACGGAAGCCGGACCCGGCCCTGAACCCGGCCCCGGCCCCGGCCCCGGCGACTTCACGGGCCCCGAAGAGAAGGACGCCTGGCAGGCCGCCAAGGAGGAGATGCGGCGCGCCAAGCAGGAGTGGAAGGAGCAGGCCCGGCGCGCCAAGGACGAGAGCCGCCGCGCCCGCGACGAGGCCCAGCGCGCCCGCCGTCAGGCCAAGGAGGCCCAGGACCGGGCCACCGCCCAGGCCCAGGAGGAGGTGCAGCGCATCGCCCGGCGGGTGCAGGAGCAGATGCAGGACCGCTTCTCACGCGGCGACTGGCCGACCGGCCTGCGCGAAGGGCTGGGGGAACTGGTCAAGGAGGTGGGTGAGTTCGGCAAGGACTTCGGCTTCGGTCGCACCGAGGCGGAGAGCGGTACCCCGGCGTCCGGGCCGTCGTACTCCCGGACCCCGGAGGACTTCCCGGCCGACTACATCCCGACCTGGGCGCACGAGGGCGCCACGGACTCCACCGGCGATCCCGCGCGGGACCTGGACCGGCTGCTGGACCGGTTCCGGGACGACATCCGCGACGCGACCCGCGACCACGGCATCACCCCGGACCAACTCCGCGACGCCCGCCACCACCTGTCCACAGCGGCAGCCCAGATCGGAGCGCTGCTGCGCACCCCGAAGCCCTGAGCCCGACAACGGGCCGGGCCCCGGCGATGCCAGCCGGCCCCGGCTCGTACGGCCGGGGCCCGGTGGTACGGCCGAGGAGCCTCACCGTGCCGTCGGACGGGCCGCGCCCTCCTCAGGCACACGCCTCCCCCGGGCCGGCGAGCACTCTGGTCAGTGACTCGTGGGTCACCCCGTGGTCGGCGAGCACCTCGGCCGGGACGCCGGGGCGGAGGGTCAGGGCGAGAAGGATGTGCTCGTCCCCGATGTGCCGCTCGCGCCGGGCGAGGGCGACGCGCAGGGCCTTCTCCAGCACCTCCTTGGCGTCCTTGCCGAAGCCGGGGCACCCCGACCACCGGTCCCTGTCCTTCCGGTCGCCGGACATCGCCCCGACCCCATGGGTTTCCTCCACCCGGGCGACGATCTCCCGGACGTCGATCCCCAGCTCCGCAAGGGCGTCGGCCTCGGCCCGTGACAGACCGGCACGGCGCCGCGCCTCCTCCAGGGCCCGCCGCACCGACTCCTTGCGTTCGTCGGCCCCGAGCGCCGCCAGCGCGAAGGAGGCACGACCGCCCTCACGGTCCAGCAGGGCGAGCAACAGGTGCTCGGCGCCGACGGTCCGCGCCTGCGTCCCTTCGGCGCGCTCGACCGCCCCTTTCACCACCGCACGGGCGTCCTTCGTGAACCGCTCGAACATCACTGCCTCCCGTACTTCTTGTGCACGGCCTGCCTGCTGACTCCGAGCTCGGCAGCGATCTCCTGCCACGACCAGCCCTGATGGCGCGCGTTGCGCACCTGCACGGCCTCCAGTTGCTCCAGCAGCCTGCGCAGCGCGGCGACGGCCCGCAGGCCGACCCGTGGGTCGCGGTCGCCCGCACGCGCGGCGAGGTCGGTTGCCTCAGTCATGACGTCAACTTATGTTGACACCGGGGCAGCGTCAACCCCAGTTGACAAAACGACGGCCGGCCCGGAGATCCGGACCGGCCGTCGTGAGGTGGGCCGCACTCCATCGTCAGGGGTTCGTGAGCACGATCTTGCCGAACTGCCCGCCGCTCTCCATCCTTTCGAAGCCCTCCCGCGCCCGGTCCATGGGCAGTACCTCGTCGATGACGGGCCGCACACCGGTGGCGGCGCAGAAGGAGAGCAGGTCCTCCAGCTCGTCCTTGGTGCCCATCGTCGACCCGACAATCCTGAGCTCCAGGAAGAAGACCCGGGTGAGCTCGGCGTGCGAGGGCCGGTCGCCGCTGGTGGCGCCGGAGATCACCAGCGTGCCGCCGGGCCGCAGCGACTTCACCGAGTGGGACCAGGTGGCGGCCCCCACGGTCTCGATGACCGCGTCGACCCGCTGCGGCAGCCGGGCTCCGGGCTCAAGCGCCTCCGCCGCGCCCAGTTCCACGGCCCGCTTGCGCTTGGCCTCGTCCCGGCTGGTGGCGAAGACCCGCAGCCCCGCGGCCTTCCCCAGCACGATCGCGGCGGTGGCGACGCCCCCGCCGGCCCCCTGCACCAGGACGGAGTCACCGGGCCGCACCCCGGCGTTGGTGAACAGCATCCGGTAGGCGGTCAGCCAGGCCGTGGGCAGGCAGGCCGCCTCCTCGAAGGACAGCTCCCTCGGCTTGGGCAGGATGTTCCAGGTGGGCACGGCGACCTGCTCGGCGAACGTGCCGGGGTAGCGCTCCGTCAGGATCGACCGGGGCTCGTTCGGACCCACCCCATGACCGGTCTGTCCGATCACGGAGTGCAGGACGACCTCGTTGCCGTCCTCGTCGATCCCGGCGGCGTCGCAGCCGAGGATCATGGGCAGTTTGTCCTCCCCGAGGCCCACGCCCCGCAGGGACCACAGGTCATGATGGTTGAGGGAGGCGGCCCTCACGGTCACGGTGCTCCAGCCGGGACGGGCCTCGGGAGCAGGACGCTCTCCCAGCTCCAGACCGGAAAGCGGCTGGTCACGGTCGATTCGGGCGGCGTAGACAGCGAACATGGCCTTGACGATAGGCCGCCCGTCCCCCCGGCGGAACAACGCGGCGCTGTGAGACACGCCTTCTTGCCGGCACGCCGCACCGCTCCCCGGCGCCCCACCCGCCTCCCGGTGCCCGGCCCGCGCGGTGCGCCCGGCCGCCGGGAAAAGCAGTCGGCCCCGTCCACCCGAGGACGGGGCCGACCCGGTTCCGCGCGTCTCAGCGGCGGGCGACGCCCTCCGCACGGGCGGCCGCGGCCACCGCCGCGGTCACCGCCGGAGCGACCCGCTCGTCGAACGGGGACGGAATGACGTAGTCGGCGGAGAGGTCGTCCCCCACCACCGACGCCAGCGCCTCGGCCGCCGCCAGCTTCATCCCCTCGGTGATCCGCGAGGCACGCACCTGCAGCGCGCCCGCGAAGATCCCCGGGAACGCCAGCACGTTGTTGATCTGGTTCGGGAAGTCCGACCGCCCGGTGGCCACGACCGCCGCGTACTTGTGCGCGATCTCCGGGTGCACCTCGGGCTCGGGGTTGGCCATGGCGAAGACGAAGGCGCCCTTCGCCATCGACGCCACCGCCGATTCCGGCACCGTGCCGCCGGAGACGCCGATGAAGACGTCGGCCCCGTCCAGCGCGGTCTCCAGCGAACCGGAGAGGCCGGTCTTGTTCGTGAACTCCGCCACTTCCCGCTTGATCGGCGTGAGGTCGTCGCGCTCGCGCGAGAGGACGCCCTTGCGGTCGGCCACCGCGACATCGCCGATCCCGGCCTCGACCAGCATCTTGGCGATCGCGACACCGGCCGCGCCGGCGCCCGAGATCACGGCCCGCAGCTCGCCCAGCGCCCGCCCGCTCAGCCGCGCCGCGTTGCGCAGCGCCGCCAGCGACACGACCGCCGTGCCGTGCTGGTCGTCGTGGAAGACCGGGATGTCCAGCTGCTCCTGCAGCCGCCGCTCGATCTCGAAGCACCGGGGGGCCGAGATGTCCTCCAGGTTCACCCCGCCGAAGGACGGAGCGAGCCGGACCACGGTCTCGATGATCTCGTCCACGTCGGTGGTGCTCAGCGCGAGCGGGACCGCGTCCACACCGCCGAACTGCTTGAAGAGGATCGCCTTGCCCTCCATCACGGGGAGGGAGGCCTCGGGGCCGATGTCACCGAGTCCCAGCACGGCCGTACCGTCGGTGACGACGGCGACGACCGAGGACTTCCAGGTGTAGTCGTGGACGAGTTCCGGCTGCTCGGCGATCGCGCTGCACACCTTCGCGACGCCGGGCGTGTAGGCCAGGGACAGATCGTCCCTGTCACGGAGCGGCACGGTGGCCTGCACAGCCATCTTGCCGCCGCGGTGCAGCGCGAATGCCGGGTCGATGGACTCCAGGGGCTCGGCCCCGCCGCCCTGTTCCGTATGACCGTTCTGGCTTTCGCTGTCGCTGCGAGGATTGACAATCTCCGCTGCCACTTGGTTGACCCCTTAATCGTTCTTGGTCTGAGGGTTGCCGCTCCGGGTGAGGAGCGGGCGGGACCGCGCAGGGCCCGGTGGGTTGATGCGTCGGGCACAGACGCGACGGGCGCGCCGCACACGCGCCCTGGATCCCCGGATGAGGGGTGTAAAGCACCTTCTTACCGGACGGACGCCTTCGGCGACGAGTCCATAACGCAAAGGTCACATGCGGGCGCCGGGGTTCATCATCTGATTTCAGGACAATCCACCGGCAGATGGTTGACAAACGCTCGAGACATGGCAAACACCATGGCCGGGCGACCAATACCACGTCATGAACCGAAGATCCTCCGGTCGGAACGGAGCATTCCCGCAGACCGTCCGGCCATGTTGGAACGAATCAGTGCGGTTCGAGCGTCACCCGTTATCCGATTTTGACATGGCGACCCCACTGGATGGAGCAGTCCGAATGGCAAGATGCGGTCATCACACGAGGTCGCGACACTCGAAGACGTGTGCTCTCGTCGACCCGCGGCACTGCCGGTCCCCATCGGCAGTGGCCGAACCCATCGGCATTCCACTCATCCGCCGGAGGAACCACCATGGCCGCACGCACCACCCGTCGTACCCCCGCCGCCAAGTCCCGACTGGTAGCGGTCGGCGCGATCGCGGTCGCAGCCACCCTGCTCGTCACCGGCTGCGGTGACCAGACCAAGGACAGCGGCGACACCGGGTCGACGAGCGCCGCCCCGCTGGCCGACAAGCTGCCCCAGTCGATCCGCGACAAGGGCGTCGTCAAGGTCGGTTCGGACATCGCGTACGCCCCGGTCGAGTTCAAGGACGACTCCGGCAAGGTGGTCGGCATCGACCCCGACCTCGCGGCCGCCATGGGCAAGCAGCTCGGCGTGACGTTCGAGTTCGAGAACGGCACCTTCGACACCCTGATCACGGGCCTGCGCTCCAAGCGGTACGACGTCGCCATGTCCGCGATGACCGACACCAAGGACCGCCAGGAGGGCATCGACGCCGAGACCGGCAAGAAGGTCGGTGAGGGCGTCGACTTCGTGGACTACTTCACGGCCGGCGTGTCGATCTACACCAAGAAGGGTGACGACCAGGGCATCAAGACCTGGGCCGACCTGTGCGGCAAGAAGGTCGTGCTGCAGCGCGGCACGGTCTCGGAGGACCTCGCCAAGGCCGAGAACGAGAAGTGCCCGGCCGGCAAGAAGATCGCCATCGAGGCCTTCGACAACGACCAGCAGGCCCAGACCCGGCTGCGTGCGGGCGGCGCCAACGCCGGTTCCTCCGACTTCCCGGTCGCCGCGTACGCCGTGAAGACCTCCGGCGGCGGCAAGGACTTCGAGCTGGTCGGCGAGCAGGTCGAGGCCGCCCCCTACGGCATCGCGGTCGCCAAGAGCAACACCGAACTGCGGGACGCGCTCAAGGCCGCGCTGGACGCGCTGATCGAGAACGGCGAGTACCAGAAGATCATGGACAAGTGGGGCGTCGCGGAGGGCTCCATCGACAAGGCCACCATCAACGGCGGCAAGTGACCGCGGGCTCGCGGCACTGAAAGGCAACACCCGTGACTGTTGACATCGACAAGACGACGGGGCCGGGCGGCACACCGCCGGCCGGCCCGGAGGCCATCAAGGCCATCCCGGTCCGGCACTACGGCCGGTACGTCTCCGCCGTCGTCGCGCTCGCCCTGCTGGGCGGGGTCGTGTACGCGTTCTCCCAGGGCAAGATCAACTGGGACACGATCCCGGACTACTTCTTCGACGACCGCATCCTCAGCGGTGTCGGCAAGACGCTGCTGCTCACCGTGCTGGCCATGACGATCGGCATCGTCGGCGGCATCCTGCTGGCCGTGATGCGCCTGTCGAAGAACCCGGTGACCTCGTCGATCGCGTGGTTCTACATCTGGTTCTTCCGCGGCACCCCGGTTCTGGTACAGCTGATCGTCTGGTTCAACCTGGGCCTGGTCTTCGAGTACATCAACCTCGGGCCGTTCTACAAGGACGAGTGGTCGGACTTCATGACCCCGTTCCTGACGGCGTTGCTGGGTCTCGGTCTCAACGAGGCCGCGTACATGGCGGAGATCTGCCGGGCCGGTCTGCTCTCGGTCGACGAGGGGCAGACCGAGGCGTCGCACGCGCTGGGCATGAGCCACACGAAGACGCTGCGCCGTATCGTCGTCCCGCAGGCGATGCGCGTGATCGTGCCGCCGACGGGCAACGAGGTCATCAACATGCTGAAGACGACCTCGCTGGTGTCGGTCGTCCAGTACCCCGAGTTGCTCCGCGCCGCCCAGGACATCGGCCAGACCTCCGGCGCCCCGGCCGAGATGCTGTTCCTGGCCGCGGCCTGGTACCTGCTGCTGACCTCGGTCTTCAGCGTCGGCCAGTACTACCTGGAGCGTCACTACGCCCGCGGCTCCACCCGTACGCTGCCGTCGACACCGTGGCAGAAGGTGAAGGCCAACATGCTGGCCCTCGGCCGCCCGAAGGGAGGCGCGGCATGACCGACAAGCTGAGCAAGGCCGGCAGGCCGGGCGGGACGGACGCATCGGTGAGGGATTCCTCCGTTCCCATGGTCAAGGCCGAGGGGGTCCACAAGTCCTTCGGCCCCGTGGAGGTCCTCAAGGGCATCGACCTGGAGGTGAAGTCCGGCGAGGTGTTCTGCCTCATCGGCCCCTCCGGCTCCGGCAAGTCCACCTTCCTGAGGTGTATCAACCACCTCGAGAAGATCAACGCCGGACGTCTGTACGTCGACGGGCAGCTGGTCGGCTACCGCCAGAAGGGCGACAAGCTGTACGAGCTCAAGGACAGCGAGGTCGCGCTGAAGCGCCGGGACATCGGCATGGTCTTCCAGCGCTTCAACCTGTTCCCGCACATGACGGCGCTGGAGAACGTCATCGAGGCGCCGGTGCAGGTGAGGGGCGTGAGCAAGAGGCAGGCCCGGGAGCGCGCGGGGCAGCTGCTGGAGCGCGTGGGCCTGGCCGACAAGGCCGGGAACTACCCCTCCCAGCTCTCCGGCGGCCAGCAGCAGCGGGTGGCGATCGCGCGGGCGCTCGCCATGGATCCCAAGCTGATGCTGTTCGACGAGCCGACCTCGGCACTCGACCCGGAGCTGGTCGGTGACGTCCTCGACGTCATGCGCGACCTGGCCGAGTCGGGCATGACCATGATCGTCGTCACCCACGAGATGGGCTTCGCCCGCGAGGTGGGCGACAGCCTGGTCTTCATGGACGGCGGCGTGGTGGTCGAGTCCGGTCACCCGCGCGACGTCCTGACCGACCCGCAGCACGAGCGCACGAAGTCGTTCCTGTCCAAGGTGCTCTGACACCGCGCACGGTACGCACGGGGCGACGGCCCATGGCGAAGGGGCGGCACGGAGATCCGTGCCGCCCCTTCGCCATGGATCCGCGTGGCTCACCTGAGCGCCAGCAGCAGGGTGTCCGAGGGGGAGCACCACACCGGGCGGGCCTCGGCGAACCCCTTCTCGCGCAGCACGCGCGCGTGCCACGCCGCAGACGGCATGTCGCCGTCGGCGTGTTCGCCGTAGATCTCGAAGCGGCGGGCGGTGGGCTCGGCGAGGACGGGGTCCTCGGCGGCGAGCTGCCACCATTCGGCCCAGTCGAGGACGCCGTCCCGTTTGGCCCGGTCCATGCCCGCGTGGCGCAGGGCGCGCTCGGCCGCGTTGATGCCGGGGGTCGTCCCGTCGATCATGCGGTCCGCGTTCATGAAGACACCGCCGTCACGGACGAGGCCGGCGACCTGTCCGTAGAGATCCGCGAGGGGTTCGTTGTGCAGCCAGTGGAGGGCGGTCGCGGTCAGCACGGCGTCGTAGGAGTCGTGGGGAAGCCCCGCCGGCCAGTGGGGGTCCTTCAGGTCGGCCGTCACGAAGGTGACCCGCGGGTCGCCCGCGAAGGTGCCCTCGGCGATGGTGAGCAGCGCCGGGTCCAGGTCGACGCCGGTGCTGGTGGCGTCCGGGAACCGGGCGAGCAGGCGGGCCGTGATGGTTCCCGTGCCGCACGCGAGGTCCAGCACGCGCGGGGAGCTGCCGACGACGGCCTCCACCATGTCGAGCATGACCCGCAGCCGCTCCTCGCGGTCGGGCATGTACCACTCCTGCTGCCGGTCCCAGCTCTCCTGCCAGGCAGCCCAGTCGGCGGTGGTGGTCCCGGTGCCCGCGTCCGTCATGAATCCGCTCCTTCACCCGCATCACGTAATACCCTGTAAGCGCGATCGCCTGTTACCCGACCGCTGACACGACCATAAAGCCACCACGTAAGGACTACAAGTGGAACTGGCCTATTACTCGGATTACGCCGTGCGTCTCGTCAACACCGAGGAACCGGCCCGGGGCAAGGACACCCTGACCTCGGTGGAGGCCGTGCGCGCCCTGTTCGGTGCCAACCAGTCCGCGGCGCGGCGCGCGACCGACGCGGACGTGACCCGGTTCCGCTCGGTCCGGGCCCGGCTGCGCGCGGTCTTCGAGGCGGCGGACGGCGGCGACGAGACCCTCTCCGTCGACCTGCTGAACTCGCTGCTGCTGGAGTTCCCGGTGAGCCCGCAGATCTCCGGGCACGACGTCCGTGACGACGACGGCCGGCCGCTGTGGCACATGCACCTGGCCGACCATCCGTCCAACGCGACCGCCGGCTACGCCGCCATCGCCGCGATGGGCCTCGCCTTCCACCTCACCGAGTACGGCGTGGACCGCCTCGGCCTGTGCGAGGCTCCGCCCTGCCGCAACGCCTACCTCGACACCTCGACCAACCGCTCCCGGCGCTACTGTTCCGACCGCTGCGCCACCCGGGCCAACGTGGCCGCCTACCGTGCCCGCAAACGCCTGGAGGCCGAGCGGGCGGAGAACACCGGCCGCACCGCCGACAGCGCCCAGCCCGCCAGCGCCGTCGGCGACCGGCGGCCCGGTCTGCGCGGCCGGTAGCGCAGACGGACCCGGCCGAGCACCAGATCGTCGGGCACCACCCCGTAATCGGTGCTGTCACCGCCGGCGTACGTGTTGTCCCCCCGCACCCACCAGCCGCCCTCGCGCCGTTCGGCGGCCCGCTTCACCACGAGCAGGTCCTGCTGGAACGGGTGCCGCAGCACCACCACGTGGCCCGGCTTGATCCGGGCCCCGTAATGCACCAGGAGCCGGTCCCCGTGGTGCAGCGTGGGCACCATGGACGGCCCCGTCACCTCGGCCACCCCGAAGGGCAGCGGCGCCCCCGCCCGTTCGGCGTCCTGCGACAGCTCCGGCATCACCCGGCACCTCCCCGGTTCTTCCTCCACCAGTCTCAGTCTGTCCCCCGACTTTTGTCCTAGGCCCCCGGGGGCACTCGCCAAATCCACTCCTCCACGGAGTAATGTCCCCTGTGAGAAGACGATCACGAGGAAGGATTGCTCCATGCTTTCCCGCCTGTTTGCCCCCAAGGTCAAGGTCAGCGCCCACTGCGACCTGCCCTGCGGCGTGTACGACCCTGCCCAGGCCCGCATCGAGGCCGAGTCGGTGAAGGCCGTCCAGGAAAAGATGGCCGGCAACGACGACCCGCACTTCCAGGCCCGCGCCACCGTCATCAAGGAGCAGCGCGCCGAGCTGGCGAAGCACCACGTCTCCGTGCTGTGGAGCGACTACTTCAAGCCCCCGCACTTCGAGAAGTACCCGGAGCTGCACCAGTTGGTCAACGACGCCCTGAAGGCCCTGTCGGCCGCCAAGGGCTCGACCGACCCGGCCACCGGCCAGAAGGCGCTGGACTACATCGCCCAGATCGACAAGATCTTCTGGGAGACGAAGAAGGCCTGATCTTCGATCATGCCTGTTGACCAGCGCTGTTCTCAGCCGCCCGGTCCTCTACCCGCACCCGGCCGTCAGACCGCCATCCCGGCGCTCTGACGGCCGGGTGCGGTCGTCTTCAGCCGGCGGGACGGGCCGGAGGCGGTCGTCTTCGCGCCGCTCGGCGGGCAGCCGCGGGCGCGGGTCAGGGCGTCGAGCGCGGGCCTGGTTCCGGGGTGGGGTCCGTGTTCTCGGCGGGCTCGGTCCGGAGGGGTCCGGTGGGAGGGCCGGCGACGGCGTCGTGGTCCGGGCACCGCTCGCACTCCCGGTTGCCGCACGGTCCATGGACCCAGGTCGGGACCCATGCGCCCAGCGTCTTGTGGCGCCGGACGACCATCTCCACTGGCTGTCCGCAGGCGGGACAGACCGGCTCATTGCTGCCCATGTCCCCCAGGGTAGGTCCGTCGGCGGTTCCGCGCTTCCTGCTGTGCGTCCGCACCGGCACGCCGTTCCGGAACGCGCGCACCGACTCGAGCGCGCACTCCGTCACCGCGAAGTCCGCACCGACCCGGCAGCCGGCACAGCAGGCACGGCCTCGCGTTCGGCGCCCGCGGGCCAGACGATCTCGACCGGGATGCCCCGGGCGCGGGCGTACGTCACCAGATGCGCGGTGGCGTCGCGGCCGTTGGACGGCGACCCGTCCCAGACCGCCAGGAGGAGGCCGCCGGAGGCGACCATCCGCTCGTCCGCACCGACACAGGAATCACGGTGGTACGGGTCGTACTCCAGCAGCCGCGCCTGGTCGGCGAGGTTCAGCAGCTCACCGGCGGCCATCCGGTCGCGCCTGGGCGGCATGGCGGGAATTCCGTTGTCCGTGGGGATGACGGCGATCAGGCGGCGGCCCGACGCACGCGCCGCGCGGCCGAACGCCAGCGGCGCTCCCGCCCCGCACCGCACCATGGCCGCTCCCGGCGCGCAGCGTTCCTCCAGACGCTGCCGCAGCTCGCACTCCACCAGCTCGAGCGTGCGCGGGGTGAGATCGGCGTGCCCGACCAGCACGATCTCCCCGACCGCCCCTCCGTCGTGTCCCGCCCCGTCGTCACGCGTCGTTGTACTCATCTCGCCCCTGACAGTCCTCGGCCTCCGGTGCCCGGCCCGGTCCCTGGCCAGTGAAGCCGGGGCACGGACCGGTGACCAGGGCCGAACGTCCCTGGCTCGGGAAGGGAGGCGGAAAAAGGGAGAAGCGGGGCGGTCAGGCGTGGTCGAAGGACGGGCCGGCCGCACGAGTGCGAGGTTCGCGCCACATCGGCCACATGTGGGGGCCGTCCGGGAGGAGCAGGGGCTCGCCGGCCGGGGCGAAGCCGAGGCGTTCGTACAGCACGCGGCTGCGGACGCTGCTCGCCTCCAGATAGGCCGGCACCCCCTCCCGGTCGCAGCGGTCGAGAACCGAGCCGATGAGCGCGGTGCCGAGTCCCTCGCCCTGCCGGGCGGGCGTCACGCCGATCATCCACAGGTACGCGTGGGCCCGCCCTGAGGGGTGGATGCCCGCCGTCAGCCGGCCGATCATCTCCACCCGATCGTTCTCCGGGTCGACGGCACGGCGCACCTGGGCCGGCCCCTCGTCGTCCTCGGGTGTCCCGTCACCGTGCTCGGCCGCCGGCACCGACAGCCACAGCGCGCAGGCCGAGCCGTCCTCCGTGACGTCGACGCGTCCCTCGGCGAGCACGAGGTCGGTGAAGGCGGCCATCAGCCTGTGGTGCGTCGTACGGCGGTACTCCTCGCCGGGGAAGACCCAGCTGCTCACCGGGTCGTCCTGGAACGCCTCGTCCAGAAGCCGGACCAGTAGTTCCCGGTCTCCGTCCCCCGCCGTCCGGATCGCCACGCCCATGTCCGCCCCTTCGCCTCAACTCTCGCCGACCATACGGGTGTTGAGCCTAACGGGAGGGCGGCGGCCGATGCTTGCCGACATCTCCCCCGGCCACGCCGCATGCGCGGTGGGTCCCGCACACCGTGGGGAAGTGCGGGACCCACCGGGCGGTCTACGCGGTGCGCCGGGTCACGAACTCGGCGAGGGCCAGCAGGCCGCCCGCCGCCTCCGGGTCGGGCACCGCGCGAGCGAGTTCCTGCATCACCCGAGCCATGCGGTCGGCCGCCTGGGCCTGCGCCCAGTCGCGGCCGCCCGCCCGTTCCACGGTCAGGGCGATGTACTCCAGGTCCTCCTCGTCCGCGTGCGGAGCCCCGTACAGTCCGGCGAGTTCGGACGCGGCCGGGGTGCCGGAGGTGAGCGCGGCGACCACCGGCAGGGACTTCTTGCGGGCTGCCAGATCCGCGCCGGCGGGCTTGCCGGTGTGCCGGGGGTCGCCCCATATGCCGATCACGTCGTCGATGAGCTGGAAGGCCAGTCCCGACTCGCGGCCGAACGCGTCCAGTGCCGCCACGTCCGCCGCCGCGGCACCCGCGTACAGCGCGCCGAGTGCGCAGGCGCAGCCGAGCAGCGCGCCCGTCTTGGCCTCGGCCATGGCGAGGGTCTCCTCGAGGGTGACCTCGCCGGGGTCGCGCCGCTCCATGGCCGTGTCCGCCTGCTGTCCGGCGCACAGTTCGACGACGCAGTCCGCCAGCCGGGCCACCGCGGCCCGGGACGCGGGGTGCGGGTCCTCGGCGAGCAGCCGCAGGGCGAGCGCCTGGAGGGCGTCTCCGGCGAGGATCGCGTCGTCGTCACCGAACACGGTCCAAACGGTGGGCCGGTGGCGCCGGGTGGTGTCCCGGTCCATCACGTCGTCGTGCAGCAACGTGAAGTTGTGGACCAGTTCCACCGCGGCGGCTGCCCGTAACGCCGCCGCCCGGGCCGCGGGCCCGCCGAGGGCGGAGGCCGCGGCGAGCACCAGTGCGGGGCGGATGGCCTTGCCGGACCCACCCGTGGCCGGGGTGCCGTCCGCGTTCTCCCAGCCGAAGTGGTAGAGACCGATCCGGCGCAGCGGGCCGGGCATCGAGCCGATGGCGGCCCGCAGCACGGGGACGACCTCGGCCCGCGCCCGCTCCAGCAGGATCGTCGCCTCGTGACACTCGGCGGGTCGGTACTCGCTCTCCGTCTTCGGCTCGGTCATCGATTCCGTCATGGACTCACCCCTGGACCCGTCTCTGAGGAGGAGCGGAGGTGGTACTTCCGCCGGCGTCACGCGCGTACCCCCAGGGTGTACCCGCCCGGGTGGGCGGGGACACGGCGTACGCGCCGAAAGATCGCGGATGGTCACCGCCAGCGACCGATCTCGACGTTCTCCAGGACGCCGAGCGCGTCCGGCACCAGGACGGCAGCCGAGTAGTAGGCCGTGACCAGGTACTTGATGATGGCCTGTTCGTTGACGCCCATGAAACGCACGGACAGGCTCGGCTCGATCTCGTCGGGGAGGCCGGACGCCCGCAGTCCGATGACGCCCTGCTCCTCCTCGCCCGTACGCAGCGCGATGATGGAGGTCGTACGCTCCTCCGTCACCGGGATCTTGTTGCACGGGAAGATGGGCACCCCCCGCCAGGTGGGGATGCGGTTGCCGGCCATGTCGATGGTCTCGGGGACGAGTCCGCGCTTGTTGAGCTCACGGCCGAACGCGGAGATCGCGCGCGGGTGGGCGAGGAGCAGCTTGGTCCCGCGTCGCCTGCTGAGCAGTTCGTCCAGGTCGTCGGGGGCGGGTACGCCGTCGTGCGGCTGGAGCCGCTGGTCGTACTCGCAGTTGTGCAGCAGGCCGAAGCCCCGGTTGTTGATGAGTTCGTGCTCCTGGCGTTCCTTCAACGCCTCGACGGTCAGCCTGATCTGCTGCTCCGTCTGGTTCATGGGCTGGTTGTAGAGGTCGGCCACGCGCGTGTGGATGCGCAGCACGGTCTGGGCGACGCTCAGTTCGTACTCGCGGGGCCTGGCCTCGTAGTCGACGAAGGTGTGCGGGATGTCCGGTTCCCCGCTGTGGCCGGCCGCGAGATCGATCTCCCGCTCGCCGTACTTGTTGGCGGGCCGGTTCGGGACGGAGCGCTGCTCCTGGAGGTGACCGCGCAGTGTCTCGGACCGCTCGGCGACCTGCTCGACGGCGTCACGCGGCAGGACGAGCACGGTGCAGGCGGTCAGGGTGCGGGTGGTGTACTCCCAGATGGCGCCCTCGTCCAGGAGCGCCTGGTCGCCGAAGTAGGCGCCGTCGGCGAGGATTCCGAGGGACTCGTCACCGCCGTAGGGGCCGGTGCCGACCTTCTCGACCCTGCCGTGGGCCAGCAGGAACACCTCGTCGGCCGGGCTGCCGAACGAAGTGATCACCTGGCCGGCCCCGATCTCCCGCTGCCTGCAGCGGGAGGCCAGCTCCGCGAGCACTTCCTCGTCCTCGTACGACCGCAGGGCCGGCAGCTCGCCCAGCTCCGCCGGGATCACCTCGACGCGGTCACCGGTCTTCACGAAGGTCACCCGCCCGTCCCCGACGGCGTACGTCAACCGTCGGTTCACCCGGTACGTACCACCCTGCACGTCCGTCCAGGGCAGCATGCGCAGCAGCCAGCGCGAGCTGATCTCCTGCATCTGCGGTACGGACTTGGTGGTGGTGGCCAGGTTCCGCGCCGCCGCCGTGCCGAGGCTCTGCTGCTGCCGGGTCTGCTCCGTGCGGACCTCTTCGCCTACCGACATAAGGAATTGCCCTCCCAGTTGTGACCGGCGCCCATCCGTGCCGGGCGTCGGTCTCCGCGACAGAGCCTTCCTCACGGAACGTGGCTGCGGTATTACCCGAATGAGCGGGAATGGATCTTCAATTCCATGGGCATTCATGGGGGTTCCGTCCAGCGGCGGCCCGGCGACCGGACATTGTCCGGATCGGCTCGCACGGGGTCCGGGCGATGGGTTGCGCTCGCTCCGTTCAGGTACAAGCACCGGTACGAGGTGGCCGCGACCGGCGGCCGTCACGGTGCGAGAAGGAGGGCGGCCATGGCCCCACCCATGTCCGCGAGCGCGTTCCTGAGTGCTCTGAAAGCGGAGGGTCTCAAGGTCGTCGAGGTCGGCGACTGGCGCGATCACAACCGCAATCACAAGGGCCCCTGGGGCCCGGTCCACGGCGTGATGATCCATCACACGGCCACCCGGGGCAGCGCCCGGACCGTCGAGCTGTGCCGCGAGGGCTACGCGGGCCTGCCGGGGCCGCTGTGCCACGGCGTCATCACCAAGGACGGCCGGGTCCACCTCGTCGGCTACGGCAGGGCCAACCACGCGGGCCTGGGCGACGACGACGTGCTGCGCGCCGTGATCGCGGAGAGGGCGCTCCCCGCCGACAACGAGCAGAACACCGACGGCAACCGGCACTTCTACGGCTTCGAGTGCGAGAACCTGGGCGACGGGGACGACCCCTGGCCCGCGGTGCAGCTGGAAGCCATCGAGAGGGCCGCCGCCGCAGTCTGCCGCCGCCACGGGTGGAACGAACGATCGGTGATCGGCCACCGGGAGTGGCAGCCCGGAAAGGTGGATCCGCGCGGGTTCACGATGGCGTCGATGCGGACGCGCATCCGTGACCGGCTGAAGTGACGCGGCGTCCTGGGGCGTACGCGGGTGTACGGGGCACCGGGCCGGGCCTGGCGACAATCCGTCGGAAGCTGGCGCCCGGCCCCCTGGGGACGCGGGAGACCCGCTTCTAGCGTGGTGGGCGACCCCGGACCCACCCAGGAAAAGGCCCCGCCATGCAGTACGTCGTCCCCGTCGGCATCGGTGTTCTCTACGCCCTGCTGATGTCCCTCGTCCGCGAGCCGCACCGGCGGCGGCTGAACGCCGTCATGGTCGCCGGCGCGGGCGCCGCCTACCTCAGCGGGGGCGGCCTGGGCGGCTGGGAGTTCGCCTTCACGGCGCTGATCACCTATGTCGCGTTCCGCGGCCTGGACTCCTGGACGTTCATCGGCGTCGGCTGGCTGCTGCACACCGCGTGGGACGTCGTCCACCACCTCGAGGGCAACCCCATCATCCCGTTCGCCCCCACCTCGTCGCTGGGCTGCGCGATCTGCGATCCGGTGATCGCCCTGTGGTGCCTGTGGGGAGGCCCGTCCCTGATCGACCTCGTCCGCCACCGGGGCCGCGGCCACCGCCACGACAGCACAGAACCCGCCCCCGCGGAGGCCGCCGGGCTCCCCGGCACCGGGGAGCCGACCCCGAGCGGTAGTTCGAACTGACGAAGAGAGTCGGCCACGCGTTCGTCCGCGGGGCGACCGGCGGCGGCGAGATTCAGCCATGCTCGCTCCCGACGGCCGGCGCCCGCCCCACCCGGCGCTCAACTCCCCCCGCCGGGCGACAATGGCCCGGTGACCAGCCCGGACACCCCCGACCCCGCATCCGCCGCCCCTTCCGCCGACCGCGCTGCCCGCACGGACCTCACGGCCCTGCGCCCCCGCCTGCCCTCGCCGGCGCAGGACATCGTGGACGAGCGGTTCGAGCGGCGCGGGGTCCGGCTGCTGCTGAAACGGGACGACCTGATCCACCCGGAACTGATCGGGAACAAGTGGCGCAAACTCGCGCCGAACCTCGCGGCGGCAGCCGGCCGGACCGTGCTCACCTTCGGCGGCGCGTACTCCAACCACCTGCGGGCCACCGCCGCCGCCGGCCGGCTGCTCGGTCTGCGCACGGTCGGCGTGGTGCGAGGCCAGGAGCTCGCCGACCGCCCCCTCAACCCCTCGCTGGCCCGGTGCGCGGCCGACGGCATGCGGCTGCACTTCGTCGACCGGGCGACCTACCGTCGCAAGACCGCGTCCGACACCCTGGCGGCCGTGCTGCGCGCGGCGGGCGCCGAGGACGCGTACGTCGTCCCCGAGGGCGGCAGCAACCCTCTAGCCGTGCGCGGTTGCCGGGCACTCGGCGAGGAGCTGGCCGGCCGGGCGGACGTCGTCGCGGTGGCCTGCGGCACCGGCGGGACGCTCGCCGGGCTGGCCGCCGGATTCGGCTCCGGCACTCGCGCGCTGGGCATTCCGGTACTGAAGGGCGGCTTTCTGGCCACGGACGTAGGTGCCCTTCAGGCCGAGGCGTTCGGCGGTCCGCGCGGCGACTGGAGCCTGGACGACCGCTTCCACTTCGGCGGTTACGCCCGGACCGCCCCGGCGCTCGAGGAGTTCGCCGCGGACTTCGAGCAACGCCACGGCGTACCCGTGGAACGTGTCTATGTCGCCAAGTTGCTTTACGCCCTTGTCTCCCTGGCCGAGGAGAACGCGTTCCCACGCGGGAGCACGGTCGCGGCGGTCGTCACCGGCCGCCCCTTCCCGTGAGCACGCGAGCACGTGAGCACGTGACTACAGGAGCACGGTGGCAGACTGGTTCCAGCATCTCGTCGAGCACGTCCCGGTGTGACACGAGAGGACTCCGGCAACGGACGGTTCGACCGTGTGACGTCTGGGTACGTCAATCCGGCGCGCGCTCTTCCCTTTCGGGCCCGCAGACCCCTAGCCACGGAGCGTATCCGTGGCTTTACTATGAGTGACAGCATGGGTCGGGGTCCCGGGGACAGGACCGTCGGGAGCGCGGTAGCGTCACCGCTGAACCACGTATCGCGTTGCCCGGGGCGGCCCCGGTCCTGTAACGCTTGTACCACCTTGGAGGTGAGGGTGTCCCAGATCGCAGGCGAGCCCGCGACCCAGGACTTCGTGGAAGTCCGGCTGCCGGCCGCAGGTGCCTATCTGTCGGTGCTGCGTACGGCCACGGCCGGTCTCGCGGCCCGGTTGGACTTCACCCTCGACGAGATCGAGGACCTGCGCATCGCGGTCGACGAGGCCTGCGCGATCCTGCTTCAGCAGGCCGTGCCGGGTTCGGTGCTCAGTTGTGTCTTCCGCCTCGTCGACGACTCGCTCGAGGTCACGGTCTCGGCGCCGACCACGGACGGTCACGCTCCCGCGCGTGACACCTTCGCGTGGACCGTCCTGTCCGCTCTCGCGGGCAAGGTCTCCTCCGCCGTGGACGACGACAAAACCGTTTCGATCAGCCTCTACAAACAGCGCGGCGCGGGACCCGGGCCGGCGTGAGGAACGAGGACGGGCCGGTGCGGGACGAAGAACGCGGCACACGGGGGCTGCCTGCCGAGCGGATGCCGGGCGGTATCGACGGCATCGACGCCATCCCGGAACAGGCCCGGCCCCATCCGGAGGACGACTCCGCTCAGGCCGGCCCGCCGGGCGGCGGGCAGTCCGGCGGTGCCGCACGGAGTACGCCCGAGGCCGGGCGGCGGCCCGGGGCCTCCCCCGGACACCAGGAAGCCCCGGCACGGGCGAGGCCGACGGCGGGGGACGAGGCGAGCGCTCGGGGAAGGGCGACGGGCGGGACGATGAACGAGCACGAGCGACACGCCGAGAGCGAGGTGCCGCGGACGCCGAGCGCACAGGGCGTCCGGCACACCCCGGTGACGCACGGCGCGCAGCGCGACCCGCAGGACCGCAGCGGGGCACGCGCCTTGTTCCTCGAGCTGCGCACCCTGCCGGACGGCAGTCCCGAGTACGCGGAGCTGCGCAACCGGCTGGTCCGCATGCATCTGCCGCTCGTCGAGCACCTCGCGCGCCGTTTCCGCAACCGCGGGGAACCGCTGGACGACCTGACCCAGGTCGCCACCATCGGTCTGATCAAGTCGGTCGACCGCTTCGACCCGGATCGCGGCGTGGAGTTCTCGACGTACGCGACCCCGACGGTCGTCGGCGAGATCAAGCGGCACTTCCGCGACAAGGGCTGGGCGGTGCGCGTGCCGCGCCGGCTGCAGGAGCTGCGCCTGTCGCTGACGACTGCCACCGCCGAGCTCTCGCAACTGCACGGCCGGTCCCCCACGGTGCACGAGCTCGCCGAGAGGCTGGCGATCTCGGAGGAGGAGGTCCTGGAGGGCCTGGAGTCCGCCAACGCGTACTCCACGCTGTCCCTGGACGTCCCCGACACCGACGACGAGTCCCCGGCGGTCGCCGACACCCTCGGCGCCGAGGACGAGGCGCTGGAGGGCGTGGAGTACCGGGAGTCGCTCAAGCCGCTGCTGGAGGATCTGCCGCCGCGCGAGAAGCGGATCCTGCTGCTGCGCTTCTTCGGCAACATGACCCAGTCGCAGATCGCCCAGGAGGTCGGCATCTCGCAGATGCACGTCTCCCGGCTGCTGGCCCGCACGCTGGCGCAGCTGCGCGAGAAGCTGCTCGTGGAAGAGTGAACGAGGAGTGAGCCGCCCCGCGGTGGAACGAGCCGCCGCATGGCGGGAGCGAACAGCAGCGGCGCCCGGACGGCAACGGCGGCTCGGGAGGCGGGGAGCTACTTCTCGGCGCTTCCGGGTCCCCGGATGCCGAGGGCCCGGGTCGTCTCGGGGTTGAGCAGCAGCACCAGGGCCGTCACGGCCACCACCGCGAGCACGATCCCCGCCGGGATGGCCACACTGTCGGACTGCAGCAGGTTGTAGGCCACCGGCAGCGCCAGGAGCTGGGTGATGACGGCCGGGCCGCGGCTCCAGCCCTTGCGGCCGAGCAGCCCGCGCGCGGCGAGCAGCGGCAGCAGTGCGAGCAGCACCAGCGTGAGTCCGCCGGTGACGGCCTGCTGTCGGTCGTCCGGCTGGCCGGTGAGCCCGCGGACCAGCATCCAGACCCCGCCGGCCAGCAGGCCCAGCCCCTCCAGGGCGGTGAGCCCCGCGGCGTACGTCAGTCGGCGCGGGCGGGGGCCCGCGGCGTCCGGAGTGGTGGGGGTCTGCTCGCTGCTCACCCCTGAAGGGTAGCCCTCGCCCGTCCACGCCCCCGTGCCGAGGTGCGCGCCCCGGTGCCACCCGCATCCGTTCCCGATCACCCCTCGGCCTGGGCTCCGGTACCACCCAGTAGGTACCCTGCACCCCATGCGTGCACTTCTCGTGGTCAATCCGGCGGCAACCACCACGAGTGCGCGTACGCGTGACGTGCTGATCCACGCGCTCGCCAGTGAGATGAAACTGGAAGCGGTGACCACGGAGTACCGGGGTCACGCGCGGGACCTGGGCCGGCAGGCCGCGGAGAGCGACGACATCGATCTGGTGGTGGCCCTCGGCGGTGACGGCACGGTCAACGAGGTCGTCAACGGCCTGCTGCACAACGGCCCCGACCCGGAGCACCTGCCCGGCCTCGCCGTGGTCCCCGGCGGCTCCACCAATGTCTTCGCCCGTGCCCTGGGCCTGCCCAACCAGCCCGTGGAGGCCACCGGCGTCCTGCTGGACGCGCTGCGCGAGAGCCGTGAGCGCACCGTGGGTCTGGGCCTGACGTCGGGCACGCCGGGGACGGACGACGAGGGTGTGCCGCCCCGCTGGTTCACGTTCAACGCGGGGCTGGGCTTCGACGCCGGGGTGGTCGGCCGGGTGGAACAGCACCGTGAGCGGGGCAAGAAGTCCACTCACGCGCTGTACATGCGTCAGGTGGTGCGCCAACTGCTCGGCGAGCCGCGCCGCCGGCACGGAGTGATAACGCTGGAGCAGCCGGGCGAGGAACCGGTCACCGATCTGCTGCTCTCCATAGTGTCGAACGCCTCCCCGTGGACGTTTCTCGGCAATCGCCCGATCTACGCGTCACCTAAGGCCTCGTTCGATACCGGCCTCGACATCTTCGGTCTGAAGCGGTTGTCCACCGCCGCCGTTGCCCGGTATGGCACCCAGTTGCTCACTTCGTCCCCCGAGCGCGGACCCCGGGGCAGGCATGTGGTCGCCGGACACGATCTGACCCAGTTCACCTTGCATTCGAAGGTTCCACTGCCCCTCCAGATGGACGGTGACCACCTCGGACTGCGTACCAGCGTGACGTTCACAGGCGTTCGCCGTGCACTGCGTGTGATTGTGTGAGCGGAAAAGGCTAAAGTCCTTTCACTCGAACGTTTAGGCCAGGATCCACCCCATGGAAGTACGGCTGTGACCTAGTCGACACCGATGAATCAAAAAAAACTTTCCGGAAGGGGTTGTATCCGCCGCCGAGGTTTGCGAGTCTCTACATGGCGATCGGGACGGCCCGCAGCATCGGCCTCCACGAACCGCCGGAACCCCCCTTCAATCCAAGGACCACGCCAGCGAACCTGGCGCTCGGCCCTTCACTTGTTGGGGGATTCGTGAAAGCGTTCACATTCACAAGCCATCGTGTAGTTCACACCAAGGAGAGGTAGCAGCCATGGACTGGCGTCACAACGCCGTTTGCCGCGAGGAAGACCCCGAGCTCTTCTTCCCCATCGGCAACACCGGTCCTGCGCTGCTGCAGATCGAGGAAGCCAAGGCCGTCTGCCGTCGCTGCCCGGTCATCGAGAGCTGCCTTCAGTGGGCACTCGAGTCCGGTCAGGACAGCGGCGTCTGGGGTGGTCTCAGCGAGGACGAGCGCCGCGCAATGAAGCGCCGCGCCGCCCGCAACCGGGCCCGTCAGGCATCCGCCTGACAACCCACCCCTGCTGACAGCCTGAGCTTGGCGGCGCGTACAGCGCGTACGCATCTCCCGCCCCCGAGCCGCAGCACGCAGTTCCCCCGATGCTCCCCCGAGTTCTCGGCTCACCTCGAGCCGGAGGGGAACGCCATCAAACAAGCGAAGAGCCCCGGACCGTTTCCCGGTCCGGGGCTCTTCGCTTGTCACTGTGCGTCACTTGTTCATGTCCACCGGGATGTCCAGGATCACCCGGGTGCCCCCTTCCGGGGCCGGGAGCATGTCGAAGGTGCCGCTCAACTCGCCCTCGACCAGGGTCCGCACGATGTGCAGACCCAGGTTGCCCGCGGTGTGCGGGTCGAAGCCCTCGGGCAGGCCGACGCCGTCGTCCTGGACGGTGACCAGCAGGCGGGTCTCCTTCGTGGTGCCGCCGCGGACCGCGGTCACCTCGACCGTGCCGGTCTCCCCCTCACGGAAGCCGTGCTCCAGGGCGTTCTGCAGCACCTCCGTCAGCACCATCGACAGCGGGGTGGCGACCTCGGCGTCGAGTATGCCGAAGCGGCCGGTGCGCCGGCCGGTGACCTTGCCCGGGGAGATCTCGGCGACCATCGCCAGGACCCGGTCGGCGATCTCGTCGAACTCCACGCGCTCGTCCAGGTTCTGGGAGAGCGTCTCGTGCACGATCGCGATGGACCCGACCCGGCGCACCGCCTCCTCCAGCGCCGCGCGGCCGCGCTCGGAACCGATCCGCCGGGCCTGGAGGCGCAGCAGCGCCGCCACCGTCTGGAGGTTGTTCTTCACCCGGTGGTGGATCTCCCGGATGGTCGCGTCCTTGGTGATCAGCTCGCGTTCGCGGCGGCGAAGTTCGGTGACGTCCCGGAGCAGGACCAGTGAACCGATGCGGGTTCCCTTCGGTTTGAGCGGGATCGCCCGGAACTGGATGACCACGTTGGTCGCCTCGATCTCGAACTCGCGCGGCGCCCAGCCACTGGCGACCTTGGCGAGCGCTTCGTCCACCGGCCCGCGGGAAGGGGCCAGTTCGGCGGTGGTCCGGCCGAGATGGTGGCCGACGAGGTCGGCCGCGAGGCCCAAGCGGTGGTAGGCGGACAGTGCGTTCGGGGAGGCGTACTGGACGATGCCCTCGGCGTCGAGCCGGATCAGCCCGTCACCCACCCGGGGCAGGGCACCCATGTCGAGTTGCCGGTCCGCGAACGGAAAGGCTCCGGTGGCGATCATCTGCGCCAGGTCGGAGGCGCTCTGCAGGTAGGTGAGCTCCAGCCTGCTGGGGGTGCGCACCGTGAGGAGGTTGGTGTTGCGGGCGATGACGCCGAGGACGCGGCCTTCACGCCGTACGGGGATGGACTCGACGCGGACCGGAACCTCCTCGCGCCACTCCGGGTCGCCCTCCCGTACGATCCGTCCCTCGTCCAGGGCCGCGTCCAGCATGGGCCGGCGGCCTCGCGGGACGAGATGGCCGATCATGTCGTCCTGGTGCGAGGTCGGGCCGGTGTTGGGCCGCATCTGGGCGACGGAGACATAACGGGTGCCGTCCCGGGTGGGGATCCACAGAACCAGGTCGGCGAAGGACAGGTCGGAGAGCAGTTGCCACTCCGAGACCAGCAGATGCAGCCACTCGAGGTCGGTGTCGTCGAGCGCCGTGTGCTGGAGTACGAGTTCGTTCATGGAGGGCACGTCAGCGAGCGTACCGGGGCGTCGCACCCTCCCCCGGAGACACCCGCGGGCCGCGGCGCCTGAGAGGGACCCTCAGCCCTCCCGGCACCGCAGCCCGGAGCGACATCGGCCGTGGGGTGTGCGGTCCCGGTCGGCCGAGGGTGAGGAACCGGGGCAGTCAGGGCAGAGAGCTCCGGGTCCTCGGTCCGCCTTCCTGTGCGGGGAAGGCAGGCTGGTGTGCACTGGTACGCATTGTGGACTAGACCACTACCCGTGTCCATGCGTCGGGTACTGTTCGCTGTTGTCTTTTCCCGTGCCGGCTTCTCACGTCGACTTCCTGCGTCGACTTTCGGCGGTGACGTGCAGCGTCGGCTTGCGGCGTCGACTTTCGGCGTCGCGTTTTCCGTGTCGCGCGGAGGCGGGTCCGCGGTCGTCCACCGTGCAGCCTATCCCGCGGGAGCGCGGTACGGGACCGGAAAAGCACGGTGATTTCGGCGAGCGGACCGCGACCGTCCCGTCCTGGGATGCTGGGGTGGGGCCGAGGGCCCGGCACCCGCGGCCTGGGCCCGGGACGGAACCCCGGCTCTGTTAAATTCATATTGGTCTAAACCACACGACTCGCCCGTCCCGTCCGGGGCCGGTCACCAGTCGAGTCCCCTCTCAGATCGGCAGGCTCAGCGTGGAAGTTGTCATCGTTCCGGACGCCAAGGCCGGCGGCGAACTCATCGCCGGGGCCATGGCGCAACTCCTGCGGCGCAAGCCCGACGCCCTGCTCGGCGTGGCCACCGGCTCCACGCCGCTGCCCGTCTACCAGGCACTGGCCGACCAGGTGCGCTCCGGTGCCGTGGACACCTCCCGGGCGAGGATCGCCCAGCTCGACGAGTATGTGGGGCTGCCCGCCGATCACCCCGAGTCCTACCGTTCGGTGGTCCGGCGCGAGGTGCTGGAGCCGCTCGGGATCGGGCCGGACGCCTTCATGGGCCCCGACGGCTCGGCTGAGGACGTGCAGGCCGCGTGCGAGGCGTACGACAAGGCACTGGGCGAGGCCGGCGGCATCGACCTGCAACTGCTCGGCATCGGGACGGACGGGCACATCGGGTTCAACGAGCCGTGCTCCTCCCTCGTCTCGCGCACCCGGATCAAGACGCTGACCGAGCAGACCCGGGCGGACAACGCGCGCTTCTTCGAGGGCGACGTCGACCAGGTCCCGCACCACGTCATCACCCAGGGCATCGGCACCATCCTGGAGGCCCGCCACCTGGTGCTGCTCGCCACCGGCGAGGGCAAGGCGGACGCGATCGCCGCGACCGTCGAGGGTCCGCTGGCCGCCGTGTGCCCGGCGTCCGCGCTGCAGCTGCACCCGCACGCCACGGTCGTCGTCGACGAGGCCGCCGCCGGCAAGCTCAAGTTCGCCGACTACTTCCGGCACGCCTATGTGAACAAGCCGGACTGGCAGGGGATCTGACCGCAGTCCCCGGAAGCGCCATGGGCGTCGTGGGCGCCGGACGCCCGCGGGCCGCCCTGCTGGACTAGACCAGCCCCTGCCCCGAGGGTATACAGAGGGGATCACGGAGCGTGCGGGGAACATCCCCGCCCGCAGCCGTGCCACGATGTGAGCCGGGGCCGATGGGGTGTCGGTCGTTCGGCACTCGGAGCCGGGAAGGCAGAACATGAGCACCGACGTCAACAGCACGGAGAGCGAGGGCGGAACCACGGTCCGGACGGCCCGCGTGCCCAAGTACTACCGGCTGAAGAAGCACCTGCTGGACATGACCGAGACGGCTCCGCCCGGCACGCCGGTCCCGCCCGAGCGCACCCTGGCGGCGGAGTTCGACACCTCGCGCACCACCGTGCGCCAGGCACTCCAGGAACTGGTGGTCGAGGGCCGTCTGGAGCGCATCCAGGGCAAGGGCACCTTCGTCGCCAAGCCCAAGGTCTCGCAGGCGCTGCAGCTCACCTCGTACACCGAGGACATGCGCGCCCAGGGCCTGGAGCCCACCTCCCAGCTGCTGGACGTCGGCTATGTCACCGCCGACGACGGGCTCGCCGAACTGCTCGACATCACCCCCGGCGGCCGGGTGCTGCGCATCGAGCGGCTGCGCATGGCCAACGGTGAGCCGATGGCCATCGAGACCACCCACCTGAGCGCGAAGCGCTTCCCGGCGCTGCGCCGCAGTCTCGTCAAGTACACCTCCCTCTACACCGCCCTCGCCGAGGTGTACGACGTCCACCTGGCGGAGGCCGAGGAGACCATCGAGACCTCGCTGGCCACCCCGCGCGAGGCCGGCCTGCTCGGCACCGATGTGGGACTGCCGATGCTGATGCTCTCCCGGCACTCCCGGGACCGGGACGGGCAGCCGGTGGAGTGGGTGCGGTCGGTGTACCGGGGCGACCGGTACAAGTTCGTCGCCCGCCTGAAGCGCCCGCAGGACTGAACCCGTAGAACCGATCCCGCAGAACTGAGTCCACAGAGCTGAGCCCGCAGGACTGAACCCGGAGGGATCGGCGGGGGTTTCGCCGAAGATTCCGCCGCTGTCCGGGCGAGGTTCCGTGGAGTTTAAGTACGCAATCCCCGCGAGGGGTTCCGCCCCGGTCCGCCGCCACCTAGATTTCCTGCGCGTCAAACAGGCGATCAGTGAGGGGACGGAACCGTTTCTATGTCGCAAGCCCCAGAAACCAGCAGACGGCCGGTGGTGACGCCGATGCGCGTCGTCATCGCCGTCTGCCTCCTGGCACCGTTCGTGGCCCTGATGTGGGTCGGCTCGTACGCGAAGACCGACCCCGTCCTCATCGGCATCCCGTTCTTCTACTGGTACCAGATGCTGTGGGTGCCGGTCTCCGCCTTATTGACGGTGACCGCGTACGCGCTGTGGCGGCGTGATCAGCGCGCCCGCGCGGCCGCGAAGGGCGGTGCGCAGCGGTGAACGGCGGCGTGAACGGCGGCGTGAACGGCGTGGCACTCGCCGTCTTCATCTTCTTCTTCGTCCTCGTCACGGCGATGGGCTTTCTGGCCGCCCGCTGGCGCAGGGCCGCGAACGAGCACAGCCTCGACGAATGGGGCCTGGGCGGCCGGTCGTTCGGCACCTGGGTCACCTGGTTCCTGCTCGGCGGCGACCTGTACACGGCGTACACCTTCGTGGCCGTACCGGCGGCGATCTACGCGGCCGGCGCGGCGGGCTTCTTCGCGGTGCCGTACACGATCCTCGTGTACCCGCTGATCTTCACCTTCCTGCCCCGGCTGTGGTCGGTTTCGCACAAGCACGGCTATGTGACGACGTCCGACTTCGTGCGCGGCCGGTTCGACTCGAAGGGGCTGTCGCTGGCGGTGGCGCTCACCGGCATCCTGGCGACGATGCCGTACATCGCGCTCCAACTGGTCGGTATCCAGGCGGTGCTGGACGTGATGGGGGTCGGCGGCGGAGAGAGCACCCACTGGTTCGTCAAGGACCTGCCGCTGCTGATCGCCTTCGGCGTGCTGGCGGCGTACACGTACTCGTCGGGTCTGCGGGCCCCCGCGCTGATCGCTTTCGTGAAGGACACGCTGATCTACCTCGTGATCGCGGTGGCGATCATCTACATCCCGATCAAGCTGGGCGGCTTCGACGTCGTCTTCGCCAAGGCCAGTGAGGCGTACCGCGAGACCAACCCGGCCACCGGCGCACCGCGCGGTTCGCTGGTGCCGGGCGAGGCGGGGCAGTGGACCTACGCCACGCTGGCGCTGGGTTCGGCGCTCGCGCTGTTCATGTACCCGCACTCGATCACCGCGACGCTGTCCTCACGCAGCCGTGAGGTGATCCGCCGCAACACCACGATCCTGCCGCTGTACTCGCTGATGCTGGGCCTGCTGGCGCTGCTCGGTTTCATGGCGATCGCGGCCGGGGTCGATGTCGACAACGGGCAGCTGGCGATCCCGCAGTTGTTCGAGAACATGTTCCCGGACTGGTTCGCCGGGGTGGCCTTCGCGGCGATCGGCATCGGTGCGCTGGTACCGGCGGCGATCATGTCGATCGCGGCCGCGAACCTGTTCACCCGCAACATCTACAAGGACTTCCTCAAGCCCGACGCGACACCCGCGCAGGAGACCCAGGTCTCCAAGGTGGTCTCGCTCCTGGTGAAGGTGGGTGCACTGGTCTTCGTCCTCACCATGGACAAGACGGTCGCCATCAACTTCCAGCTCCTCGGCGGCATCTGGATCCTGCAGACCTTCCCGGCGCTGGTGGGCGGCCTGTTCACCCGCTGGTTCCACCGCTGGGCGCTGCTCGGCGGCTGGGCGGTCGGCATGGTCTACGGCACGGTCGCGGCGTACGGGGTGGCCTCGCCGACGCAGAAGCACTTCGGCGGGTCCGCGAAGGAGATCCCGGGGATCGGCGAGATCGGCTACATCGGCCTCACCGCCTTCGTGCTCAATGTCGTGGTCACGGTCGTGCTGACCTTCCTCATGAGGGCACTCAAGGCGCCCGAGGGCATCGACCGGACCAGGCCGGAGGACTACACGGCGGACGCGGGCGACCCCGGCGTCGAGGTGGAGCTCCCGCCGGCCACGGCGGGCAGCGCCCACTGACGCCGTACAGCGCGCTCGGGGCAGCGGGCCGCCGGAAAAAATCGGCGGCCCGCTGCCCTGCCCGTCGGGCACACTCGCGCCATGGACATCATGATTCGGCCGGTGCAGCCCGACGAGTACAAGACACTGGGTGAGATCACCGCACAGACCTATCTGGAGGACGGTCTGCTCGACTTCGGGGAGAACGACCCGTACCTCGGCGAGCTCAGGGACGTCGCCAAGCGGGCCGCCGCCGCCGAGGTGCTGGTCGCCGTGGACGGCGGCCGGGTGATCGGCGGGGTGACGTTCGTTCCGGACGGCGGGCCCATGGCCGACCTGGCCGGGCCCGGCGAGGCCGAGATCCGGATGCTCGTGGTCGCCCGTGCGGCCCGGGGCCGCGGAGTGGGGGAGGCCCTCGTCCGCACCTGTGTCGACCGGGCGCGGGCCACACCGGGGTGTGAGGGGATCGCGCTGTCGACCCAGCGGATGATGCACTCCGCCCACCGCATCTACGAACGTCTCGGCTTCGCCCGCGCCCCCGAGCGTGACTGGAACCCGGTTCCGCACCTGGACGACATCGACCTTCTCTCCTACACATTGGCGTTCTGACCCCACCGCGACACAACATATGGGCCCGCTGGCGCCGTCCGGCACAAGATGTATGCTCATGCTTGCTGTCGCCGCAGGGGAATCCGGTGCGAATCCGGAACTGTCCCGCAACGGTGTACTTGTGCGTGTCCGCGTTTTTTGCGTTTCTTGCGTTTCTTGCGTTTTCCGCATTTTTCGCGTGCCCGCACGGGCTTCAGTCCGAGGACCTGCCGACAGTGCGCCCGGCCGTCCGGTCCGGGTGCCTGACGTCCGGGCCTCGTGGAATGGGCCGGTGGACGCGTGGCGCGTGCGCGTGCCCGTGTGCTGCCCCCTCCCCTCTGCGAGGCCCCGTGCCGAGCGAGGGAGAGCCCCACGTGACCATCGCGCCAGCCGATCCTGCTTCAGCGGTCGACCTGACCGACGTGAGCGACGTGAGCGAGGGCCCCGGTGCCGCGCTGCTGCGGACCCTGACCGGGCTGACCGCCGACCTCCCCGACGCCGACCCCGGACGGGTCGCCGCCGCCGCGCTGCGCGGCCGGTCCGCCCGTGCGGACGGGACCGAGCTGCGGGAGCTGGCCACCGAGGCGGCGGCCGGGCTCATCTCCGAGGACCCCGCCTACTCCCGGCTCGCCGCGCGGCTGCTGACGCTCGGCATCCGCGCCGAGGCCGCCTCGCAGGGGGTCACGTCGTTCACCTCCTCGATCTCGACGGGTCACCGCGAGGGCCTCGTCGCGGACCGGACCGCCGAGTTCGTCCTGCTGCACGCGGCCCGTCTCGACGCGCTGATCGACCCCGGCGCGGACGACCGTTTCGGCTACTTCGGCCTGCGCACCCTGCACAGCCGCTATCTGCTGCGGCACCCGGTCACCCGCAAGGTCGTCGAGACACCGCAGCACTTCCTGCTGCGGGTCGCCGCCGGCCTCGCCGAGGACGACAGCGCCCGCTCGGTGGACGAGGTCGCCGCGCTGTACGGCCTGATGAGCCGCCTGGAGTACCTGCCCTCCTCCCCCACCCTGTTCAACTCCGGCACCCGGCACCCCCAGATGTCGTCCTGCTACCTCCTCGACTCCCCCAAGGACGAGCTGGACTCCCTCTACGACCGCTACCACCAGGTGGCCCGCCTCTCCAAGCACGCCGGCGGCATCGGCCTGGCCTACTCCCGGGTCCGCTCCCGCGGTTCGCTGATCCGCGGTACCAACGGGCACTCCAACGGCATCGTCCCGTTCCTGAAGACCCTGGACGCCTCGGTCGCCGCCGTGAACCAGGGCGGCCGGCGCAAGGGCGCGGCGGCGGTCTACCTGGAGACCTGGCACTCGGACGTCGAGGAGTTCCTGGAGCTGCGCGACAACACCGGTGAGGACGCCCGCCGTACGCACAACCTGAACCTCGCGCACTGGGTGCCGGACGAGTTCATGCGCCGGGTGAACGCCGACGCGCCGTGGTCGCTGTTCTCCCCGTCCGACGTCCCGGACCTGGTCGACCTGTGGGGCGAGGAGTTCGACGCGGCCTACCGGGCCGCCGAGGCGGCGGGTCTGGCGACGAAGACGCTCCCCGCGCGGGAGCTGTACGGACGCATGATGCGCACCCTCGCCCAGACCGGCAACGGCTGGATGACCTTCAAGGACGCCGCCAACCGCACCGCCAACCAGACCGCCGAGCCGGGCCACGTCGTCCACTCGTCCAACCTGTGCACGGAGATCCTCGAGGTCACCAGTGACGGGGAGACGGCGGTCTGCAACCTGGGGTCGGTCAACCTCGGCGCGTTCGTCGACCGGGCGAACGGCGCCCTCGACTGGGAGCGGCTGGACGCCACCGTCCGCACCGCCGTCACCTTCCTGGACCGGGTCGTCGACATCAACTTCTACCCGACCGAGCAGGCGCGCCGTTCCAACGCCCGCTGGCGCCCGGTGGGGCTGGGCGTGATGGGCCTCCAGGACGTCTTCTTCCAGCTCCGGCTGCCCTTCGACTCCCCCGGGGCGAAGGCCCTCTCGACCCGTATCGCCGAGCGGATCATGCTCGCCGCGTACGAGACGTCCGCCGGCCTCGCCGAGGCCCACGGCCCCCTGCCGGCCTGGGAGAAGACGCGTACGGCCCGGGGCGTCCTGCACCCCGACCACTACGGCGTGGAGGCGGCCTGGCCCGAGCGGTGGGCCGCGCTGCGCGCGCGCATGGCCACGAGCGGCCTGCGCAACTCGCTGCTCCTGGCGATCGCGCCGACCGCCACCATCGCGTCGATCGCGGGTGTGTACGAGTGCATCGAGCCGCAGGTGTCCAACCTGTTCAAGCGCGAGACGCTGTCCGGCGAGTTCCTCCAGGTCAACTCGTACCTGGTGGACGACCTGAAGCGGCTGGGCGTCTGGGACGCGCGGACCCGTGAGGCGCTGCGCGAGGCGGGTGGCTCGGTGCAGGACGTCACCTGGATCCCCGAGGAGGTGCGCGGTCTGTACCGCACCGCGTGGGAGATCCCGCAGCGCTCGCTGATCGACATGGCCGCCGACCGCACCCCGTTCCTGGACCAGTCGCAGTCGCTGAACCTGTTCCTGGAGACGCCGACCATCGGCAAGCTCTCCTCGATGTACGCCTACGCCTGGAAGCGGGGCCTGAAGACCACGTACTACCTGCGCTCGCGCCCCGCGACCCGCATCGCCCGCGCGGCCCAGGGCCAGGCGCACACGCAAGCACAAGCCCCCGTCCGGCAGCCGGCGCCCGGCCCCGAAGCGGTCGCCTGCTCCCTTGAGAACCCCGAGTCCTGCGAGGCCTGCCAGTGATGTCCACCACCGCCGCCACCACCACCGCCACCGCCCGGTCCCAGAACCTCCTCGACCCGGGCTTCGAACTCACCCTGCGCCCCATGCGCTACCCCGACTTCTACGAGCGCTACCGGGACGCCATCAAGAACACCTGGCACGTGGAGGAGGTCGACCTCCACTCGGACGTCGCCGACCTGGCGAAGCTCAGTCCGGAAGAACAGCACCTGATCGGGCGGCTGGTGGCCTTCTTCGCCACCGGCGACTCGATCGTGGCGAACAACCTGGTGCTCACCCTCTACAAGCACATCAACTCCCCGGAAGCACGGCTGTATCTCTCCCGGCAGCTGTTCGAGGAGGCGGTGCACGTCCAGTTCTATCTGACCCTGCTGGACACCTATCTGCCCGCCCCGGAGGACCGCGCCGCCGCCTTCGCCGCGGTGGAGAACATCCCCTCCATCCGGGAGAAGGCCGAGTTCTGCTTCAGGTGGATGGACTCGGTGGAGAAGCTCGACCGGCTGGAGACGCGGGCCGACCGCCGCCGTTTCCTGCTCAACCTGATCTGCTTCGCCGCCTGCATCGAGGGCCTGTTCTTCTACGGGGCGTTCGCCTACGTGTACTGGTTCCGCAGCCGGGGCCTGCTGCACGGTCTCGCGACGGGCACCAACTGGGTGTTCCGGGACGAGACGATGCACATGTCCTTCGCCTTCGACGTGGTCGACACCGTGCGCAAGGAGGAGCCGGACCTGTTCGACGACGAGCTTCAGCAGCAGGTGACGGACATGCTGCGCGAAGCGGTCGAGGCGGAACTGCAGTTCGGGCGCGACCTGTGCGGTGACGGGCTGCCGGGCATGAACACCGAGTCGATGCGGCAGTACCTGGAGTGCGTCGCCGACCAGCGTCTCGTCCGTCTGGGCTTCGCGCCGGTGTACGGCTCGGACAACCCGTTCTCCTTCATGGAACTGCAGGGCGTCCAGGAGCTCACGAACTTCTTCGAGCGGCGTCCGTCCGCGTACCAGGTCGCCGTGGAGGGCACGGTCGACCTGGACGAGGACTTCTGAAGAACTCCGAACAGAACGGGCGCCCTGATCGCCCGGCACCTGCCGGCGAGAACGGGCCGGACCATGAACACGGCCACGGCCCCGACCACCTGCCGGCGGGCGTTCAGGCGGCCCCGGGGCCGCCTGAACGCCCGCTGGGCGGGACGGTTCAGCGCGCGACCGGCCTCAGCAGCAGCCGGTTCGGCCGCAGAGTGATGCCGACGTGGGGGGCGTCGTCGGAGCCGGACACCTGCTCGAAGCGGTACCGCGTCGCCAGCGCGGCCGTGACCAGGGTCAGCTGGGCCATCGAGAAGTGATCGCTCGGGCACTTCCGGTTGCCGACGCTGAACGGCCTCATGGCGTACTTCGGAATGTCCTTCACCCGCTCCGGGAGCCAGCGGTCGGGATCGAACTCCAGGTGGCGCTCGTACGACTTCGGATCGCGCTGGATCGCGTACGGACTGTAGATGATGTCCGCCCCGGCCGGAATGCGATAGCCACCGAGTTCCTTGTCGGCGACCGCCCTGCGCGTCAATATCCAGACGGCCGGCCGTAAACGCATGGCCTCGACGACGACATTGTTGGTGTGGGCGAGCTTGCGGACGTCCTCGAATGCCACCGGACGCCCACCGGTGACGTCGAGGACTTCGTTTCGCACCCTGTCCCCGTGTTCCGGATGCGCGGCGAGCGCCTGAAGCAGCCACATGATCGTGGAGGCGATCGTCTCACTGCCGGGAGTGAGTATCGCGACCACCTGGTCGTGGATCTCCTGCTCCCCGATCGGGTCGCCGTTGTCGTCCTTCGCCGTCAGCAATGCCGTCAGCAGATCGTCCGGCTTCTGACCGGACGCACGGCGCTCGGCGACGATCTCGTCGACCACGCGGTGCAAATCGGCCAGGGCCCGGTTGAATGCGCGATTGGCCGGCAGCGGCAGCTTGTACAGCGGGCCGAGCGGCACCACCATCCGCCGGTACATGCCGCGGAAGACGGTGGCGAGCGCGGCGCACAGCCGCTCCGCCCGCTCGTCCATGTACTCACCGCGCAGCAGACAGCGCGCCGCGACGCGCACGGCGATCCGGAACGACTCGGAGGTGCAGTCGACCGTCTCCCCCGTCGCCCAGCGTTCGGTCAGCGCGTGGACCTCCTCCTCCATGATCGGGCCGTAGGCGGGGATGGCGTCGAGCTTGAAGGCGGGCTGGATGATGCGCCGCTGGCGCCGGTGCAGCGGGCCGTTGGCCGTGGCCACGCCCTCCTTGCCGAGCAGGCCCTCCAGGGACTCCCACAGGGGGCCGGAGATGATGTAGTCGGGATCGAGCGCCAGCGCCCCGGTGAGGGCGGGCGTGGTGACGGCGTACACCGTCTTGGGGCCGAGCTTCAGTCGCACGATGTCGCCGTGGTCGCGCAGCTGCGCCATGAAGGCCAGCGGATCGCGGACCAGTTTGAGGCCGTGGCCCAGGCCGGGGACCCCGCCGCCGGCCACCGGAGGCTCGCGCAGTTCGGTCACCCCCGACACGTCGGACACGTCGGACGCGTCGGGCTTCACCGACTCGACGGTCATTTCTCACCTGCCGCTTCGTTGTTGACGTACGGGGGCGTGGAGCGGTCGTCCCAGCTGTCGACCATGTACCGGCCGGACTCGTGGTGGAACCAGTAGACGGAACTGAACCAGTTCCGCATGTTTCCGAGGCAGACCCGTACGGCGGCCCCCAGTTCCTTTCCTCCAGTCGTTCCGTCGTCGAGGCTGTCGGCGAACTTCAGGGCGCTTCGTTCGGCGTCCAGGAATTCCTTGACGCATTCCTCGACGCGGTGCCGCACATCGGCGACCGCCTCTTCGAGGGTCAGCCCTTCATGGGTGATGAGACTGATTCCGAGATTGTGCACCTCACTCCCCGCTATTTCCTTCGGGAGCGAGCAGAGGTCGTTGTACCAGGCGGCGAATTCCTGGCTGAGCAGGGCCGCTTTCCGATAGGACGGGTTCTTCCGTACGGCGTCCGGGAGTTCACAGCCCGCACTCGGCTCCAGGAGGTCGGTCCAGATCCAGTGCGCGAAGGTGAGCCGACGCAGTTCGAGGTACTCCTCGACGGTGGGGACGATCCCCTCCGTCCGGTTGCGGAACTCCCGGTCGTACGCCTCGATCACCGCGTGGAAGTGCCGGGCGAACCGGACGTTCCAGGTGTCCGGAAGGAACGAGTACAGCCGCCGCACACTGTCCGCGAGCCCGGCCACCAGTGGATCCTCGTGGCGCAGGTGGTCCGTGGGGCTGTCGAGAGCCGCGTGCAGCAGGCCCTTCAGCCGCCGCCAGGCGGCGGGCCGGCCGTGCACGATGTCGCGGTCGTGACGGTCGTCCCAGACGAAGAACCACGCGCTGTAGTCCGCTATCGCCTGCAGGACCTCGTCGGCGGCGTCCGTGTAGTAGCCCGCCATGAGGTCCGTGTAGCACAGGCCATCGGCATATTCCACCACCTTGTCGGGCGGCATCAGCCGCTTTTCGAGCAGCCATGCACGGGTTTCCTGCTGGAGTTTCGGCCAATAAGGATGGATCTGCCGGGGAAACGCCGCCTCGATCAGCGGGAGAGACAGCGCCTGCGGTACCGCGACGGTGGTCGGTTTCGATGTGGTGCCGTGTGACAAAGCATGCACGAACAATCCCCTCTCGGCCGCCGGTTGACATGTGCCCGGCCCTCTCCGCCGGGCGTGCGCCGGTGCGTATCCACCCCTCCATTCAGCACCACAACTGACCACCCTGGGAACGCGTTTGCTTCATTCACTACCCCACGATGCCGAGATTCTCCCCTTGTGCGGCTGATTTCAGGGTTGATGACCCGTCGAGGAGTCGAACATGTGACGGAAAAACGAACGGCGTCCGGTCCGGAAGGGAATCCGGACCGGACGCCGTGCGCAGGGGAGGCCGGTGCCCCGTGGGGCCTTGAGCGGCGACAGGGGCCACCGGACTCCAGAGGAGGACGAGGGCCCCGGCGGTCAGTCGTTGGCGACCACGGGGTAGCGCGGCTCGTTCTCGGCCATCTGCCGCAGCGCGTCCTTGCGTTCCCGCTTGGACAGCCGGTCGATGTAGAGGTAGCCGTAGAGGTGGTCGGTCTCGTGCTGCAGACACCGTGCGAAGTAGCCGGTGCCGCGCACCTTGACCGGGTTGCCCCGCTCGTCCTGACCGGTCACCTCGGCGTAGTCGGGCCGGGCCAGCGGAGCGTACGCGGTGGGCACCGACAGGCAGCCCTCGTTGGTGTCGTCCAGCCGGCGCTGCTCGGCGGGCAGTTCGACCAGCTCGGGGTTGCAGACCACTCCGGCGTGGCGCACGCCCTCGTCATCCGGGCAGTCGTAGACGAAGACCTTCAGGTCGACGCCGATCTGGTTCGCGGCCAGCCCCACGCCCTCCGCGGTGCGCTGGCTGGCGAACATGTCCGCGACCAGCTGCTGGAGTTCGGGGCCGAAGTCGGTGACGTCCCTGCACTCCTTGTGCAGCACCGGGTTGCCGACCACGGTGATCGGTCGCGAGGTGCCTCGCTCGACCCAGGCGGCCTCGCGCTCGGCGCAGTCCTCCGTGTCGATGACGTACCCCTCGTCGTCGACGGGGAGCACGCCCGCGTGCTGCTGATCGGTGTCCTGCTGAGCCATGACCGACGTACGCCTTCCTGGAAAACATGGGGGTGCTGCTGATACAGGGTACGGTGACCGGCCGCCCCACCGGGCCCGGTGCCCGCTCCGCCGGACCCGGTGCACGGTGTTTGTCCGCGCCCGGCGCACGGACCCGGCGATCGGCCTAGCAGACCTCTTCCAGGTCCCGCCAGTCGCGTGAGTCCGGGCTGTCCGCGACCCAGCCGTCCAGCAGGCCGCGGACCAGCGAGGCTGGCGCGGCGAGCCCGCACTCCCGCTCCGGCACCCACAGCTGCCCGTCGGTGCGGTGGCCGAGCGGCCCGGGGTGCCCGGGCTCACTGTGGTCGTGCGGGTCGAGGTGCTCGCCCTCGCCCTCGTCGGAGGGCATCCGGGACTCCGAGCACATCCGGCACAGCAGCCGCACCGAGGACGACCAGTCCTCGGCGGCGAACCCCGCGTCCGCGGCCAGCTGCTCCAGGGCGTCCCGGTCGGCCTCTCCGGCGGCCTCCAGCAGGACCACCCAGGTCGGCACGGGGGAGGGCGCCCACAGCTCGATCTCGTCGAACACCGGGTAGGTGTGTCCGGCGGCCGTGCTCCGCTCGCCGTGCGGCACCCCGTCGTGCAGGACGACCTCGCCCCAGCGGCGGCCGGAGGACGGCAGCGGAATGGACAGCACCTCGATCCGCGCGGGGTCCAGCCGCCGCCCCCAGACGACCTCGGCCTCCCCCTCCGGGGACAGCCGTACGGCCGCACTGCCCAGGTCCATGCCGAGCGGCTCACCCGAGCCGGTGGGGCTCCCGGGCACCCGGAGCCCGTAGGCCTGCCAGGCGCGGCGGGCCAGCGGCCAGTCCTGCAGGGCGGTGGCGGCGATCCCGACGTTCCACCAGTCGGGTGCCCCGGTGTCCCGGTCGAGCAGCGCGACGGCCCTGAGGCCCGCCGCCCGTGCCTGCTCCCAGTCGTGCCGGAACTTGTGCAGCAACGCGAGGTTGAACCAGGACTCCGACAGCCAGGGTTCCAGATCGGCGGCCCGGGTCAGCAGCGCGCCCGCGTCCTCGTACCGGCCGTCGCCGATGAGTGTGAACGCGCGGTCCGTGGCCTGCCGCCAGGAGGCGGAGGGCCGGTTCCGTCCCTTGCCGAAGATCCTCACGATTCCCGCCTGCCAGTTCCGTTCGGTGGGCGGCCTAGCCCCCCGGACACCGTCTCCTTCGCATCCAACCACGTACGGCCGGAACGGCGCTCATTACCCATGGGTTACCCAGCCCCGGGCCGGGTAAGACCGTCCCGTTCCCGGGTCTCCCGGGACAGCACCCGGGCCAGCGACTCGACGACCTGGGGCGCGTACTCCCCGGCGCCCAGCCGCAGTTCCTCCAGTGCCGTGAGCGGCCCGCCGGGCCCTCCTGTCCGGGACTTCTCGTCGTACGCGTTCACCACCCGGACGATCCGCGCGGCCAGCGGCTGCTCCCGGTGGGGATCGGCCTGCCGCTCCACGATCCCCGCCACCCGCGGGTCCACCCCGGTCTGGCGGACCACCGCGCCGCCGAGGAGGGCGATCCGCCGCTGTTCCGGGACGGGCAGGGCGGCGGTGGCGCCCACGGGCACCGGGTCGACGAGGCTGAGCTGGCCGATGTCGTGCATCAGGGCGGCGTACTCCAGGACCGTCAGCTCGGGTTCGGTCAGCCCCAGGTCCCGGCCCACCGACTGGCTGAGTTCGGCGACCCTGCGGGCGTGCCCGGCCGGGGTGCAGCCGGCGATCTCGGTGGCCCGGGCGAGGGAGGTGATGGTCTGCCGGTAGGTCGCCCGGACGGCGGCGTACCGGCGGTAGGACAGCTGGGCGAGCAGCAGCGGCACGGACAGGAGGGGCAGCGCCCACAGTCCCACGACCGCGACGCCGAGTGCCATCACCGCGCCCGTCGCGACGACGGCGGCCCCGATGCCGGGCAGGGCCCGCAGTTCGTCACGCAGCACCGGCGGGAAGGGCCAGCCGGTGCGGGAGTGGGCCAGCGCGGCGGCGAGCACGGCGTCGCAGAGCGTGGACAGGGACAGCAGGGCGAGCAGCAGCAGCGCGTGGGCGGAACCGCCCCAGTCGTCGAACGTCCCGCGGGCGTAGAGGGGCTGGAAGCACACGGCGACGAACCCGACGGTGAGCGTCCGGCGGGCCAGGTGGTCGCGGGCGGGACCGGGGCCGCGCCCGACGTGCGGCACGCTGCCGAGCAGGGAGCCGGCGAGGACCACCGTGACGATCTGGGCCGCGTCGTGGTGGGTGGGCCTCCCGCCGGCCTCACCGAGCAGCGCGTACGCCAGTGCCCCGGCGGCGGCGAGCGGTGCGGTCTGCCGGACTCGCGGCCCGTTGTGCCGGGTGAGTTCGCCGACGGCGACGAGCACCCCGAAGGCGAGGGCGATGCCGCGTTCCGCGATTCCGTTCCACAGGGTGGCGCCGAGACAGCCGGCGGCGAGCACGACGGCGCATGCGTGCACGAGGGTGTGCAGCCGGAGGCTCATCGGCGGGCCCGGGGCTGATCGGCGACGGGCCCGGCGGGGTCGGGGGCGACAGGGTCGGGGCCGGTGGGACCGGGGGCGGGGTCGGGGGCCGGTGCGGGAGCGGACGGGCCGGAGGACCGGACGTCCTCGGCCGTCACCGCGGGATGCCAGCCGGCCCGGCCGATCACCCGTACCAGCGCTTCCACCATGCGCGGGTCGAAGTGGGCGCCCGCACACCGCTGGAGCTCCTCCAGCGCCACGGGCACCGGCCGGGCCCTGCTGTAGGACCGGGTGGAGGTCATCGCGTCGAAGGCGTCGGCGACGGCCACCACCCGCGCGGACTCCGGGATCTGACCGCCCGCCAGCCCGTAGGGGTAGCCGCTGCCGTCCAGCCGCTCGTGATGGTGCAGCACCGCCGCGCGGGCCTCCCCCAGGAAGGAGATGCCCCGCACCATCTCGTGCCCGTACTCGGGGTGCAGTTCGATCACCCGCCGCTCCTCGGGGGTCAGCGGTCCGTTCTTGGTGAGCAGCCGGGTGGGCACACCGAGCTTGCCGACATCGTGCAGGATGCCCGCGAAGCGCAGCACCTCGGTCCGTTCGTCGTCCATGCCGAGCTCACGCGCGATCATCGTGGAGGCCTGCCCGACCCGCTCGCTGTGCCCGCGCGTGTACCCGTCCTTGATGTCGACGGCCTGCACGAGCGCGCGGATCGTCGCCTGGTGGGCGGCCCGCTCCCGGTGGTACTGGGCGAACGCCCACCACGAGACGCACATCGGCAGCAGTACGAGCAGCGCGGCCACCGGCCCGTAGGGGCTGCGCCACAGCAGGGCCATCATCAGTCCGGCGAGCCCGTGCACGGTGATCGGCGCGAGCGACCGCAGGAACAGCCGCCGCCAGGTGGCCGGCCGGGAGGCCGGCCTCCCGCGCCACAGCGGCACGCCGGCCGTGAGCGCCACGATGCCGTGGTCCAGCAGGGTGAGGAGCAGGCAGAACACCAGCACCGAGGCGCCGACCGCGCCCAGCGCCGCCGGCACGTCACCGGCCGCGACCGCGTCCCGGCCGCCGGCCGCCTGGTACGCCCGGCTCGCGGCCCACACGGCGAGCGTCAGCTGACCGGCCCGCCAGATCCGCCGCGCGAGGAGCGGCCGCCGCTCCACCGGAGTGAGCAGCGCACCGGGCAGTGCGACCAGCGCGGCAGCGGACGGCGGCAGCAGGAAGGCCGCGGCCAGCAGCACGGGGTGGAAGGTACCGCCCGGATTCGGGACACCGAGGTACCGGGACCGGACGAGGTACTCACAGCACGCGTACAGCACGGCGAGCGAGGCGAGTTCACGCCAGGGGACGTGCGGCATCTGCAGGCCGTGCACGACCTGCGCACGGTGCACGATCTGCGCGACGTGCGGCGGCAGCAGACAGAGCAGGCCCGCTGCGGCGACACCGGCCACATACACGCGGGCCCGCGTCGGTAACGCCTCCATGAGCCCCTCCCCCCGACCGTGCCTGTCGCGCTCGACGGCCTGCCGTACGTCAGGTTCCGGAGCCTAAGGGGGTGAACGACGCCTCCGCGGGTTCTGGGCCCGCGGATTAGCACGTACGGGTGACGCCGCTCCCCTTTCGGGGGACTTTTTCGGGGAACGGTTTCCAGGTCGGCACGAGCCGGACGGCCGTACGACCGATCGGCTCGGTCTCAGGACTCCTGCGGCGTGGCCTGCGGGGCCTGGGACGGCTCGGCCACCTGGGGGGCCTGGCCCGGTGAAGCCGGGGAAGCCGTGACGTCCTGATCGGGAACGGCCTGACCGGAGCGGATCAGGTCGAGCCGGCCCATGACCTTGGAGCGCAGGTCGCCCGGTACGTCGTCATGCCCGCAGCACCGCTTGACCAGCTTCTTCACCGCTTGCTCGAGCCCGTACTTCTCGAGGCACGGCGAGCATTCCTCGAAGTGGTGCTCGAACTTCACGCAGTCGGCGTCCGGCATCTCACGGTCGAGGAACTCATAGAGATGGTCGAGGATCTCGCTGCAATCCGTCTCATGCGGCTCTCCGCAGCTCATGACCCCGAGCCTTTCGCTTCGTTCGACTGTCCGGCGCCCGCCGGGACCAGTCCGCGCTCGCGCGCGTAGTCCTCGAGCATGCCGCGCAGTTGGCGGCGACCACGGTGCAGCCGGGACATCACGGTACCGATGGGTGTGCCCATGATGTCGGCGATCTCCTTGTAGGCAAAGCCCTCGACGTCCGCGAGATACACGGCGATGCGGAACTCCTCGGGAATCGCCTGGAGCGCTTCCTTGACGTCCGAGTCGGGCAGGTGGTCGAGCGCCTGCGACTCCGCCGAGCGCAGACCGGTCGACATGTGCGACGCGGCACGCGCGATCTGCCAGTCCTCGATCTCCTCGGCGCCGCTGCGCTGCGGTTCACGCTGCTTCTTGCGGTACGAGTTGATGAAGGTGTTGGTGAGGATCCGGTACAGCCACGCCTTGAGGTTCGTGCCTTCGCGGAACTGGTGGAAGGACGCGTACGCCTTGGCATACGTCTCCTGGACCAGGTCCTCGGCGTCCGCCGGGTTGCGCGTCATGCGCAGTGCGGCCGAGTACATCTGGTCGAGGAACTCGAGGGCGTCCCGCTCGAAGCGCGCGTTGCGCTCCGCGGGCGATTCCGTGCTCTTCTCGCCCCTGCCGCCCCGGCCCTCGGGCTGCTCCGCCTGGCCGTGTTCGGTCCCTGCGCCGGTACCGGGAACCGGACCCACCTCCTCCAGAGTCGTGCGACCCAAAACGGCCCCACTCGAATCGGAGGATAGACGACGATCCGGTCCGTCCGCCGCCCGAACAGGGGCGGTCCTGGCCGCGTGCAGCACCGTCCAGTCCAGGTCGGCACGGCTGCTGCGCCTCGGGCAATACGTCGACCCCATGCGGCGGACTCCCTCTCCTACGACGTCGGTGCCGGTGACCGGCGGATATGTCGGGGTCAACAGCGTGGAGGGCCGGGACATTCCCGAAGCTTTACCCGAGAGGGCCGGGCCGCCGCCGTCCGAGTTCGGCGACCCACCGCACGACCGCGTCGGTGACGACCGTCAGGGCCTCGTCCTGCGTGATGTCCGCCCGCTGGGGAACGGCGAGGCCGTGGTCACCGTGGGCCACCTCGACCAGTTCGTACGCCCACCCGTCTCCCACCACCGCCCTCGCACCGGCGCTCCCCCGGAGCTGAACGCCCGGGGGGACCCCCGACGCGCGGCCCCTCCCGTACTCGGGGAACTCCCCGGGCCTGCCGAACGGGTCGTTGCCACCCTGGACGACGAGGGTGGGGACCGCGGCGCCGAGCAGTTCCCCGGCGCGGGACTTCTCGGGCCTGCCCGGCGGGTGCAGGGGGAAGCTGAGGGCGAGTACGGCATGGGCGCCCAGTTCACCGGCCGTGCGGCAGGCGACGCGGGCCCCGGCGCTGCGCCCGCCCGAGATCACCGGCAGACCCGGCTTCGTCAGCGCGGGCCAGATGTCCCGCCAGGCGAGGTCCAGGGTCTTCGGTGCGGGCGCCACCTTCTTTCCGGCCACCCGCCAGGGCTGCTCCACCAGGGCCACGGTCACGCCGTGCGCGGGGAGCACTGCGGCCAGGGCCTTCAGGTCGCGCGCCTCGATGCCGCCGCCGGCACCGTGGCCCAGCGCGAGGACGAGGCGTGGGACGCGCCGGGCGGGGTGCCAGGTGATGCGGGCGGGACCAACCCCCGTCTCGACGGCCTCGGTGGCTTCGACCGCCTCGACGGCCTCGGCTGAAGGCTCCTCGTTCACGTTCGTCACATCAGAAGAGTGTGCCCTCTTCCGGTGCGGCCAGTTCGTTCAGCAGCTCCGGGCCGTTGTTGCGGACGCTGCTGACCGCCGTGGAGACCGGGAAGGCGCGCATCAGACCGGAGGGCGGCGGGGCAAGCAGCCCGCGCAGCTCCTCGGTGTCGGTCCGGGAGGGATCCAGCCAGGCGTCCCATCGGTCCGGCGTGAGCATCAGCGGCATCCGGGGGTGGATGTCGGCCAGGGCCTGCGGGCCTTCCGCCGGGGGCACCGCGAGCGGCGTGCTCTCCGCCTCGGTGGTGATGACGGAGCACGTCACCCACCAGGCCCGCGGGTGGTCGTCCGGCAGGGTCCGGTCCCGCCAGAACTCGTACAGTCCGGCCATCGCGAACACCGAGCCGTCGGCCGGCGTCACGAAGTACGGCTGCTTGCGGGGGCGCTTCTTCTTGCCCTCGACCTCCAGTTCCCGCTCCTGTGTGCCGGTGACCCACTCGTAGTAGCCGTCGGCGGGCAGGATGCAGCGACGGGTGGCGAAGGCGCGGCGGTAGGACGGCTTCTCGTGCACGGTCTCCGCGCGTGCGTTGATCATCCGGGCCCCGCCCTCGGGCGTCTTGGCCCAGGACGGCACGAGGCCCCATTTCAGCTTCCGCAGCTGCCGAACCGGCCGCGGGTCCTCCGCGTCCTTCACCACGCGGTCCAGGACGGCGAAGACCTCTTTGGTGGGGGCCACGTTGTAGTCGGGCTCCAGGGTCTCCTCCGGCTCCCACTTCTGGATCCCGAAGATCTCCACGAGCTCCTCGGGCCTGCGACTCGCTGCATACCGTCCGCACATACGTGCAACACTGCCAGGCCCGCCCGTCTCCCGGCCACCACCCCTCAACGAGGCGCTCCGCGCCGCCCCCTCCGGTCCGCGATCCCGAGGAGCCCCCACCGTCCATGGACAGCACCGCATCCGCCTCGTTCGCCTCGCTCTGGGACGAGGTGTCCGGCACCCAGCCCGACCCGGATCTGTGGGTGGTGATCGCCACACTGGCCGCCGCGCTCGTCGTCGTCACACCGCACGGGCTGTGGCGGCTCTCCCGCAACGCCATCACCATCGCCCACGAGGGCGGCCACGGCCTCGTGGCCCTGCTCACCGGCCGCACGCTCACGGGGATACGTCTCCACTCGGACACCAGCGGCCTGACCGTCAGCCGCGGCAAGCCGACCGGCATCGGCATGATCCTCACCGCCGTGGCCGGCTACACCGCTCCCCCGCTGCTGGGGCTCGGCGGCGCGGCGCTGCTGGGCACCGGTCGCATCACCCTGCTGCTGTGGCTGGCCACGCTGTTGCTGCTGGCGATGCTGGTGATGATCCGCAATGCGTACGGGGCGTTGACGGTACTGGTGACCGGCGGCACCTTCGTCCTGGTGTCCTGGGTGGCGGGCCCCCAGGTGCAGGCGGCGTTCGCGTACGCCGTGGTGTGGTTCCTGCTGCTCGGCGGGGTGCGTCCGGCCTTCGAACTCCAGGCGAAGCGGGCGCGCGGGGGTGCGGGGGACTCGGATGCGGACCAGTTGTCCCGGCTGACGCACGTACCGGCGGGGCTGTGGCTGTTCCTGTTCCACGCCGTGTCGCTGTCTGCGCTGCTCGGCGGGGGGCGGTGGCTGCTGGGGCTGTGACGCCGGCGGTGCCGGGGAACCCGACCCGCAGGTACCGGGCACGCCCGGCGGACAGGACCCCCACTAAAGTGGGGCGCATGACCGCTAACCCTGCGCACACCGCCCTTTGGCCCGCCCCGCACGCGAGCGGAGCCGTCGACGCGACGGTCCACGTGCCCGGGTCGAAGTCGGTCACCAACCGTGCCCTCGTGCTCGCCGCCCTCGCCTCCGAGCCCGGCTGGCTGCGCCGTCCGCTCCGCTCCCGCGACACGCTGCTGATGGCGGACGCGCTGCGGGCCATGGGCATCGAGATCGAGGAGGGGGTGGGCCCCGACGGCACCGGGGAGGCCTGGCGGGTGCTGCCCACGGGCCTGCGCGGCCCGGCCACCGTCGATGTCGGCAACGCCGGCACGGTGATGCGGTTCCTCCCTCCGGTCGCCGCCCTCGCCGACGGTCCCGTCCGTTTCGACGGCGACCCCCGTTCCTACGAGCGCCCGCTGAACGGCGTCATCGACGCGCTGCGTCACCTCGGGGCCCGGATCGACGACGACGGCCGCGGCACGCTGCCGCTGACCGTGCACGGCGGCGGTGCCCTGGACGGCGGCACCGTGTCGGTGGACGCGTCCTCGTCGTCGCAGTTCGTCAGTGCCCTGCTGCTGTCCGCGCCGCGCTTCAACCAGGGCGTCGAGGTCCGGCACACCGGTTCGACGCTCCCCTCCGTGCCGCACATCCGGATGACCGTCGACATGCTCCGCGCGGTGGGCGCCCAGGTGGACAGCCCCGAGTCGGGCGGTGAGCCCGACGTCTGGCGGGTCACCCCGGGGGCCCTGCTCGGCCGGGACCTGACGATCGAGCCGGACCTGTCCAACGCGCAGCCGTTCCTCGCGGCGGCCCTGGTGACCGGCGGCCGGGTCGTCGTCCCGGACTGGCCCGCCCGCACCACCCAGGGCGGTGACAGGCTGCGGGAGATCTTCACCGAGATGGGCGGTTCCTGCGAGCTGACCGAGTACGGGCTCGTGTTCACCGGTTCCGGATCGGTGCACGGCATCGACGTGGACCTCGGCGACGTCGGCGAGCTGGCGCCGGGTGTCGCCGCCGTCGCGGCGCTCGCGGACTCGCCGTCCACCCTGCGCGGTGTGGCCCACCTCCGGCTGCACGAGACGGACCGCCTGGCCGCGCTCACCAAGGAGATCAACGAGCTCGGCGGCGACGTCACCGAGACCGCCGACGGTCTGCACATCCGCCCCCGCCCGCTGCACGGCGGTGTCTTCCACACCTACGAGGACCACCGCATGGCGACCGCCGGCGCGGTCATCGGCCTCGCCGTGGAGGGCGTGCGGATCGAGAACGTGGCGACGACGGCGAAGACCATGCCGGACTTCCCCGACCTGTGGACCGGGATGCTCGGGGCATAGGAACGCAGACGATGCGCCGCTACGGCAAGCACACCGACGAGGACGACATCCGCTCCCGCCCGAACCGCAAGGGCAACCGGCCGCGCACCCACATCCGGCCCAAGCACGAGGACGCCGCGGAGGGCCTGGTCCTCACCGTCGACCGGGGCCGGCTGACCTGCCTCGTCGAGGACCGGATCGTGCTCGCCATGAAGGCCCGGGAGCTGGGCCGCAAGGCGGCGGTGGTCGGTGACCGGGTGGCGATCGTCGGCGACCTCTCGGGCAGGAAGGACACCCTCGCGCGGATCGTCCGCATCGCCGCGCGGACGTCGGTACTGCGCCGTACCGCGGACGACGACGACCCCTACGAGCGGGTCGTCGTCGCCAACGCCGACCAGCTGGCCGTCGTCACCGCCCTCGCCGACCCCGAGCCCCGCCCGCGCCTGATCGACCGCTGTCTGGTCGCGGCGTACGACGGCGGGCTGACCCCGCTGCTGGTGCTGACCAAGTCGGACCTCGCCCCGCCCGACAAGCTGCTGGAGCTGTACGGCGACCTCGACATCCCGTACGTCGTCACCAACCGGGCGGAACTGGAGAGCGGCGCGGCGGCCGACCGGGTGCGGGAGCAGTTGGAGGGCCGGATCACGGCGTTCGTGGGGCACTCCGGGGTCGGTAAGACGACGCTGGTGAACGCGCTGGTGCCGGAGGAACGGCGGCGTTCGACCGGGCACGTCAACGCGGTGACGGGGCGCGGGCGCCATACGACGACGTCCGCACTGGCACTGCCCCTGTCGGGTGCGGAGGGATGGGTGGTCGACACCCCCGGGGTGCGGTCGTTCGGCCTCGCCCATGTCGATCCGTCCCGGGTCATCCACGCCTTCCCCGATCTGGAGCCGGGTACGGAGGGCTGTCCTCGCGCGTGCAGTCACGACGAACCGGACTGCGCGCTGGACGCCTGGGTCGCCGAGGGGCACGCGGGCCCGGCGCGTCTGTACTCACTGCGGAGGCTGCTGGCGACGCGGGAGCGCACGGAAGGCGACTGACCCTCGCGTGTTTGTCATGGCCTGCGGACGGTAAGTGCATAATCGCACCGAGTCGGATCCGAAGCCGTCGAATCCGGCGAAACGGCCACTGACGGGACAACGGGAGGACGACACATGGCGTGGCTCATGGTCGTGGTGGCCGGGTTGCTGGAGACCGGGTTCGCCGTGTGCCTGAAGCTGTCCCACGGTTTCACCCGGCTGTGGCCGACGGTCGCCTTCTGCGCGTTCGCGCTGGGCAGCTTCGGCCTGCTGACCCTGGCCCTGAAGAAGCTCGACGTCGGGCCGGCGTACGCCGTGTGGACAGGGATCGGGGCGGCGGGGACGGCGATCTACGGGATGGTGTTCCTGGGGGACCTGGTGTCGACGCTGAAGATCGTGTCGATCTCCCTCGTGATCATCGGAGTGATCGGACTGCAGCTGTCGGGATCGGCGCGGTGAGCGCGGAACGCCGACTCTCATGAGCATGCGCCGCGTGTGCCGCACGCGGCGCACGCTTCGCTACGGCATCGGCTGACGGCTCAGGGCCCTGCGGACCAGGTCGGCGATGCCGCCCTCGGTCGGCGGCGGTGCGGCGACACAGGACAGAGCCAGGCGTACCACCAGCTCGCAGGAGCGGGCCAGTTCGGCGGTGTCGGTTCTGGGCACCCCGGGGCCGGCCAGGACGGCCACGGCTCGGTCGCGGACGAGGGCCACCAGGTCGGCGGGCGAGGGCAGCGGGCCGTCGGCGCGGCGCTGGGCGGGCACGGCGGAGCCGGACCGGATCCGCACCAGGGTCGGGGAGGGCAGTCGCTCGCTCCAGCAGCCGGTGAGCAGGGCGCGGACCAGGGCGTTCCCGGCGGCCGCGGCGACGGTCCACTCGGCAGCCGCGGTGAGCCGGTCGCGGGGGTCACGGGGGTCGTGGTGGACGGTGAGGGCACGGTCGAAGCCGGCGAGGTAGCCGTCGGCCTCCCGGCGGACCAGGGCCCTGGCGAGTCCGTCCTTGCTGCCGAACTCGTTGTAGAGGGTCTGCCGGGACACCCCGGCGGCCGCGGCCACGTCCACCATCCGCACCGCGGACCACGGGCGACGCGTGAGTGCCGCGTAAGCGGCGTCCAGCAGAGATTCCCGCGCTGCGGGCATCATCGCCTCCCTCGGGGCGGGCGAGCGGCTCTGCGCTTCAGATTTGACGCGCCGCCGGGCACTGTCAAGGGTTCGCGTGGGGTGTGGAGTTCGTGGTGCCGCGGGAGGTGTCCCGGCCGCCCGGCGCATACGTGGATCGCGCGCGGGGCGTAGGCGACCCGCGCACTCCCCGCGCGCGATCCGCACACGGCGGCGCACAGCGGGCGCACAGCCCGCGAACCCGAGGTAGCCCCGGCCCCACCTCGGCGGATACGGTTCTCGCATGCCCGACTACCTTGACGACCTGCGTCTCGCCCACGTCCTCGCGGACGCCGCCGACGCCGCGACGATGGACCGGTTCAAGGCCCTCGACCTCAAGGTGGAGACCAAACCGGACATGACGCCGGTGACCGAGGCGGACAAGGGCACGGAGGACATCATTCGCGGCCACCTGAAGCGTGCCCGTCCGAGGGACGCGGTCCTCGGCGAGGAGTACGGGGTGGAGGGCACGGGCCCGCGACGCTGGGTGATCGATCCGATCGACGGCACCAAGAACTACGTGCGCGGCGTCCCGGTCTGGGCCACGCTGATCGCCCTGATGGAGGCCGGAGAGGGGGGCTTCCAGCCCGTCGTCGGGCTGGTCTCGGCTCCCGCCCTGGGCCGCCGCTGGTGGGCCGCGCAGGGTCACGGCGCCTTCACCGGCCGCAGCCTGTCCCAGGCCTCCCGGCTCCAGGTGTCCGGGGTCTCCAAGCTCTCCGACGCCTCCTTCGCGTACTCCTCGCTCAGCGGCTGGGAGGAGCAGGGGCGCCTGGACGGCTTCCTCGACCTCACCCGCGAGGTGTGGCGCACGCGCGCGTACGGCGACTTCTGGCCGTACATGATGGTCGCCGAGGGGTCGGTGGACATGTGCGCGGAACCGGAGCTGTCCCTCTGGGACATGGCGGCCACCGCGATCGTGGTCACCGAGGCCGGCGGCAGCTTCACCGGACTCGACGGTCGCCCCGGACCGCACAGCGGCAACGCCGCCGCCTCGAACGGGTTGCTGCACGACGAACTGCTGGGCTATCTCAACCAGCGCTACTGACGTCCGGTCCGAGGGCACGCCCCCCGTTGCGCCGCACACGCCCTCTTGTTGGCTCCCGCTTTGCCTGCGACTGTGAGGGTCCCCCCACTTGTGAACTTGTGAAACCGTGAACTAGCGGATCGACCCAAGGTCCGCCGGCACGGTTTCCGGTAGGAGGTGGCTCCATCCCATGCTCGTCCGCGACGCCATGAGCACGGTGGTCCTCACCATCGGCCCCGCTCACACACTCCGCCAGGCCGCCACCCTGATGTCCACCCGCCGCGTCGGCGCGGCCGTGGTCCTCGACCCCGACGGCACCGGCATCGGCATTCTCACCGAACGCGACATCCTCGACTCCCTGGGGCTGGGTCAGGACCCGGACTCCGAGCACGCCCACTCCCACACCACGACCGACGTCGTCTTCGCCGCCCCGTCCTGGACGCTCGAGGACGCCGCGCACGCCATGACACGGGGCGGCTTCCGCCATCTGATCGTCCTGGAGCGGGACGAGCCCATCGGCATCGTCTCGGTCCGCGACATCATCCGCTGCTGGGCTCCCGTACGACGACAGGCCGCCCGGCACACACCGGCATAACCGACGGGCCGGGCCCCCTGAAGGGGGCCCGGCCCGTCGCAACGGCAAGCGGTCCAGCGCTGGAATCAGCCGCGCAGGGCCTGGACCGCGGCTTCCAGCCGCTTGCCGAAGTATTCACCCTTGGCTAAAGCCAGCACTGATCCTACAATGGACAATGTCTAAGTCAAGCAATGCTCCAAAGTCACACCTGTTCGGGACCTGGTCCCTCCGACTGTTAGGCTGGTGTCCATGAGCGACCTTCTGGAACGACTGCGCGGACGTGGATGGCGGATGACCGCACAGCGTCGTGTGGTGGCCGAGGTCCTCGACGGCGATCATGTCCATCTGACAGCCGACGAGGTGCACGCCAGAGCTGTCACCAGGTTGCCGGAGATCTCCCGGGCGACCGTCTACAACACCTTGGGCGAACTGGTCACCCTCGGTGAGGTGGTGGAAGTCGCCACGGACAAACGAGCCAAGCGTTACGACCCGAACGCCCACCAGCCGCACCACCACCTGGTGTGCGCGCAGTGCGGCGCGATCCGGGACGTGCACCCGACGGGCAACCCGCTGGCCGACCTCCCCGACACCGAGCGCTTCGGCTTCACGGTCTCGAGCGTCGAGATGACGTATCGGGGCGTCTGCCCGAACTGCGCCGCGGCGTAGGCACCCGGCCCGCGCCGCCCTTCTCCCAGCCGCGCACGAAAGCCCCCGGCAGCACGCCGGGGGCTTTCGTGCGCTTGAGGGACTTTCGGGTGCGTCCAGGAGCCCGACCGAGGACATACGCCGAGGGCCGGAACCCTTTCGGATTCCGGCCCTCGGCCTTCAGTAGCGGGGACAGGATTTGAACCTGCGACCTCTGGGTTATGAGCCCAGCGAGCTACCGAGCTGCTCCACCCCGCGGCGATGAATGCAACGTTACGTCAAGGATGCGGACAGAAGCAAATCCCTTTCGGTGGGGGCCGTGAGCCCTTGAGGTGCGCGGTCTCCGAGGGCTGCGATCTCTTGAGGTGCGCGGTCACGCGGACAGTTCCTCGCGGAGCGCGTCGCGCAGGCGGATCGCTCGTTCCGTGACCGCCGTCGGGCCCAGCGCCGCCGCACGGTCGGCCCAGCGCTGGCCCTCGACGAGCTCGCCCCGGCGCGCGTAGACCAGGGCGAGCCGCAGAGCCGCGCGGCCGTGTCCGGCGTCGGCCGCGCGGGCCCACCACACGGCCGCCTCGGGCTCGCTGCCCTCCCGGGCCAGCAGCAGGCCCAGGTTGAAGGCGCCGTTGCGGGAACCGGCCTCGGCCGCCTCCCGGTACCAGCGGGCCGCCTCGACCACGTCACCGCGGGCCGCGGCGAGCATGCCGACGCGCACCTGCGCGCGCCGGTGGCCCTGGGAGGCGGCACGTTCGTACCACTCCTCGCACTCGCTGCGCCGGCTCACCGGTTCGCCCAGTTCGTGCGCGGGCTCCGGCGGGCGACGGGCGTCCAGGACGGTGGCCAGGCGGTAGGCGGCCTCGGCGCTGCCGCCGCCCGCCGCGCACCGCAGGAACCGCTCCGCCTCACCCTCGTCGCCGCCACGCAACCGGGCCATGCCGACCTGGAGTGCGGCTTCCGTGTGCCCGGCGGCCGCCGCCCGCTCGTACCAGCGCAGCGCGGCCGCGTTCTCCTCCCGGCCCGCGTGCAGAATGCCGAGGTTGAAGGCGGCGTCCACGCTCCCCGCCTCCGCGGCCTTGGAGAACCAGGGCTCCGCACCCGTCTCGTCCCCGGCCGTCAGCAGCAGGATCGCCAGTGCGTTGGCCGCCTCGCGGTGACCCGCGTAGGCGGCCCGGCGGTACCACTGCTCGGCCTGTCCGGTCCGGCCCTGCTCGGCGCAGAGCAGGGCGAGGTTGTACGCGCCGTTGACGTCGCCCGCGTCCATCGCGGCCCGGTACCAGCGTTCGGCGGTCTGGGTCTCGCCGCGCTCGGCGTGCAGGGCGCCCAGCGCGTTGGCGGCGTTGCCGTCGCCGTTCTGGGCCGCGCGCAGCCACCAGACGGCGGCGTTGTCGGTGTCTCCGGCGTCGCGCAGCAGGAAGCCGAGCGCACAGGCGGCCCGCGCTTCCCCGTCCTTGGCGGACGTCAGATACCAGCGGCCGGCCTCCTTGAGCTCGCCGCGCCTCTCCAGGATCACGCCGAGGTGCAGTGCGGCCCGGCGGTGCCCCCGCGCGGCGGCCTGCCGGTACCACTGCTCGGCCTCCTCCACTAACGGGTGGCCTCTGTCGTCGGTCTCCTCCGCGGCCTTCCGGTCCAGCGCCCTGGCCAGCCGGTAGGCGGCCTCCCGGTGCCCCCGCTCGGCGGCGGCCCGCATCCAGCGCTCGGTCCCGGCCGTGTCCCCGCGGTGTTCCAGCAGGTCGGCGAGTGCGTAGGCGCCCAGTACATGGTCCTGCTCGGCGGCCTGGCGCAGCCAGTACTCGGCGGCGGGCTCGTCACCGCGCTCGCGGTGGTGCCGGCCGAGTGCGTGGGCCGCCGGGGCGGAACCGGCGACGGCGGCGATCCGCCACCATCCAGCGGCCTCCTCCGCGTATCCCCGCTGGAACAGGAGGACGCCCAGGTTGTTGGCGGCGGCGCGGTCGCCCGCGGCGGTGGCGGCACGCAGCTGGGGCTCGGCTCCGGCGAGGTCGCCGCGGCGCAGCAGCATGGCGCCGAGGACGCTCATCGCCTCCACGTCGCCGGCTTCGGCAGCGAGCCGCCGGCGCAGCTCCTCGGCTGCCTCGTCGGCGGCTTCCCCCGTCTCGTCGCGGGGCTCCTCCCGCAGAGAGGACTGCTCAAAACGCCCTGTCTCGTACAGAGTTGCCCTATCCCCCATAACGTCCATCGTCGCACCACCCGCAACCTGGGTACACCTGACATGCCGCAGTCAGTGAGGTCACTTCAGCGTTTTGTCGACATGCCCACAGAGAGACAAGTCAAACACAGATCGGCCAACTCCCGCCGCCGGCGCGGCCGTCGCCGGGCTCGGCACATGCGTTCGCACACCACAAAGGCCCGGATTCCTCAAGGAATCCGGGCCTTTGATGTCGCCTCATCGCGACTTCAGTAGCGGGGACAGGATTTGAACCTGCGACCTCTGGGTTATGAGCCCAGCGAGCTACCGAGCTGCTCCACCCCGCGCCGTTGTGTTGCAACCGTACCACGGCGCGGGGTGGGCCTTTGACCAGGCCGCTTGCTAACTGCTCGGGCTCGGGTCGGGGCTGGGACTGCTCTCCGAGGCGTCCGAACCGCCTCCGCCGGAGCCGCCGCCCCCGCCCTCCGCGGACTGGGCCTTCTCAGCCCGGCGCAGGGCCTCCTCGAGATCCTTCTGCGCCTTGCCGTAGGCCTCCCAGTCGTTCTTCTTCAGGGCTTCCTGACCGGCCTCGAAGGCATCCTGGGCATCGTTCAGGGCCGCTTGGACCGACGGGACCTCGGACGTCGGCGGCTGCTGCGTGCCTTCGTTCCGGCCCGGCGGCTGCTCGTTGGCCGACCCCTCGGTCCCGAAGACCTTGTCGAGAGCCTGCTCCAGCGTGTCCTCGAAGGCCGTCTGGCCTCCGTAGGTCACCAGCACCTTCCGCAGCAGCGGGTACTTGAGTCCACCACCGCGTACGTAGACCGGCTCCACGTACAGCAGTCCGCCGTCGAGCGGGACGGCCAGCAGGTTGCCGTACTCGACCTCGGAGTCGCCGCCTCTCAGCAGCCTGATCGACTCGGCGATGTCCTGTTCGGAGTTGAACTGGCTCTGGACCTGCTTGGGTCCGGCGGCCGTGGTGCTCGTCGGCAGCTTCAGGACTCTGATCTTGCCGTACCCCTCGCTGCCCGCCTCGGCGTCGACCGCCATGAAGGCACTGAGGTTGTCACGGCCGTTCGGAGTGAACGTCGTGGTGAGCGAGAAGGCCTGTTCCTTCTGGTCGGGCATCTTCATGCTCTGGTAGTACGGCGGTACCGCGTCGCCCGTCTTGTTCGTCGGGTCGGCCGGCACCTGCCACACCTCGCTGCCACTGAGGAACGTGGTGGCGTCCTTCACGTGGTAGCGGGTCAGCAGTTCGCGCTGCACCTTGAACAGGTCCTGCGGATACCGCAGGTGGTCCATCAGGCCCTGGGAGATCTCGCTTTTCGGCTCCACCGTGCCCGGGAACGCCTTCATCCACGTCTTCAGGACGGGATCCTTGGTGTCCCACTGGAAGAGCTTGACCTCGCCGCTGTACGCGTCGACGGTCGCCTTCACCGAGTTGCGGATGTAGTTGACCCGGTTCTCCTGGGCCACCACCGCGCGGTTGTCGTTGGTGGCGGTCAGCGAGTCGGCCGTGGTGTCACCGAGCGTCGTGCGCGACGCGTACGGATAGCCGTTGGTGGTCGTGTAGGCGTCGACGATCCACTGGATCCGGCCGTCCACCACCGCGGGGTAGGCGTCGCCGTCGATGGTCAGCCACGGGGCGACCGCCTCGACGCGCTCCTTGGGCGTGCGGTTGTACAGGATCCGCGAGCCCTCACCGATGGCACCGGAGTACAGGATCTGCGGCTCGCTGAACGCCGCGGCGTAGGCCGCCCGGTTGACCGGGTTGGCCAGGTTGACGCCGCTGTCGCCCTCGTAGCTGGTCGTCTTCTCGCCGCTGTCGTCGGAGTAGTCGATCTCCTTCTGGGGACCGCCGACGATCGAGTACGTCGTCGTCCGCTCGCCGTAGTAGATGCGCTGCTCGTACGTGCCGAGGTCACCCTTGGAGGGCAGGTCGGACTCGGTGAACACCGGACGGCCGTCGTCGGCGCTGGTGCCCTTGGCTGCGACGGCACCGTATCCGTGGGTGTACCGGAAGTGGTCGTTGATCCAGTTCCGCTTGGGGATGCCGCTGAGGTTGATCTCGCGCAGACCGATGACGGTGTCCTGCTCGGCGCCGGTCTCGGGATCGGGGTAGCGGTCCACGTCCAGGTTGGTCGGGAACGCGTAGTAGTTCCTGATCTGCTGGAGCTGCTGGAACGTCGGCGAGACGATGTTCGGGTCCATGATCCGGATGCTCGCCGTCTCGGAGACCTGGTCCCGGAGCTTGGTCTTGTCCTCGGTCTGGCTGGTCCCCGGGTACTCGTCGACCTGGGCGTCGGCGATGCCGTAGGCCTCACGCGTCGCCTTGAGGTTCTTCTCGACGTACGGCGCTTCCTTGGCCTGCTCGTTCGGCTGGACCTGGAACTTCTGCACGATCGCCGGGTACAGGCCGCCGATGAGGATCGCCGACAGCACCATCAGGCCGAAGCCGATCACGGGCAGCTGCCACGTGCGCCGCCACAGGGTGGCGAAGAACAGCAGCGCGCAGATCACGGCGATGCAGAACAGGATCGTCTTGGCCGGCAGGTAGGCGTTGGCGTCGACGTACCGCAGACCGGTCCAGTTGTCGGTCGCCTTGAAGTCGCTGGACTTGACCGCCAGGCCGTACCGGTCGAGCCAGTACGCGACCGCCTTCAGGGTGACGAAGATGCCCAGGAGCACCGACAGGTGCCCGGTGGCGGCCGCCGTGGCCCGCGCGCCGGGGCTGGTGACCCGCAGCCCGCCGTACAGGTAGTGCGTCAGCCCGGCGGCGATCAGCGACAGGATCGCGGCGGCGAAGCCGAACCCGAGCATGAACCGGTACCAGGGCAGGTCGAAGGCGTAGAACGCGACGTCCAGCTTGAACTGCGGGTCCTTCTGGCCGAACGGCACACCGTTGACCCACATCAGCCAGGTCCGCCACTGGCTCGACGCCGAGGCGCCGGCGATCAGCCCCACCAGTGCGGTGACGCCGAGCAGCAGCCACTTCTTGTACGGCGCGATCCCCATCCGGTACCGGTCGAGGTTCTGCTGCTCCAACGACATGGCACTCAGCGGCGGCCGCATCCGGTGCGCCAGCCAGACGTTGAAGCCGACCGCGAAGGCCATCAGCAGGCCGAAGACGAAGAAGAGTCCGATCTTGGTCCACAGGGTCGTCGTGAACACCGACGAGTAATCGACCGAGCGGTACCACAACCAGTCAGTCCAGAACCCCGCGAACATGGTGAACACCATGAGAAGGACGGCCAGGACGCCCAGGGTCATGAGCAGGGTCCGGACCCGCCGGGACGGGCGGCCCACTCTCATCCGTGGCCCTGTCGGGCCTCCGCCACGGTCCGGCATCTGGAAAGCCAAGGTAGGCACCTCGAAGTTCGCTGTTGATTCGTCAGGTCCGCGAGTTCGTGGACCGTGTGCGGACCCGCGCATTCGCGGGCCCACACCTATGCAACTTACTCACCCTTTACTCAGTTCCCGATTCCGGTCCTGAACGAGAGAGGATTGTGACCATGTCCAACACACCCATGGCGGCGAACCCGCTCACCCGGGCCGTACTCGAGATCGACGAGTACGTCTCCGGCCTCGGCTGGGACCAGCCTGCCCGTCTCTTCGCCCTCGTAGACACCGCACGGCTCCGTGCCGAACAGCCCTCGCTGGCGGACCGGCTCGGTCTGGGCGACGAGCAGGAGAACACCGCCCTCACCCCGATCGAACAGGACGAGATTCCGACGGGCAAACCGCTCGACGAGTTCCTGGGCACCATCGCCTGGCCCGGCTCGGTGGCCGGCTGCGCCCTGACCGTGGAACGTCTGATGCTGCCGCCGTCCGCGGAGGCCCAGGTCCCGCAGGATCTGGACGAGGCCGCGCTGGCGGCGTGGGTGGCGAAGCACCCGGAGCGCCAGGAGGTCCGTATGACGGTCGCGGTCCTGCGCGACGGTACCCGTGATTCCGCACTGCGGCTGCGGGAGAAGGACTCGCCCACGGAGGTCCTCACCGGGTCCGCCCTGGTGCCGGGCCTGGCGGAGGCGCTGTCGGCGACGTTCGCGGAGTAGCCCGTACGGGACGGCGAGAAGCATGACCGCGCGGGCAGCAGGCGTGCTCGCGCGGTCAGGAAGCCGTGCACGTCGGCAGGTCCGCGGTGTCGCCGGAGCCGAGGTCCTGCATCGCTTCGAGGGCGTCGTCGATGGTGTCCACCTTGATGAGGGTGAGACCTTCGGGGGTGTCCTCGGCGGCCGCCGCACAGTTGTCCGCGGGCGTGAGGAAGTACCGGGCGCCCTTGGCGCGCGCGCCGACCGTCTTCATCTGGATCCCGCCGATCGGCCCCACCTTGCCAGCGTCGTCGATCGTGCCGGTGCCGGCGACGAACGCGCCGCCGGTCAGGCTGCCCGGGGTGAGCTTGTCGTAGATGCCGAGTGCGAACATCAGACCGGCACTCGGCCCACCGACGTCAGCGAGCTTGATGTCGATGCTGAACGGGAAGGTGTGGTCGGTCCCGGCGGCGATTCCGACTATGGCGCGTTTGCCTCCCGCGTCGTCGGAGGCCGCAGTGGTGATCGTGACCTTCTCGGTCCGCGTCGGCGTCCGGTTCTCCTTCTCGGCGGCGGCCTGCTCCTTGGCGGGCACGATCGTGAATTCGACGTCGTCGCCGGGCTTGTGCTCGGTCACGAGTTCGGCGACGTCGGCCGGCTTGCGCACCGCGCTGCCGTCGACGCTCTTGATCACGTCGCCGGCGTGCAGCTTGCCCTCGGCGGGGGATCCCTTGACGACACTGGCGACGATCACCCAGGACTTCACCGGGACGTCGAGCGCCTTCAGCGCCGCGACCTTGGCGCTCTCCTGGGACTGGCTGAACTCCTCGGCGTTCTCCTGGGTGGACTGCTCCTCCGTCTTGCCGTCGGGGTAGAGCGTGTCGTGCGGCACGACCTTGTTGTCGTGCGCGAGCCATCCGTAGACGGCCTCGACCAGGTTCATCCGGTAGTCGGCACTCGTGACCCGCACCGTGGTCATGTTGAGGTGGCCGTCGGTCGGATAGGTCTTGCGCCCTTCGATGTGCAGCACCGGCTCGCCGTCGTGATCGCCCAGAGTGTTCACCGTCGGCCCCGGGGACATCTCCGAGTACGGCACGGGAAGGAACACACCCGCGCACAGGAGTGCGATCAGCATCAGGGTGGAGGCGAGCATCGTCGCGGTGCGGCGTGGCATGCACCGACAGTACGGGACGGGGCTGTCAGCGCACCGTCAGGGCCGCCCGACCGGGCGTCCCTGACCTCGTCGCACGTCGGTGACCTGCGGTTCCCGGTCCTCAGTCACCCGAGGACCGGGGCTTCTCCATGGCTTCGCGAAAGCGGGCGTACCCGACGAGCTCGGGGCCGTCGCTCCGCGCTCTGCGCGTGCGGTTGGCCCAGCTCCCCCACACTCCCGCGCCGACCGCGGTCAGCAACGGAATCAGCAACCAGGCAAGAGCGGCCATGCCGACCTCCCAACCCCATGAGCGTCCGCGACTGAATGATCAGCAGATTAACCATCCGCAGTGATAACGCTCATACCCGGGGGGTGGTTACGCAACCGGAGTGACGACGCCACGCGCCGACCCGCCCACCACCCCGACGACGGCGCTACACGCCGACCCATTCCTCTGTTCCGTCCGAGAACTTCTGGTGCTTCCAGATGGGCACCTCGTGCTTGAGGTCGTCGATCAGCTTCCGGCAGGCCTCGAAGGCCTCGCCCCGGTGCGGGCACGACACGCCGACGACGACGGCCAGATCCCCGACCCGGAGGTCCCCCACCCGATGCACGGCGGCCAGCGCCCGCACGGGATACTCCGCGGCGACCTTCTCGGCGATCCGCCGCATCTCGTCCTCGGCGCTCGGATGGCACGCATATCCCAGCGCGTCGACGTCGGTCCCGCCGTCGTGATTGCGCACGGTCCCCACGAACAGCGCCGTCCCGCCGGCCGCGTCATCGCCGACGGCCCGGAAGATCTCGTCCACGGACAGTGGTGCGTCCCGGATCGCGATCAGCTTGATCGGATCCTGTGCCGCCTGCTCACCGGGGTGATCATTCGTGGATGCCATGCCCCCATCGTGCCGCACGCCCACGCCGGTACGGAACAGCCCCACCGCCCCGTTCCCGGATCCGTCAGATCCGCCGGCGGGTCTTCCGCGCCCGCCGCACCACCGCGGCCGCGCCCAGCAGAGCCACCGTCGCTCCCGCGGCGCCCGCCGCCGTCGCGTCCTTGCGGCCGAGCCGCCGCCCGGCGACCGTGTGCCGGCCGGAGACCTCCTCGAGCAGTTCGGCCAGCACCTCCTCGTTGGTGTGGGCGGGCCGCCACCCCGCGTCGTGCAGCCTGCTCCCGCTGACCACCCAGGGGTGCATCGTGTACGCCAGGTCCCCGGCCGGGGACGGGGTCAGCCCGATCCGGTGCAGCCGTGCCGCCGCGCCCAGCGCGACCGCCGACGGCAGCTCCATCCGCCGGATGCCGCTGAGCTCCTCGACCTCCTCCTGCTCCAGCCATCCGTCGCACCCGACGGCCAGCTCGCCCTCGACCTCCTCCCGGACCGCGTACTCCAGGGCGCTGCACAGATCATCGACGTGGCAGAACTGCCACGCGGGCCGCGAGCCGGCCACCACGAGCAGTCGCGGTGACTCGAAGTACCTGGTCAGCGCGGTGTCGGTGCCTCCCACCAGCACAGCGGGCCGGACCACCGTGACATTGAGCCCGGGGTGCGCGCGGGGCGCCCGGCGCGCGAGCCGCTCGATCTCCAGGAGATCGCCCACGCCGGTGGCCTCGGCCGTGGCCCGCAGTTCCGCGTCCTCGGACAGCGGCAGCTCGTTGTCCGGGAGCGCCCCGTAGACCATCGTCGAGGTGCACAGCACCACCCGGCGCACCCCGGCCGCCGCGGCGGCCGTCAGCACGGTCTGCGTCCCCCGGACGTTGTAGGCCGTTCGGGCGGCGGCGTCGGTCTCCAGGTCGAGGTCGAGTGCCAGATGGACCACGACATCGGCCCCGCGCAGCTTGTCCGCGATGGCCGGATCCCGTACGTCCAGGATGTGCCAGTGCGCCTCGGCGCACTCGCCGCGGCGCTCGTCGATGGCGATGACCTGCTTGATCTCCTCCGAGGCGGCGAGCCGCTCGGTGAGCAGAGCGCCGACACCGGTCGCGGCGCCGGTGACCGCGACGACGGGCCCGCGCGGGGACGGCGGGTGGGCCGACTGGTTTCGCGCTGCGCGAACCTGCGGATCTGGGGAACTCACCGGGCGTCTCCAGCGGTTGTCTTCAGTACGAGCGCATGCGAAGCATGTGTACCAGGTGGCATCCATCCTGCCGCAGGCTTTCTGTCGGCGAAGCATCGAGGCCCGAACCGCTTCAGGTGTCTACGCTGGGTGGTGTTGTCGGGCAACCGTGCCGCCGGAAAGAACCGGTGGCCCTACCAGCCGAGGAATCCCGTGAGTGACACCCCATTCGGATTCGGCCTTCCGCCGGAGGAGCCGGACGACGGCGACGAGGGCAAGAAGAAGGACCCGCAGAGCGGTGGCGGTCAGGACCCGGCCAACCCGTTCGGTTTCGGCATGCCCGGGGCCGGCGGCTTCGGCGGCCCAGGCGGTCCCGGCGCCGATAATCCGTTCGCCGCGATGTTCGGTTCCCTGAACCCCAACGACCTGGGCGCCGCGTTCCAGCAGCTCGGACAGATGCTCTCCTACGAGGGCGGTCCGGTGAACTGGGACATGGCCAAGCAGATCGCCCGCCAGACGGTCTCCCAGGGCACTTCGGACGGCACGAAGGACGCCAGCGTCGGCCCCGCCGAGCGCAGGGCCGTCGACGACGCCGTCCGGCTGGCCGACCTGTGGCTGGACGACGCCACCTCGCTGCCGTCCGGTGCGGCCTCCTCGGTGGCGTGGAGCCGTGCGGAGTGGGTCGAGGCGACCCTGCCGGCGTGGCGGGAGCTCGTCGACCCGGTCGCCGAGCGCGTCGGGGTCGCCATGGGCGACGTGCTGCCGGAGGAGATGCAGGCCATGGCGGGCCCGCTGATCGGCATGATGCGCTCGATGGGCGGCGCCATGTTCGGCACGCAGATCGGCCAGGCCGTCGGCGTGCTGGCCGGTGAGGTCGTCGGCTCCTCCGACATCGGCCTGCCGCTCGGCCCGGCCGGCAAGGCCGCGCTGCTGCCGGTGAACATCGCGGCGTTCGGCAAGGACCTGGGCGTCCCGCAGGAGGAGGTGCGGCTGTATCTCGCCCTGCGCGAGGCCGCCCACCAGCGCCTGTTCACTCACGTGCCGTGGCTGCGCTCGCACCTGTTCGGCGCGGTCGACGGCTACGCGCGCGGCATCAAGGTCGACACCGCCAAGCTGGAGGACGTCGTCGGCCAGTTCGACCCGCAGAACCCGGAGCAGCTGCAGGAGGCTCTCCAGCAGGGCATGTTCCAGCCGGAGGACACCCCTCAGCAGAAGGCCGCCCTGGCCCGTCTCGAGACGGCGCTGGCCCTCGTCGAGGGCTGGGTGGACGCCGTGGTGCACGCGGCGGCGAAGCCCCGGCTGTCGTCCGCGGACGCGCTGCGCGAGACGCTGCGCCGCCGGCGCGCCTCGGGCGGCCCCGCGGAGCAGACGTTCGCCACGCTGATCGGTCTGGAGCTGCGCCCGCGCCGGCTGCGCGACGCCTCGCGCCTGTGGGCCTCGCTCACCGACGCGCGCGGGGTCGACGGCCGGGACGCCCTGTGGGCCCACCCGGACATGCTGCCGACGGCCACCGACCTGGACGATCCGGACGGTTTCGTGCACCGCGAGCAGATCGATTTCTCCGAGCTGGACAAGATGCTCGGCGAGGCGGCCGGCAAGTCCGACCTGAGGAAGAAGGACGAGGACAGGAGCGGTGGCCCGGACGAGGGCACCGGCAAGGACAAGGGTGACGGCACCGAGTGAGCCTGTACGACGACACGGTTCTCGTACTCAAGGGGTACGAGAACCAGCCGGAACTCCGCCGGACCTACCTCGACCACCTCACCGCGCACCAGGACGGCATGTGGAAGGCCTGCGACGCCGGCCACATCACCGCGAGCGCCCTGGTCGTCGATCCGGAGCGCGGCCGGGTGCTGCTGACCCTGCACCGGAAGCTGCGGATGTGGCTGCAGATGGGCGGTCACTGTGAGCCGGGTGACACTTCGCTCGCGGCTGCGGCCCTGCGGGAGGCCACCGAGGAGTCGGGCATCACGGGGCTGACCCTCCTGAGGGGCGGACCGGTGCGTCTGGACCGGCATGCGATCCCGCCGCCCTGCCACTGGCACTTCGACGTCCAGTACGCGGCCGTGGCCTCCCCTCACGCCGCACACGCCATCAGCGACGAGTCGCTCGACCTGCGCTGGTTCCCGTACGACGAGGTGGCGGGTGTGGCCGACGCGTCGGTCGTCCGTCTGCTGGAAGCGACCCGGACGAGACTGGGCGTCTGACGCACGCGTGAGGGGCGCCCCCCGTGACGGGCCGCCCCTCATCACCTCTGTTCCGGCCGAAGGCTCAGCTCCAGACGTTGCCCTGGTTCTGTCCACGGGCGCCCTGCTGGCCCATTCCGTACTGCGCGGCGAGGCCGGAGCCGATCTGGGCGTTCTGCGGCGGCAGCAGCTCGCTGGGCTGGACGAGTACGAAGCCGCTGCCCATGAAGCTGAGCTCCCAGCCCTCACCGGTGCTGCCGCGGCGCCGCCACACCCCGGAGGAGTGGGTCTGGGCCTGCATCTGCACGCGCAGCCCCGTGGACCAGGCGACGATCGCGTCGGCGTCGCAGTTGACGTACGTGTCCGGCGTCACCTGCATCAGCAGCGGCATGCCGGAGGTCATCAGCGCGACCTTGCCCTGGCCGGTGATGTTGAGCTGGTACTTCCCGGAGCCGGAGATGCCGTACAGGCTGTCGACGGCGATGACCTCGTGGTGCAGTGAGGAGTCCGTCGCGAGCACATAGCTGCTGTCGACGGTCAGCCCCCCATGGTCCACGTCCATGAGATGGATGTGCTGGGCGAGGTTGGCGAGGTAGACCGTGCCCTGCCCGTGGCAGCGCATCAGGTCCAGTCCCTCACCGGTGCGCGCACGGTTGAGTGCCTGACCGTGGCTCTGGTACTCGGCGTCGAACTCGACGAGTCCCTGGTAGGCGATCATGCTGCCCTTGCGGGCGAGGATGTCGTCGTGACCCTCCAGGGCGACCCGGAGCATCTGCTTGTTCTGCAGGCTCCAGCGTTCCTGGGTCTGCTGGTCGTTGTGGGCGAAAAGCGGGCTCTGCATGGTGTGGTTGCTCCCCCTCAGCCCCGGACCCGGAGACGGTCGGTGCTGTCCTCACTGGGCTGGACGACGACGATGCCCTGGCCGGAGAACGCCATCTGGTAGGCCTCGCCGCTGCCGCGGCCGATCAGCGACTGTGCCCGGAAGCTGCGCTTGCCCTTCACCTTGAGGTTCGGGGACCAGGCGACCAGAGCGTCCGGGTCGACGTACGTCTCGTCCTCGCCACCGCCGCAGTCGACGACGATCGGCTTGCCCCGGGAGGTCAGCGCGACCCAGCCCTGCCCGGAGATCCTGGTGTTCCACAGGCCCTGCCCGGCAAATTTCGCCAGGCCCTTCACCCGCTCCACGCCCCACGACAGATGGGCGTCGAAGGCGAGCAGATTGGTGGCGTTGACGGAGATGCCGTCGCCGTTGAGGTTGATCACGACGACGTTCGCACCGTAGTCGGCGAGGTAGAGCAGGCCGTCGCCGGAGCACTTCATCAGCGGCGCGCCCTCCCCGGTCATCCAGTCCCGCGCGATCTGGCGCACGGCCGACGGGTTCGGCTCGTACTGGACGAACCCCTCGTAGGCGACCATGGACCCCACGCGCGCGAAGAGGTCGTTCCCGGTCTGCAGGGCGACCTTCAGCATGTGGTCGCCGTGGTTCTCCATGCGCGCGGTGACGGGGGCGGGGGCGTAGCCCGCGAGTGGCTGGTTCATGACGGGCTCCCTCAGATCTCGTACGGCTGGACGACGATGAAGTTGCCGGGTGCTCCCCGGAACTGGAGGTTGACGCTCTCCCCGGTGTCGCCGGGGTAGGAGTTGCGGCGCATTCGCACCTGGCTGGAGACGATCACCTGGGAGGCGGCCGACCAGGCGACCACGGCGTTGCAGTCGGCGAACGTGGTGGGCGTCACCGGCAGCACCACGGGCACGCCGTGCGTCTTCACGACGATGGTGCCGGTCCCCTGGAACTGCATCGTGAACAGCGCGCCACCGGGAATGCCGTGCCCCTCGACACGGCGGACCTCGTACTGGAGGCCTTCGTCGAAGGCGAGGACGTTCTCGGCGGAGACGCACACGGCGTCGCCCTGGAGCTCGATCGGGTGCAGCATCGTGGCGTCCTCGGCGAAGAACACCTGGCCCTGGCCCGTGCAGCGCATCAGCTGCATCTCCTGGCCGGTCGCGTTGCCCACGATCCGGCCGGTGAAGCCGGCGCCCTTGTAGTTGAAGTCGACCTTGCCCTGGTAGAGGACCATGCTGCCCTGTCGGGCCAGCACGGGCTGACCGCCGATGCCGAGGTCGACGCGGACGAGCTTCTGGTTCTGCTGGGTCCAGCGCTGCCCGGTGGGCGTCTCCTTGAACATCTGGAGCGCACCGAGCACACCCGGGGCCTGCGGTGCACCCTGGGGTGCGCTCGGGGGAGCGCCCTGCGGAGTCCCGTAGGGGGCCGGCGGGCCGGGCACCTGACCCGGCATCTGTGCGGGCGGCGGCTGGCCGTAGCCGGGTGGGGGTGTCGGCCCGCCGTAACCGGGCGGCGGGGCGGGTGCCTGTGGTGCCTGCGGCTGCGCGCCGTAGCCGGGGGGCGGCGGGGCGCTCGGAGCCGGCGGGCCGGGGGGCGGTGGCTGCTGGCCGGGCCGGCCGAAGGGCGCGGGCGCCGGAGCCGGAGGCGGCACCGGGGAGCCCCCGGGCGGAGTGTTCAGGGGCGCGACGATCGTCTGCGCGGCGTGCACCGACGGCGCCGGGGGCGGGGGCGGAGTGGCGCCGGGGGGAGGGGCGAAACCCTGTGCCGCGGGCTGAGGGGCCGGCGCGGGGGCGGGAGTCGGCACGGCGGTGCCGGGGACGGCGAACGCGGGCGGCGCGAAGCCAGGAGCGGCGCCGCTCGCCTGCGGCTGCTGCGGGGCGGCGGGCTCCTCCTCCGCCACCTCACCTCCGAAGTTCTTCAGCAGCGCTTCGAGCCCACCGTCGAAGCCCTGACCGACGGCGGCGAACCGCCACACGTCCTTGAGGTAGAAGTCACCCAGCATCACCGCCCGCTCGGTGGAGAACTCGGAGCCGTCGAAGGGGTAACGGGCCACTTCCTCGCCGCCCGCGACGATGCGGATGTATCCGGGACCGATCTGGGACATCTGCCCGGCGCCGTCGATCGTCGCCGTGAAGGACAGCTTCTTGATCTGCTGCGGGATCCGGTCCAGCGTCACCCGGAAGGATTCCGTGTCGCCGGCCTGCGCACCCAGGAGCTGGAGGGACTCCTCGGGGGACTTCGGCTGGTTGAAGAAGACGAAGTACCGGTCGTCCGAGAGCCGTTCGTCCGCGTCGAGACCGAAGCAGCTGATGTCGAAGGTGAGCCCGGGGCCGGAGATCTGCACGCCTACGTACAGATCCGTGCCAGCGGTGAGATCACTGATCCTGGCCTTGTGGCCGCGTTGGAATTCCCTGGCCATGCGTACGACCGTCCCCCATCCCGAATGTGAGTGCGTCGCGCCAGGCTAACGGCAAATCCGGACAACCGACGATGTCGGTACAGACCCGGTACACAACACGCGCGTGCCCCTACGGTGCGCTCACTGCGGACGGCGTTCCCTCGTCGCGGGTGCCGGGCGGATGCGGCAGCCGCTCGGCCGCGACCACGCCTTCGAGGTAGCCCCGGGCCCGTTCCGTCTTCGGATACGCCTCCAGCAGACGCCAGAAACGGGGTCCGTGACCGGGCACCAGCAGATGCGCCAGCTCGTGGCAGAGGACGTAGTCGACGACGTACTCGGGCATGCCCTGCAGCCGGTGCGACAGGCGGATGCTGCCCTCGGACGGCGTGCACGAGCCCCAGCGCGTGTTCTGGTTGGTCACCCACCGCACGGAGCGGGGCAGGGCCCGCCCGTCGAAGTACTGGGCCGACAACCGCTCGGCCCGCTCGGTCAGTTCGGTGTGCCCGAGTGTCCGCCTGCTCTCCTGGGCGGCCAGCTTGTCGAGCATGACGTTCACCCAGCGCTGTTCCTCCGCCTCGGACATCCGGGCGGGAATGAGCACGACGGTGCGATCACCCTCGCGGTACGCGGACACCGTTCTGCGTCGGCGGGAACTCCGGCGGACCTCGATCGCGCTCGCCCGTGAGCCGTTCGTCGACTGGCTCGTCGTGCTGCGCTGTGGTGGGGCGGCGCGGTGCGGTGGGTCGGCGGGCACGCCCCGACGTTACCCGCTGTCCCCGGGGAAGTCCCGGTTCCAGGACGCTTCGATGTCGATCCCCTCACCATGCGCAGGATTTATAGGATCATTCCTCACCCCTGTGGACAACTTTCCGCACACTTCCCCGAAGCGGTGCATGCTGGCACTCGTCGACCGCCCCACGAGCGGGTCGACGGCACTGAACTTCAGCGGCACTACGGCACTACGGCAGCGATCAAGGGCATACGGGGGACCTGGCATGCATCCGATGGTGAAACCCGCGCTCCGGCGCGGATGGCGCGACCTCAACACCGTGCAGTTCGGGATGACACCCGCGCACGCGTTGACCCTGGGGCCGGTGGACACGGCGACGGGCAGTTTCCTCGACCTGCTCAACGGCACCCGCGGACTCGCCCACCTGCGGGAGGAAGGCCGGCGCATGGATCTGCCCGACGGTCATGTCGACCGGCTCGTGACCAGACTGTCGCGGGCCGGGCTCCTGGACGACTCCCGGGGCGGCGGTCCGGCCGCCGATGCCCTGCGCGAGAAGCGGGAGGTCCTCGACCGGCTGCGCCCCGACCTGGCCTCGCTGACCCTGACCACCTCCGCACCGGGCGACGCGCTCGGGCGACTCGCCGCGCGCCGCGGCGCGCGGGTGCAGGTGAGGGGAGCCGGCCGGGTGGGCGCGATGCTGGCGGCGCTGCTGGCGGCAGCCGGCGTGGGTGAGGTCGACGTGCGTGACATCGGGCGGGTCGAGCCCTGGGACGTCGCACCGGGCGGCCTGCCCGCCGAAGCCGTCGGCGACCGCAGGGACGAGGCGGCCCGCCGCGCCGTGCGCCGCGCCGCACCGGACCGACCGCGGCGCCGTACCGCCCGGTCGCCGTTCGTGGGTGGCGATCCCGGGTTCTCCCTGGTGATCCTCGCTCCCCGGGACGATGTCGCCGTGCACGCACCCGACCCGTCGGGGACCGAGCCCCTGGTGGCCTCCGGAACACCCCACCTCTACGCGGGAGTGGCGGAGGGAACCGGTGTCGTCGGACCGCTCGTCCTGCCCGGTGAGACGGCCTGCGCGGGCTGCCTCCAGGGCAACAGGACCGACCGGGACCCGGCCTGGCCCCGTATGGTCGCCCAGTGGCGCTCCGGACGGCAGCGCCAGGTGGGAGCCTGCGACATGGCTCTGGCCGCGACCGTGGCCGGACTGGCCGGTGCCCATGCGTTGGCTCACCTGGACGGCCATGTTCCGTCCAGCGCCGGCACCCGTTGGGAGGCATCCCTCCCGGGCCTGCACTGGCATGCACGGCCGGTCCGGGCGCGTCCCGGCTGCCCGTGCGGAGCGGCGGAGGGGGACGCGGTGAAAGGCATGTCGGAACACACCTCCGAGTACGGCCGGGCGCACGAGACAATGGCCTCGCAAGGGCCGTCGAAGGAGTCGTGCCGTATGGCGGACGCGGAGCGGCCGGCAGGGACTTGGAGGGCGCATGTCTGATCTTCCCCGGAAGGCGGTCACCCGGACCGCCAAGCTGGCCGCGCTCCCGCTCGGCTTCGCCGGGCGGGCGACCTGGGGGCTCGGCAAGCGGATCGTGGGCGAGTCCGCGGAGATCGTCGGCCGGGAGTTGCAGCAGCGCACCGCGGAACAGCTGTTCAAGGTGCTCGGCGAGCTCAAGGGCGGCGCGATGAAGTTCGGCCAGGCCCTGTCGGTGTTCGAGTCGGCCCTGCCGGAGGAGATCGCCGGGCCCTACCGCACGGCGCTGACGAAGCTTCAGGAGGCGGCCCCGCCCATGCCGACCCGTACCGTGCACACGGTGCTGGAGGAACGGCTCGGCGAGGACTGGCGCGACCTGTTCCTCGAGTTCGAGGACAAGCCGGCTGCCGCGGCCTCGATCGGCCAGGTGCACCGGGGAGTGTGGCACGACGGCCGCGAGGTGGCGGTCAAGGTCCAGTACCCGGGCGCAGGCGAGGCCCTGCTGTCCGACCTGAACCAGCTGAGCCGGTTCGCCCGCCTGCTCGGCCCGCTCATCCCCGGCATGGACGTCAAACCGCTGATCACCGAGCTGAAGGACCGGGTCTCGGAGGAACTGGACTACGCCCTGGAGGCCCGGTCTCAGCAGGCCCACGCCGAGGAGTTCACGGACGACCCCGACGTCGTCGTACCGGCGGTGGTCCACCAGGGCGAACAGGTGCTGGTCACCGAGTGGATGGACGGCGTCCCCCTGTCGGAGATCATTTCGGACGGCACGGAAGCGCAGCGCGACCGAGCCGGTCAGCTCCTGGCCCGTTTCCTGTTCTCCGGACCGGCCCGCACCGGGCTGCTGCACGCCGATCCTCATCCGGGCAACTTCCGTCTGCTGCCCGGCGGTCCGGACGGCGAGGACGACTGGCGTCTGGGCGTACTGGACTTCGGCACGGTCGACCGTCTCCCGGGCGGGCTGCCCCACCCCATCGGCGAGGCCCTGCGGATGGCAGTGGACGGCGAGGCGGAGTCCGTCTACCGGATGCTGTGCGCGGAGGGGTTCGTCAGGGAGACCATCGAGCTGGATCCCGACGCGGTCCTCGAGTACCTCCTGCCGATCATCGAGCCGGCGCGGGTCGAGGCGTTCACCTTCACCCGTGGCTGGATGCGCGGCCAGGCCACACGCATCGGCGATCCCCGCTCCCCGGCCTACCAACTGGCCAAGCAGCTCAACCTCCCTCCGGCGTACCTGCTGATACACCGGGTGACCCTGAGCACGATCGGTGTGCTGTGCCAGTTGGGCGGGACGGTACGGCTCCGCGACGAACTGCAGGAGTGGCTGCCGGGGTTCCTCCCGGAGGAACCGGAGCCGGAGGAACCGGAGCTGGGCGCGGAGAGCACTGAGAACACGGCGGACGCGGAGGCGGCGGACGCGGACGGCGCGGGGGCCTCGGCAGAAGAGAAGTCGGCGGAGGAGAAGTCGGCGGCTCAGGCGTGAGACGCGCGGGCCGCGACCGTCGTCGCGGCCCGCTCGGTGCAACGCACCACGGGGGCCGGTCCGTTCGGCACGGACCGGCCCCCGTGGTGGAGAAGGACCGCCGGGTCGGCCGGATCGGAAGAACGGGCCGGCCCGGAGAATCGCTACTGCACGGCTACTGCATGACGGCCATGGCGAGCGCGCGGCGGGCGCGCCGGGAGGCACGCTCGGCGCGGCGCTGCATCCGCTGAGCGGTCACCAGGCGTACAGCCTGGCGCTCCCGCTCGGCCTCGTGCAGCCGCTCGTGCATATGCGCACGGGCCAGGGCTTCTGGGATGAGTTGCATCTCACGGGTCCTGTTCTGGCGCGAGTCGTTCGCGCCGCTGGTGGTGAAGTCTTCGGTCGCGGAGCCTGCGGGCTCGTCGGCGGTCGGCATCATCGGGGCCTGCTTCTGCGGGTCGTGCGTGAGGGGATGGTCGATCGTTCCTGGGGTGTTCATGCCGTGACCGGGTTCTTGCGCGGCCGGCCACGCGGCCGCTTCCGGGCGACGACGACGCCCTGGACGAACAGCTCCCCGCCCCAGACGCCCCACGGCTCACGCCGCTCCTTGGCACCGGCGAGGCAGGCCTCCATCAGCGGGCAGGTACGGCAGAGGGACTTGGCGTACTCCACGTCCGCCGGCGACTCGGCGAAGAAGACCTCCGGGTCGTAGGAACGGCACGGGACGGGCACGCCGAGGTTCTCGATGGCGTCGTCGAGCGCGGTGAGCGCGGTGAGCGGAGTCAAGGTCGGGTCCTCCGTGGAGCCAGGCTTGGGGATCGTTTCGGAAGGCGGTACGGACGGGGCGTGCGCTTCGAGTTGCACGGTTCGTCTTCCTCGTCTGTTCGTTCCGGCCGGTGGGCCGGGTGTCGGCTGGTACCGGGTTCTTGTCCTGTCCCGAGGCGCTTCGGTCCGTCGTCCCCGTTCGGGGACAAACAGAAGGGCCGCGGATCCCGGATGGGGTTCCGCGGCCCTGAAGGCGCCGGCCTGATCGCATCAGGCTGGATGACTCCAGGGTTCTGGCCCACGGAAGGCCCACATCAGGTGGTGCTGTGTCGTCTGCTTCCGGAATCCGGCACCGGCCGCCGCAAAGGCATAGGTCTGCACCTGTGCCTCTACCGCTTCCAGTGCCTTGATCGGTCGCTCATTGCGCTCACGGAGGGAAAGACCCGCGGGAGCAGCAAAGGACGCCGGACCTGCGGCAGGGATGCCGGACAGACCAGTGCCCTGATGCGAGGCGCCGAGCATGCACAGGGAGACGGCCGAGCGATCGGTCGTTTTGACGACGGAGCTGGTGTTGATGCTGATCACAGGACTCGCCTCCTCTCGGCGTATCAGGGGACCGGGGTCTACCGGTCCGGCGAATATGCAAGTACAACACGGATCCAGGGCCTGTGAGAAGGCCGCCGTTCCCGTGCCTAAGAACCTATGGGGCTTCCCCGGGCATGCGCAAACTATTTTCCCGACGAGTTGGAATCAGTCCTGATCCTTGCCATGCGCCCCGTCCCCGCCTGCGCATATGGCCAGTACGTCGGTTCCGTAGCGCCCCAGCTTGCGCATCCCCACCCCGGGGATGCGGGCGAGCCCCGCCGCGTCCTCGGGGACCGCCTCGGCGATGGCCATCAGCGTCTTGTCCGTGAAGACGCAGAAGGCCGGCTGTCCGCTGCGCCGCGCCTGCTCGCCGCGCCAGTCGTGCAGCCGCTCGTAGAGGCCCTCGTCCATGTCCGAGGGGCAGTCCTCACAGCGCATCAGCTTCATCTCGCCCGCGTCCGTCAGGGTGCGGCCGCAGACCCGGCACCGGGCAGGGCTGCGCTGCCCGCGTCGGGGGCCCGACGCCGCAAAGGGGGAGGCCGCCGCTCCGGACACACCACGCTCCACACCTCCCACTCCTCCCGCACCGCCCCGGCCGACCGCGGCCGCCGAGCCGGAACGCAACCCGTCGAGGAAGCGGCTGGCCCGGCGATTCGCCCTCCCGCCGGGCGAACGGGAGAGTGCCCAGGAGACATGGAGACGCTCACGCGCCCGGGTGACACCGACATAAAGGAGCCGACGCTCCTCCTCGATCTGCTCGTCGGTCTTTGCGTAGGTGATCGGCATCATCCCCTCGGCGACACCGACCAGGAAGACGACGTCCCACTCGAGGCCCTTGGCCGAGTGCAGCGAGGCGAGCGTGACGCCCTCCACGGTCGGCGCGTGCTGGGCGCCGGCCCGCTCGTCGAGCTCGGCGACGAGGTCGGCGAGGGTCGCACCCGGCCTGGCGGCGGCGAAGTCCTGGGCGAGGTTCACCAGAGCCGCCAACGACTCCCAGCGCTCCCGCACCGCACCCGAGCCCGCCGGCGGCTGGGCCGTCCAGCCCTGGCCGGACAGCACGGCACGCACCTGGGAGGGCAGGTCGACGACGTCGTCGAGGAGACTGTCGTTACCGCCGAAACGGGCCGCCCCACGCAGGGCGACGCCCGCCTTGCGCACCTCCGGGCGGTCGAAGAAACGCTCGGCACCACGCAGCTGGTACGGCACCGAGGCGTCCGCGAGGGCCTGCTCGTAGGTCTCGGACTGGGAGTTCGTGCGGAACAGCACGGCGATCCCGCTGGCCCGGACACCCGCGTCGATCAGTTCGCGGATCCGGCGCGCGGCGCCCTCGGCCTCAGCGGGTTCGTCGGGGTACTCGGTGAAGACCGGCTCGGGCCCCGGGCCGCGCTGGGAGACCAGTTCCAGCCGGTGGTCGGCGGCCCGGCCACGCGCCTGGGCGAGCAGACCGTTGGCGAGGTGGACGACCTGGGGGGTGGAGCGGTAGTCACGGACCAGCTTCACGACGGTGGCACCGGGATGCCTGGTGCGGAAGTCGAGCAGGTGGTCGGGCGTTGCGCCCGTGAACGAGTAGATCGTCTGGCTGGCGTCACCGACCACGCACAGGTTCTCCCGGTCGCCGAGCCAGAGCTCCAGCAGCCGCTGCTGGAGCGGACTGACGTCCTGGTACTCGTCGACGACGAAGTGCTGGTACTGGGCGCGGACCTGTTCGGCGATGTCCCGCCGGTCCTGCAGGACGGCCACGGTGAGCAGCAGCACGTCCTCGAAGTCGATGACCCCGCGCTCCCGCTTGAGGTCCTCGTAGGCGGCGTAGAGCTGCGCGATCTCGGCGGGGTCGCGGGGCGCCTCACGCGCGGCCTTGGCCGCGGCGGGCGGGTAGTCGGCGGGAACGGTCTGGGTGACCTTGGACCACTCGATCTCGGCGGTGACGTCCCGCAGCTCGCCCCGGTCGAGGCGGATGCGGCAGGCCGCGGCCGCGTCGGCGACGAGCTGGACCTTCCGGTCGACCAGCCGGGGCAGGGAGCCACCGACCGCTTTCGGCCAGAAGTACTGGAGCTGGCGGAGCGCCGCCGAGTGGAAGGTGCGGGCCTGGACCCCGGCGGCGCCGAGCTGGCGCAGCCGGCCGCGCATCTCCCCGGCGGCGCGGTTGGTGAAGGTGACGGCGAGCACGCTGGAGGGATGGAGGATGCCGGCGCGCACCCCGTAGGCGATCCGGTGGGTGATCGCCCTGGTCTTGCCGGTACCGGCGCCCGCCAGCACACACACCGGGCCGTGCAGGGCGGTGGCCACCTCGCGCTGCTCGGGGTCGAGCCCTTCGAGCACCGCGTCGGCCGAGTCCGGTACCCGCGGGAAGAGAGGGGAGGGCGTTGCTGCTGTCACACCGCCATGCTGCCAGGTCGCCGGAGGCGGATGAGCCGGGTTGTCCACAGGCAGCACCTCGCGGTCGTACTGATACGACGGGCTGATACGTCGGAGATCACACCAGGAGGACCGGGCGGGCCGGGACGGACGCGGGGCGGGCCCCGCCGCAGGGGAATGCCTGCGCTTTCAAGTACGTTCCTCTCACATCGAGGACTTCCCCCGAGCAGCCGAAGGAGCACGAGAGACATGCCGGGCACTGTGACGATGTACAGCACCACGTGGTGCGGTTACTGCCGCCGCCTGAAGGGCCAGATGGACCGCGAGGGCATCGCGTACACCGAGATCAACATCGAGCAGGACCCGGACTCCGCGGCCTTCGTGGAGAAGGCGAACGGGGGAAATCAGACAGTCCCGACCGTGCTCTTCCCGGACGGCTCGACGCTCACCAATCCGTCGTTGGCGCAGGTGAAGCAGAAGGTCGGCGGCTGAGCGAGCGGCTCGCTGGAAGCGGGGCGGGCGTCCCCGGTCGAGGGACGCCCGCCCCGCTTCCGTGTGTCAGAAGGCGCTGCGGGTCGGAAGGGGCTTGCCGTACCAGCGCTCGATCAGACGGGCCGCGATCGAGATGCCGTAGGGCGGGAGCACCTCGCCGGACTCGAAGGCGGCGCCCAGTTCCTCCCGGGAGAACCAGCGGGCCTCGTGGATCTCGTCGCCGTCGACGGTGATGTCGGTCGAGGTGGCACGGGCGAAGAAGCCCAGCATGAGGCTGGAGGGGAACGGCCAGGGCTGGCTGGCGATGTACTCGACCTCGCCGACGCTGATGCCGACCTCCTCGTGGACCTCGCGGCGCACCGACTGCTCGATGGCCTCGCCCGGCTCGACGAATCCGGCGAGGGTCGAGAAGCGGCCCTCGGGCCAGTGGACCTGGCGGCCGAGCAGGATGCGGTCCTGCCGGTCGACGACGGCCATGATCACGGCGGGGTCGGTGCGCGGATAGTGCTCGGCGCCGCAGGCGGGGCAGCGGCGGATGTGGCCGGCCGCGGCGATGACGGTGCGCTCGCCACAGCGGGAGCAGAAGCGGTGCAGGCGCTGCCAGTTCTCCAGGGCGACCGCGTGCACCATCAGGCCCGCGTCGCGTGAGGACAGGAACAGGCCCGCCTCGCGCAGTCCGGCCGGGCGGGCGGAGTCGTCCATGCGGCCGGGCAGGACGTCCTTCTGGAGGGCGAAGTAGCTGACGCCGTCCTCGTCGGTGCCGAGGAAGTAGCGGTGTGCCTCGGTGAGCGGCGCCTCGAAGGAGGGTGTCATGACGAGTTCGGTGCTGCCGTCCGCCGTCTCGTCGATGAGGACCTGGCCGCCGGAGACCACGAAGCAGCGCGTCGAGGGGTGGCTCCAGGCTGCCGCGAGCCATGCTTCGTCGAGCCGGTGGTGGGCGGCGCGGTTGATGCCGCTCGGGGCGGTGAGCGAGACGGGGCGATCGGCGATGTGGTCGGTCCTGGTGGTCACGGGTGCTTCCAACTCCCCCGGTGAAACGGATTGGGTCGGCGGTTGGTTCGGCTGGACGTACGGCGGGAGGCGACCGGGTCCGGCGGCACGCCCGGCGACGGGGGTGCTTCCAGTGTGCCCCGTCGCGGGCGCCCGGGGCCGGACGGCCCCGGGCGTTCAGGGCACGGGCCGCCAGTGCTCGGCGAGGTCGCTCCAGAGGTGTGCGGTGGTCTCGGCGCCTTTGAGGAGGAGGTCCAGTTCGACCTTCTCGTCGGGTGCGTGCCATCCGTCGGACGGAATGGAGATGCCGAGGAAGAGCACCGGTGCGCCGAGCACGTCCTGGAGGTCGGCGGCCGGTCCGGAGCCGCCCTCGCGGGTGAAGCGGACGGGTGTGCCGAAGGCGCGGCCCATGGCGCGGGCCACGGACTCGAGGGCGGGGTGGTCGAGCGGGGTCAGGCACGGGCGGGTGGCGGGGCGGAAGGTGATCTCGCAGCGGATGCCCTCGGGGATCTGCCCCGCCGTCCAGTCGCGGACGGCTTTCTCGATGTGGTCGGGGTCCTGGCCGGCGACCAGCCGGAAGGAGAGTTTGACCGTCGCCGAGGAGGGGATGATCGTCTTGCTGCCGGGGCCCTGGTAACCGCCGCCGATGCCGTTGACCTCGGCGGTGGGGCGGGCCCAGATGCGTTCCAGGGTGCTGAATCCGCTCTCGCCGTGGGTGCCGTGCGACCTGGCGGTGCGCAGCCACTGCTGTTCGTCGAAGGGGAGCTCGGCGAAGAGCTCGCGTTCGCGGTCGGTGAGTTCGACGACGCCGTCGTAGAAGCCGGGGATCGCCACGCGCGCGTGTTCGTCGTGCAGGGCGGCGACCAGGCGGGCGACGGCGGTGGCCGGGTTGGGTACCGCGCCGCCGAAGGAGCCGGAGTGGATGTCCTGGTCCGGGCCGTACAGCCGGATCTCGCACTCGGCGAGACCGCGCATGCCGGTGCACACGGTGGGGGTGTCCGCGGACCACATGCCGGTGTCGGAGACGATCACCGCGTCGGCGGCGAGCCGGTCGGCGTGCTGCTCGACGAGTGCCCGGAAGTGGGGTGAGCCGGATTCCTCCTCGCCCTCGATCAGCAGCTTCAGGTGCACGGCGGGGGTGGTGCGGCCGGTGGTGGCGAGGTGGGTCCGCACACCGAGGGTGTGGAAGAACACCTGGCCCTTGTCGTCGGCGGCCCCGCGCGCGTAGAGGCGGTTGTCCCGTACGACGGGTTCGAAGGGCTCGCTGTGCCAGCCGTCCTCGCGGGCGGCGGGCTGCACGTCGTGGTGGCCGTAGACCAGCACGGTGGGTGCCCCGGGGTCGGCCGAGGGCCATTCGGCGTAGACGGCGGGGGCGCCCGGGGTGGGCCAGACCTCGGCGGTCGGGAAGCCGGTCTCGGTGAGTTTGGCGGCGAGCCAGTCGGCGCTGCGGCGCACGTCGGGTGCGTGGTCGGGCTGGGCCGACACCGAAGGGATGCGCAGCCACTCGACGAGGTCGTCGAGGAAGGCGGCGCGGTGCTGCTCGATGTACGTACGGACGGCGCTGACGGCACTGTCAACGGGCTGGCTCATGGTCTCGAGCCTATCGGCCCGCGGAGGTGTCCTCGGAGTGCGGTATCTCACCGGACGGTTCCTCCAGCAGCAGCCGCTCCAGCGCCTCGCGGTCCGGCAGCGCGTCGGGGCGTACGACCTCGCCGGTGCGTACGTACAGGAAGGCGGCGGTGACCGACCCCAGGGGGACGCCCTGCTGCTCGGCCCAGGCGATCCGGTAGACGGCGAGCTGGAGGGGGTCGGCGGTGCGGTTGCGGTGGGTCTTCCAGTCGACGATCTCGTACGTCGTCCCGTCGCCGGCGTCTCCCTCCCCTCCGGCGGCCTTCTCTCCGGTGGCCTGCCGGTAGACGGCGTCGATGCGGCCGCGTACGACGCGGCCGGCGATCGCCAGCTGGAAGGGAGCCTCCACGCGGTAGGGCGTGCGGCGGGCGTACTCGGTGCGTTCGAAGGCGTCCTTGAGGGCCGCGAGGTCGTGTTCGTCGGCGATCTCGGCTTCGCTGCCGGGAAGCTCGTCGGGTTCGAGCATGGGCAGTGTCAGTTCTTCGAAGCGGCTCTCGACCCAGGCGTGGAAGCGGGTGCCGCGGCGCGCGGCGGGTTGCGGCGGTCGGGGCATGGGGCGGACCAGTTCCTGGGCGAAGCCGTCCGGGTCGGCGGCCAGGCGCAGCAGCTGGGACGTGGTCAGCGACGCGGGCAGCAGGACCTCGGTGACGCTGTCGCGGGCGCGCAGCAGTTCGCCGGTGAGGGCGTCGAGGTCGCGGTCCCAGGAGGCGACGGTGCGGGCTTCCTCGGGGGTGAGCCGGGGTGGGGCGGGCTCCGGAGGGGGCGCCTGGTGCGGGATCCGGAGCGGGACGACGGGCCGGCCGCCGTCCGGACGGCCGTCGTCGGGACGGCCGTCGTCGGGACCGCCGTCGTCGGGACCGCCGTCGTCGGGACCGCCGTCGGTGGTGGGGCGGTCGGTGGTGGGGCGGTCGGTGGTCCAGGAGTCCCAGTCGCCGGAGTCGTCGTCCGTGAAGGGGTCGCCCTCCTCGGGCGGGAGGTGCTCGTCGTCCGGCGGCGGGGGCCAGTCCGGATCGGCGTACGTGCCGGGAGCGTGGACGGCCGTGGGGTGGCCGTCCGGGTCGCCGGCGAGGCTTTCCAGGTGGGCCAGGACGGTCTCGGCGGCGGCGCGGCGGCGGGCGAGGGCGTCCTCGTCCAGCGGGAGGGGCCACGCCTGGTCCTGGGCGGCCCGGTGCAGGGCGGGGTTCTCCTCGCCCTCGGCGGGCGCGTCCGCCCAGGCCTCGATCTCGCCGTGTCCGGCGGCGCAGTGGTCGTGGAGGGCCTGCAGGAAGGCGGACGGCCCGCGCGGTTTCTTCTGCGAGGGCCCCCACCAGTGGCCGGAGCCGAGCAGCAGCGAGCGGGGGCGGGTGAAGGTGACGTAGCCGAGGCGGAGCTCCTCGGTGTGCTGGTGCTCCTTCATGGCGTCGTGGAAGGCCTTCAGGCCCCTGGAGTCCCAGGACCCGACATCGGGCAGGGTGTCGGCGTCGCCGCGCAGTCCGTGGGGCAGCACCTTGCCCTGTGCGGTCCACTTCTCGCGCCCCTGGCCGCTGGGGAACGTACCGGTGACCAGTCCGGGGACGGCCACCACGTCCCACTCCAGGCCCTTGGACTTGTGGGCGGTGAGGACCTTGACGGTGTTCTCGCCACCCGGCAGCGCGTTGTCGAGGCCCTTCTCGTACTGGGCGGCGGTGCGCAGGAAGCCGAGGAAGGCGAGCAGGGTCGCCTCGCCGTCCCCGGCGGCGAAGGAGGCGGCGACGTCGAGGAAGTTGGACAGGGTCTCGCGGCGGCGGGCGGCGAGGGCGTGCGGGGACGCCGACAGTTCGATCTCCAGACCGGTGACGGCGAGGACGCGGTGCAGGACGTCCATCAGCGGGTCGGCCAGGGAGCGGCGCAGGTCGCGCAGTTCGGTGGCCAGCCGGGCGAACCGCACGCGCGCGTCCGGTGAGAAGGGCAGCCCGTCGTCGCCCGGCCCGTCCAGGGGTGTCTCCAGGAACGTGTCGAGGGCGTCGGCGAGTGAGATCACTTCGGCCGGGTCGACCCCTTCGACGGCTGCGGCGAGACGGCGGTCGGGGTCGTCCTCGCCGTCCACGCGCGCGTGGGTCACGAGCAGTCGCGCACGGCGGCCGAGCAGGGCGAGGTCGCGGGGTCCGATGCGCCAGCGCGGGCCGGTCAGCAGGCGGACCAGGGAGGCGTTGGCCCCGGGGTCCTGGAGGACCTCGCAGACGGCGACCAGGTCGGCGATCTCGGGCAGGTGCAGCAGCCCGGACAGGCCGACGACCTCCACGGGGACGTCCCGGGCGACGAGGGCGCCCTGGATCTGGGCGAAGTCGGTCGCCGTGCGGCACAGGACGGCGATCTCGCCGGGTGCCTTCCCGGTGCGTACGAGGTGGGCGATGGAGTCGGCGATCCAGTCGAGTTCCTCGGCATGGGTGTGCAGCAGGGCGCAGCGGACGGTGCCGTCGCGTTCGGCTCCCGGGGCCGGGCGGAGGGCTTCCACTCCGGCGTGCATGGCCCGCAGGGGGTCGGCGAGGCCGTTGGCGAGGTCCAGCAGGCGGCCGCCGCTGCGGCGGTTCTCACTGAGCGACTGACGGGTGGCGGGGCCGCCGTCGGCCCGGGCGAAGTGCTCGGGGAAGTCGTCGAGGTTGGCGACGGAGGCGCCGCGCCAGCCGTAGATCGCCTGGCAGGGGTCGCCGACGGCGGTCACCGGGTGGCCGGTGCCGCCGCCGAACAGGCCGGCCAGCAGGACGCGCTGGGCGACCGAGGTGTCCTGGTACTCGTCGAGGAGGACCACGCGGAACTCGTCGCGCAGGACGCGGCCCACGTCGGGGATCCGGGCGAGCCGGGCCGAGAGGGCGATCTGGTCGCCGAAGTCGAGCAGGTCGCGTTCGCGTTTGGCGGCCCGGTAGCGCAGGACGAGGTCGGCCAGTTCGCGCCGGGCGGCGGCCGCTTCGGGCACTTTGCGCAGGTCGGCGTTGGTGAGCCGGGTGTTCTCCAGGGTGCGCAGCAGTTCGGTGTCGTGGTCGCGCAGGTCCTCGGGCCGTACGAGGTGCTCGGAGAGTTCGCCGTCGAGGGTGAGGAGGTCGCCGACCAGGTCGGGGAAGGAGCGGGTCAGTGCCGGGTAGAGGCCGGGAGCCTCGCGCAGCACCCGCGCGGCGAGCTGGTAGCGGGTCGCGTCGGCGAGGAGGCGGGAGGTCGGTTCGAGGCCGAGGCGCAGCCCGTGGTCGGTCAGGAGGCGGCCCGCGAAGGCGTGGTAGGTGGAGATCACCGGTTCGCCCGGCGGGTTGTCCGGGTCGAGAGGGTCGGGGTCGGTCACGCCGGCCTTGACCAGTGCCTTGCGGACGCGTTCGGCGAGTTCGCCGGCGGCCTTGTTGGTGAAGGTGAGGCCGAGCACCTGCTCCGGGGCGACCTGGCCGGTGCCGACCAGCCACACCACGCGCGCCGCCATCACCGTCGTCTTGCCCGAGCCGGCTCCGGCCACGATCACCTGGGGGGCGGGCGGCGCGACGATGCAGGCCGTCTGCTCCGGGGTGAAGGGGATGCCGAGGAGTTCCTTGAGCTGATCGGGGTCGGTGAGAGGTGCGGGCACATCGCAGAGGCTAACGGTGATCGCTGACACCCGGGGCCGGACGGCGCTCCGGGGGCGGTGAACCGCGGGCCGGTGCGGGCGGCGCGCTGCGTGAGGCCCGTCACTCGACCACGTGCCGCCCCTCGGGCCGGGCGCTGCACGAGGCCTGGAAGGCGCAGTGGGCGCAGTGCTGGCCGGTGCTCGGGGTGAAGCGTTCGTCGAGGACCTTGCCGGCCGCCGTGGCGAGCAGGTCGCCGACCCACTCCCCCTCCAGCGGCTGCTGGGCCTGCACCTTGGGCAGGGTCTCCCCGCCGTCCCGTCCGGCGGCGCCCTGGCGCAGCTGGACCAGCTCGGCACCCCCCGTCTCGGGGCGTTTGCCGTCGAACACCTCGTCGACTGCGCCCTCCTGGACGGCGAGCTGGTAGACGGCGAGCTGGGGGTGGCGGGCCACCTCGGCGGAGCTGGGGGCCTGTTTCCCGGTCTTGAAGTCGACGACGTAGGCGCGGCCCTCGCCGTCGGTCTCGACGCGGTCCATCTGGCCGCGGATGCGGACCTCGTAGTCGCCGGCCGCGAGGCTCACGTCGAAGTCGTGCTCGCTGGCCACCGGGGTGCGTCCGGCGCGGTCCATGACGTGCCACTGCAGGAAGCGTTCGAGTGCCACGCGCGCGTTCTGCTTCTCCTGCTGCGACTTCCACGGTGCGTCGAAGGCGAGCGCGTTCCACACGGAGTCGAGGCGTTCCATGAGGACGGCGAGGTCGGCCGGGGTGTGCCCGGAGGCCACCTCGTCGGCGAGGACGTGCACCACGTTGCCGAAGCCCTGGGCGGCGGTCGCGGGTGCGTCGGCCTTCACCTCCCGGCCGAGGAACCACTGCAGGGCGCAGGTGTGGGCGAGCTGGTCCAGGGCGCTGCCGGAGAGCACGACGGGCTGGTCGCGGCTGCGCAGCGGCACCTTGCTCCGGGTGGGTTCGTACATGCCCCACCAGCGGTAGGGGTGGGCGGACGGCACCAGGGGGCGTCCGTCCTCGTCGGCGAGGGCGGCGAGCCGGGCGAGCCGGTGGGCGGCGGCCTCCCTGAGGGTGTCGGAGACGCGCGGGTCGACCGTGGTGGCGCGCAGTTCGGCGACGAGCGCGGCGACGGACAGCGGGCGGCGCGGGCGGCCGGTGACGTCCTTGGGCTCGACGCCGAGTTCGGTCAGGAAGCGGGAGGGCTGGTCGCCGTCGTCGGCGGGGGCCTTCACGGCCGTCACGACGAGGCGTTCCCGCGCGCGGGTGGCCGCCACGTAGAACAGCCGGCGTTCCTCGGCGAGGAGCGCGCCGGGGGTGAGCGGTTCGGCGAGTCCGTCGCGGCCGATGCGGTCGGCCTCCAGCAGGGAGCCGCGGCGGCGCAGGTCGGGCCAGAGGCCCTCCTGGACGCCGGCCACGACGACCAGCCGCCACTCCAGGCCCTTGGCGCGGTGCGCGGTCATCAGGCGTACGGCGTCGGGGCGTACGGCGCGTCGGGTGAGGGTGTCGGCGGCGATGTCCTCGGCGTCGATCTCCTCCAGGAAGTTCAGGGCGCCCCGGCCGCCGATGCGTTCCTCGGCGCGGGCGGCGGTCGCGAACAGGGCGCACACCGCGTCGAGGTCCCGGTCGGCGTGGCGTCCGGCGGCGCCGCCCCGGCGGGCGGCGCGTTCCAGGCGTGCGGGCCACGGGGTGCCGTCCCACAGGTCCCACAGCGCCTCCTCGGCGGTGCCGCCGTCGGCGAGGCGTGCGCGGGCCGTGCGCAGCAGCGCGCCGAGCCGCTGGGCGCCGCGCGCGTACGTGG